>CAZCTQ010000007.1:0-124328 GCA_964501555.1 uncultured Aureispira sp. | reverse complement strand
CTGAGGCTAAGCCACAGGCTTATAATGCGTCATACGAGATCGTATCAGATAAGGATTCAGATGCTAAAAACAATACAGCACCTTTCATTTTCCAAGTTACTGAAAACACTTTTGGAAGAATATTGCCAGAAGCTGATGTTACTCCTGCTAATTACATGAAAGATATCGCAGCAATATGGGCAGTCACACCTACAAACTATCAATCCTTTGGTAATATTTATTATCTACCTAAAGGTAAAGGTTATTCGGTTGACAAAGTTAGATTTGGTCTTGCGAATCCTCTTGCAGAAATTGACGGTGCAGGATTTATCCAGGTAGAGTTGTATGAGTGGAACGACGAAAATAATGATATAACTTGTCAGCCAAACGAAAGAACTTTAGTGGGTTCAAACAGTATCTTCTTAGAAGCAGATGCTATTGCTAATCCACGATTAATAGAGCTTCCTTTGTATGCTGCTGACAATGACGGCAATCCTATCGAAGGCCGTGAAGTTCAACTAAAAGATGATCAAAATTATGTTGTGGTTGCTCACACAAGACCATTGGATCCATCTTTCCCACGAATGAAGTTTTTGACTTATAATGGATTTTCATTGACAGCTGCTTTAGACAGATCTACTTATGCTTGGCCTATACTTAATGTATTGGATTCTTTAAAATCTAATATTAAGGCTGGATCTTTAATTGACATCGAAGGAGTTGATGAAAATGATGAAAAGGACAGGACTTATAGTTTCTTAGGCAATACGGGTACTTTATATTCATTAGCTAATATGTATCTCGAAATGGATATCAAAAAAGCAAACAGCACTTACAATATTGCTAAGACAGGTAGCGCTAATGTATTCCCTAATCCAGCTGTCAGAGAATTGTACATCGATGTTACTTTGGATAATGTGTCTGACGTTAAAGTTGAGTTAGTATCTGTTGACGGCAAAGTTGTAATGTCTAAATCATTTGATGGTGTTCAGGATTCAAGATTAAAATTAGATCTTAACACTGTTGCATCAGGTTCTTATACTGCTATGATCCATACTAACAATGGTGTGATAGCTAAGAAAGTTATTGTTCAGAAATAATTATTGATGTAATTTATTTTTGAATTCATAATATTAATATCAAGAGGGAAGTATGTGTTGCATACTTCCCTCTTTTCTTTATACCAAACTAGGAAAGAATGTTATGTATAAAAATATATTATAGAAATACATAACATATAAATATGGCATAATCTTTGTTTTAATTATAATATCGACATAATTCTGGTTGGTCCCACCCAAAAACACAACCTTGATATTATTAACAGAGTAAACATATTTGCCATGAATCAAAGACTTATTTTATGGTTTTCGTTCTTTATAATGATCTTAGGACTGTCCTTTAGCAGTGATTTAAGTAAGCAAATCCTTAATTTAAAGGAAAAGGCTTTTAGTTTTTACTTTAAACAAGCCTTATCACCAGATGCTATCACTTGCCCGGGATCGTTAATTTTAGATGCTAATGCAGATTGTGAGGCAGAGGTAATTGTTAATACCCCGTCATCATCTCCTGATTGTCATCTTGTTTTTCTTTCCTATACTTTACCAGGAGGTACAGTAGTGACGCTTTCTCCTCCATATCCTTCTTCCATTAATCTAGGTTTTTGGCAGGCTGGTATGTATCAAATTACGTGGAATGTCACTGAAATGTGTAATAACGGTACAACCAATCAGGCAATCTGTATTGAAAATATTACTATAGCTGATCATCTCGTGCCTACGATATCGTGTCCAGATGATGTATCGGTAGGAAATAATATGGATGGCAGAAGATTTGAAAACAACTGTGCGGTAGGATTTACTCACATAGATGTGGGACAGCCGGTTGCATCTGACAATTGTACACCGGATAATATGATAACCATAGTCCATAATTCACCATACAGTTCCGATCCTAATGATGCAAGTGGATGCTATCCGATAGGTAGTACATTAGTATGCTGGACTGCAACGGACAAAAACAATAATTCAGCCACTTGTTGTATGAATATTATAGTATTTGACAATACACCACCTGAAATAACGTGTCCAGATACTATAAAAACAACATGCACTGCTCCTTTGCCATATAGTGATTTAGATGAGTTTTTAGTTGCGGGAGGTTCTGTATCGGATGAAACTCAGTTAGATTCCACATCATTTGCTTTTGTCAGAGATAGTGTCATTAACATGAGATGCTTGCATGATAAAACGATCAGAAGGTACTATTCGATAGGTGATAATTCTGGCAATAGAGATACATGTTATCAAATAATCATTATTAAAGACAATGTAGCGCCGACTGCAAGATGTAAAGATATTACGGTGGATCTGGATGGTAGTGGTATGGCGGAGATTACTGCAGATATGCTGGACAATGGCAGTACAGATAATTGTGATGGTCAGTTAACCTTCTCAAGTACACATCCATTGTTCTTCGGTTGTAATGATGTAGCAGCTGGTGGACAAGCGCAAGTTGTTTTAATCGTTACGGATGTTTGTGGCAATAGCAGTACTTGTACTTCGACGGTTACAGTAAGAGATGTTACCATCCCGACTATAACCTGTCCTGCTGACATAACGGTTAATAACGATCCAGGAAAATGTTCTGCTACTAACATAAATTTTGGAACACCTACAGTGAGTGATAATTGTTTAATAATAGACCCATTAGAAATAACCTATAATGGTGTTCCTGTGACTTCCTCTACGGAAATTCCAGTTGGGTCTGGCGTGGTTGTCTGGACGGTTACAGATCTAGGCGGTAATAAGGCAAGTTGCTCTCAAAATGTAACAGTCATAGATGTTGAAAAGCCTACTATTATTTGTCCTGCTAATATCACGGTTTCAACTGATGTTGGCGTATGTCATGCTACAAATGTAAATTTAGGAACACCAACAGTCGCAGATAATTGCGGTGTCAGAAGCACGATTCCAGTATTGAATGGAGTTACTGTTACTAATACAACGGAATTTTCTTTAGGGAGCAATATTGTTATTTGGACGGTAACAGATATCCATGGCAATACAGCGTCTTGCTCACAAACAGTAACAGTGCAGGATAATGAGAAGCCTAAGATAACTTGTCCTGTTGACATTTCTGTTAATACGGATCTAGATAAGTGTTATGCTACAAATGTGGATTTAGGTGGTCCAACGGTATCGGATAACTGTGGTGTTTTAAGCGATATTGCCACCTTAAATGGTGTGCAGGTTGATAGAACAACAAAGTTTGCCATAGGTATAAACTCCGTTACATGGACGGTTACAGATGCGAACGGCAACACCGCTACCTGCACTCAAAAGGTAACTGTGATAGATAATCAAAGACCGACTATAATCTGTCCTTCACCGCAGGATGTGACATTAAATAATAATTGTATGCTAAAAGTACCTGAATTGACAGGACAAGTAATCTCTACAGATAATTGTGGTATTGCAAGTGTTACTCAGACACCTATACCGGGTAGTGTAATCAGTTCTTCACATGGACAGACGCACGTATTTACGTTTACAGTTACAGATAATGCCGGCTTGACAGCCTCCTGCACTGTGACGGTTACAGCTAAGGATAAATTGGGCCCTGATATCGTTTGTAAAGACCCATTAGTAGTTAATTTTAACGATTTTACTGAATTGCCAGCCTCCTTTCTTATAAAAGAAGCAACGGATAATTGCGGTGGTATCCTTACCTATGAAGGTAGAAGAATGGGTAATAAATGCGGAGAATCAACTCCGGACGTATTGGGTAATTATGTAAAATTTTGCTGTGATGATGTAGGTAAAACTATAACCGTAGTCTTAAGAGTTACAGATATTCACGGCAATTTTACTGAATGTATGACCACCGTAACCGTGCAGGATAAACTTCCACCAGTGATTAGTGAGTTATTACCAGATATAAGTATAAGCTGTGAGTTTCCGTTAGATCTCAATAATCTATCGGTATTTGGCACCTATGTAACGACTGGTCAAACCCGCCATGATATTATCATTAGCGATCCTAATACTTTTTATCCACCTTCCGGCAAGGCTGGTAAAGATGGATTATACGCTGATAATTGCCCTGGTACTACGGTTACTTCTACATATCGTAGCGCACTAACTATGTGTAATGTAGGTAAGATTTATAGAGATTTTGTCATTACGGATAATGGCGGTAATACGACTAAGGCAACACAGACAATATATGTAATTGATAAGGACCCATTGGATTTGTCAGATATCACGTGGCCGGTTGAAAACGTCGAGGTTAATGCCTGTGCGGGTACAGTTCCGGATCCGGCTAATACTGGCAGGCCATTGATTAATAATGACCATTGCAGTATGGCAGCGGCTTCGTATTCTGATCAGGTTTTTGCACATCCTACGTCATGTAATGCAATTCGTAGGACATGGACAGTCCTTGACTGGTGCCAGTACGATAAAAATAATCCGAGTTCTAAAGGTAAATGGACTTTTGTTCAAAATATTTACCTCAAAAATACAGTTCCACCTGTGATTGATGCTAAAGTCTGTAGAGACACCATCATTTGTACAGGCAATGGATGCACAGCTGAGAATGTGACCTTTACTGCTAGCGGCACAGATGATTGCAAGCCTGTAAAAATTACATGGAAATACAAAATTGATATTAATAATGATGGTGGTACACCTGAATATATAGGTACTGGTGCTTCTGTGACAAAGTCATATCCTATGGGTAAGCACAAGATGACATGGGAAGCAACGGATGGTTGCGGTAATACATCTATTTGCTCGTTTTTATTTACAGTCAAAGATTGTAAGGCACCTACACCGATCGCTATTAATGGTCTGGCGACAAATCTGATGAGACCGGGTATGAAGGATGTTTGGGCTTCTGACTTCAATAATGGTAGCAATGATAATTGTACACCATCTAATAAGCTCAAATTTTCATTTTCTACCGATGTTAATGATACAAAGCGTACATATACTTGTGATAGTCTCGGAAGACGGCGCGTAGAATTATGGGTGACTGACCTTGCTGGTAATCAATCTAAGACCGTCACCTTTGTTGAAATCCAGGACAACGACAAGGTGTGCGGTACCTCAGGACGCATCGTGATCAATGGCTCTGTTTATACAGAAGAAAAAGCGATGGTAACAGATGTAAAAATAGTCCTCGAAGGTGGAGAAACCGAAGGAAAATTTATGACAGATAAAGAAGGACACTATCATTTTGAAAATTTGCAGATGTTTAATGATTATCAGATTGTACCCCAGAAGAATGACAATCCGCTGGATGGGATATCTACGATGGATATCGTGATGATTCAAAGACATATTTTGGGCCTGGAATTGCTTGATTCGCCGTACAAAATTATTGCAGCTGATGTCAACGGAAGCAACTCGGTGACAGCTTCGGACTTATCCGAATTGAGAAAACTCATATTAGGTGTCAATCAAAACTTTAATGATAAAACGCCTGCATGGCGATTTGCTGATGCACAATATAAGTTTGATGACAAGGGAAATCCATGGCTATTTAAGGATAATCTCCTATACGAAAATGTAGTAAACAATATGAATGGATCTGATTTTATCGCTATCAAAACAGGAGACGTAAACGGCACGGTATCGGCAGGGTTATTAGGAATTGCTCAAACTAGAACTGACGCAAGTTGTACATTGACAGTAGAAGATATGAACCTTAATAAAAACGAACTGACTGATATTCCTGTAAGAATAGATCATAAAATGTCACTGACTGGAATACAGTTTACATTGGAACTTAATAATGGCATCGAATTTAAAGGAGTTGAGGCAGGAGTTTTGCCGCTGCGCCAGGAAAATATCCATCATTATATAGAAAAAGGCAGGGCTTATGTCAATTTCTCATTTGATAAGGTAAATGGCCTCGATCTGTCTGATGGAGATATCATCTTTAATGTGATAGTGTCAGCAAATAAGAATATGCCTACGACAAATGCTCTACAGTTGAGCACTAATAAACTAAAGCCAGAAGCCTACGACAATGACCTTTTGACGATGCCACTATCATTGAAATTTAAAAAGCCGATGTTCAATCAGCAAAATTACCTCGTTCAAAATAGTCCTAATCCATTTAAAGATGGAACGGTCATCGGTCTATACCAGTCGCAGGAAGGCTTAGCAACGATTATTATATTTGACGCAAGTGGAAAGATGGTTTCTTCTGAAACTACACCATTACAAGCCGGGTACAATTCTATTCTAATCAATAGTAGTCAACTAAAAGACAAAGCGGGTGTTTTCTATTGTAAAATAAAGTCAAATGAGATCAATCAGGTCTTAAAATTGCTAAGGATAGAATAAGGTTTAGCATACTATATTGACAGGAAAATCTAAGGTCTCTAAAAGTGGAAATTTTAACATGCGTTGTCCATTTTTAGAGACTTTTTGTCATTGATAGCCAACGAAATAAGACAATTTGTCACTTTTTTGCATTTGGTCGCAATTTTGATATATTATTGGAAAATCTAAAATAACACATGACATACGATAATTTTACAGTAAACGCTCAGGAAGTGATTTTAAAAGCCCAGCAATTGGCAGGCTCTTTAAGTCAGCAGGGCGTCGATACAATCCACTTGATCAGAGGTATTTTTGATACAGATAATAAGTTGGCTGAATTTATTTTCAGCAAATTAGGTGTCAATATTCCAGCATTAAAAAAGGATATCAACAATGAACTTGAAAAATATCCAAAGGTGGAAGGTGGTGACAAACAATACCTCACTAACGACTCTAATAAAGCATTGGCAGCTGCTCGTACTTTGTTAAAGGATTTTGGTGATGAATATATTTCTATTGAATTGATACTGATGGGTATCGTGATGGGTAATGACAAAGCAGCTACCATCCTCAAAAACCACGGTGTCACTGTTGACAACCTAAAACTGGCTATCAATGAGCTTAGGAAGGGTAGAAAAGTTACGGATCAAAATGCTGAAAATCAGTATAATTCTCTAAAAAAGTTTGCTATTGACCTGAACGAGCTTGCGGAAAGCGGTAAACTTGACCCTATCATCGGTCGAGATGAGGAAATCCGTCGTATCTTGCATATTTTGTCCAGGAGAAAGAAAAACAACCCTATTCTCTTAGGCGATCCGGGTGTAGGTAAGACAGCAATAATCGAGGGCATTGCTTGGCGTATCGTGAAGCAGGACGTTCCAGAAAACCTCAAATCAAAACGCATCTTTACATTGGATATGGCTGCATTAGTAGCAGGTGCTAAGTATAAAGGCGAATTTGAAGAGCGTCTCAAAGGCGTAATCAATGAAGTCATCGGATCTGATGGTGAGGTCATCCTCTTTATAGATGAGATACATACGTTGATCGGTACAGGAGGCGGACAAGGGGCAATGGATGCTGCTAACATCCTCAAGCCGGCGCTTGCCCGTGGCGAATTGAGAACAATAGGAGCTACAACATTAGATGAATATCAAAAATATTTTGAAAATGATAAGGCGCTTGTACGTAGATTCCAGACAGTTACTATTGACGAGCCATCTGTAGAAGATACCATTTCTGTACTACGAGGTATCCAGGAAAAATACGAGGTGTATCACCAAGTTGGGATCTTAGATGAGGCTTTGATAGCTGCCGCTGAATTATCACATCGTTATATTTCAGATCGTAAACTGCCGGATAAGGCGATAGATTTAATTGACGAAGCAGCGGCTAAACTGAGACTTGAATTAGACTCTGTGCCAGAGGCTGTTGACGAATTGGATAGGAAATTACGTCAGTTAGAGATCGAAAGAGAATTTATCAAAAAGGAAAATGATGAGAAAAAGCTGAAAAGTATTAATGAGCAAATAGCTAATCTCAAAGAAAAATTAGATAGTGTAAAAGCTGCCTGGAAATCTGAAAAAGAAATTGTTGATACTATACAGAAGATAAGAAAGGAGATTGACCAACTCGAATACGAAGCTCAAAAGGCAGAGCGAGAGAGCGACTACGAAAAAGTAGCCAAGATTCGTTATGGTGACTTGAAAGAAAAGGAAGTACAACTCAAGGTTGCCATGGAAAAACTCAACCAATTACCTGAAGGCAGTCGCTTTACTAACGAGCAGGTTACAGCTAATGATATCGCCGATGTCATTTCTAAATGGACAGGAATCCCAGTATCAAAAATGCTCCAAAGTGAAAAAGAAAAACTATTGCATCTCGAAGATGAGATTGGCAAGCGTTTGATAGGCCAACACGAAGCCGTCGTTGCCGTCTCTGACGCAGTACGTAGGAGTCGTGCAGGCCTTCAGGATGATAAAAAACCTATTGGGTCCTTCCTGTTTTTAGGTCCTACCGGCGTCGGAAAGACAGAGTTAGCTAAAGCCCTTGCAGAGGTGCTATTTGATGATGAATCTGCAATCACGCGTATCGATATGAGTGAGTATCAGGAAAAACATACGGTTTCTAGATTGATAGGTGCGCCTCCGGGATACGTCGGTTATGATGAAGGTGGACAATTGACTGAAGCAGTGCGCAGACGACCTTATAGTATAGTGTTACTGGATGAGGTCGAAAAGGCACACCCGGACACATTTAATATCCTATTGCAAGTCTTGGATGATGGAAGACTTACGGATAATAAAGGAAGGATAGCCAACTTTAAAAATACGATTATCATCATGACTTCTAATATTGGTAGTGAGACTATCCTTGAAAATTTTGAAGACTTGAAGTCTGTTGGCGATAAGCATAAAACAGAGATTATCGAAACGACAAAGATAGAAGTGCTCAATATGCTGAAAGAAAACATGCGGCCGGAATTTCTCAATCGTATCGACGAAAAGATCATGTTCATGCCTTTGTCAAAGGACGAGATCAAACAAATCGCGATGCTTATGATTAAAAAATTGACAAAGCATCTGGCTAAGCAGGATATAAAATTGAGTTTTGATGATTCAGCAATGAATCTACTGGCTGATCTTGGCTATGAGCCAGAGTTTGGGGCAAGGCCTATGGCAAGAGTTATACAGAGAGAAATAGTCAACGCACTGGCTAAAGATATCTTAGGTGGTAAATACGTGGCTGGAGATGCAATATATATCACTACTGATGCCAAAGGTTTTGTCTTTAGTAGTGAGCCGGTTAGCTCATCAGGTGCTCCGACTGCTCAAAAGGGCAAGGCTGATAAAAATGCGGATAGCAAAGCTAAAAGCAATGATATCTTTAAGACTGTCGATGATGATAGTGATGAGGATTAAGCTATTTTAATTTTATCACGTTTTAATATAAATGATTTATACTGGTTTTTTAGGGATATTGGCATTCGTCTATATCCCTAATTTTATTTTGCATGACAATATACACACGATAGATAATAGGAAGATAGTAATCATAAGATAATATTTATTCCATACCTTTCCACATACATAGCTTCAATTTCTTTACTAAATTTATTGTGGATGACGCGCCTTTTTAATTTTAGGGTTGGAGTCAGTTCTGATTCCGTGCCGTCTGTTTTGGACATATCCCATGTGACAGGAAGTAAGGTAAACTTTTTTATTTGCTCTATATGGCTAAAATGTGGATTCACCTCGTCGATGATACGTTGGTATTTGGCGATGATTTCTGGTATTTGTAGCATTTTATCTAAAGATGTCCAAGTTATCTGTTTATTTTGACACCAAGCCATTAATGCCTCTTGAGCGGGGACAATCAGTGCACTTACAAATTTTTGATGATCACCGATAATCATAGCTTGCTCTATCAGGAAATCTTCTTTCATAGCTGCTTCGATAGGTGCCGGAGCTACATATTTTCCACCGGAAGTTTTAAGCAATTCTTTTTTTCTGTCAGTAATTTTTAAGTATTTACGACCATTAGGACCATCGACAAAAGTACCGATATCACCGGTTTTAAAGTAGTCTTTGTCATTGACTGTTTTAAATACGGCTGCTGTTTGTTCTGGTTGTTTGTAATATCCGAGCATGATATTGGGTCCCTTGGCTAAGATCTCGCCCTCACCGGGTGCATAGCTGCCCTCGCTATCGTCAATGATTACATCACATATCTCTAAGATGACACCGACTGTTCCTATCTTTGCCGATCCGTCAAAGTAGTGGTTTAAGGTCAGTACGGGCGATGTTTCTGTCAGTCCGTATCCTTCCATGATGGTAACACCGGCTGCTGAAAAAACGCGGGCTATCTTTGCTGGGCATGCTGCTGCACCTACAGCTATCGCTTTGACATGACCACCTAATGCTTCCCTCAACTTGCTAAAAACAAGTTTATCAGCTATGATGCGTTTATATTTGTCTATACCTGAGTATTTTTTACCAAATTCGAAATCATCGCATAGACTTAACGATCCAAAAAATATGGCCTTTTTAAGTCCCGATAAGGATAACCCTTTATTGTATATTTTTTCATATACTTTTTCGAGTAATCGAGGTACGGTCGTAAAAAAGACTGGTTTTACTCGAATAAGATCACCGGATTCACCACCGAGATTGTCCGTACCAGTAAAATGTATTTCCATACCGGCTTTAGTATAGACATACAATACGGCACGCTCGAAGATGTGACATAATGGTAAAAAACTGAGGACACGTTCGCCACGTTTAATAGGTATCAGATTGATCACGGATTCTACTTGGCTGATGATATTATGGTGTGTCAGCATCACTCCTTTAGGATTGCCGGTAGTGCCGGAAGTATAGATAATCGTCACCAAGTCTTCCTGCCGTATAACTTCGCTCCTGCTTTGTACATCCATTAAATGATCTTCACTTAACAGATCTTTCCAGTATTTTTGACCTGCTATTTTGTCAAAGCAATAAATAGCTTTTAGACTACTAACGTTTCCTTGGGCAAAACTAACTTTTTGATACGGATCGCCTTCATCCGCAAAACAAATTTTTACCTCAGCTTCATTGAGGATGTATTCGTATTCACGTGTAGAAATAGTAGGATACATGGGTACGCTAATAGCACCGATATATTGAATGGCGAGATCTGCTATGATCCACTCTGGCCTATTTTTATGAACGACAATCCCGACCTTATCGCCTGGCATGATGCCTTGTCCGATAAGCCCTGAAGATAGTTGTCTCGACAGGACTATTACTTCATGTGTAGTGTAGTATTGCCAGATATTACCCATTTGACCACCGATACAATGATCTAATGGTCCTTCATCATATTGTATGTTGATATAATCAAATAATCTGGTTGCCTCCATATGCAATCAAGCTATTATTGCCGGTTTTTAATCGGTTGATTTAAAATTTTCTCTTTTTTATAAAGCGTGAAGATAGTAAAATTTTTAATTTTGACGCTATGTTTTTTATGGAAATAGTAAGAACCTTTGTATTTAAAATGTATTAATTTTAATGATAATATCTTTCTAATGTAAAAAATCTGATAGTACATATTTAAAATATATCTATATTTGTACCCATGAGTAAAAAAAATAACCTTAAATCTATTGTGGCTGATGTACCTTCTTCAAAAATAACGTCAGTTTCCTACTTATGGCAAAGCTGGTTAGTTTTTGCTTTTGGTTCACTTTTGTATGCTAACACCTTGTCGCATCAGTTTACGCAGGACGATGCTATTGTTATCTATGATAATATGTTTACGACAAAGGGTATCAGCGGAATCAAAGGGTTGTTTACCAAGGATACCTTTTATGGCTTTTTTAAAGTGGAAGGCAAATCCAAGCTCGTATCCGGCGGACGTTACAGACCATTAACACCAGCTATGTTTGCTGTCGAATACCAGCTCGTTGGCAATAACCCTTGGTTGGGGCACTTGATAAATGTTCTTTTGTACGGTTTGCTTTGTCTATTGATTTATAAATTGCTCGTTAAAATGTTTTGCTATCGCGAAGATAATCGGGGTTTGAGGTTTATGGTTTTAGGTATTTCACTGCTTTATGCGGCGCATCCCTTACATACTGAGGCAGTAGCCAATATAAAGGGACGTGATGAGATTATGAGTATGATGGGTTCGGTTTTGGCCTTATACTTTATGCTGGTTTATACGGACACTAAGCAGGTTAAAGCGTTGGTGATCGCCTTAGTGAGTTTTTTTATGGCTTTTTTATCCAAAGAAAATACGATAACTTTTCTTGCCATAATTCCACTGACGGTATATTTTTTTAGAGATAAATCTTTAAAAGATGCGGTTAGCTATAGTTTGATATTCTTAGTGCCGACAATATTATTTTTAATGGTCAGGGCAGCAGTTTTGGGCAATGATTTTGGTGGTACACCTATGGAACTGATGAACAATCCATTTTTAAAAATTGTGGATAATCACTACATTCCATTTACTTTTAGCGAAAAATACGCAACGATACTATTTACTTTGGGTAAATACATCCAGTTGCTCTTGTTTCCGCATCCACTGACCCATGATTACTATCCACGATATATAGAAATGATGAGGTGGACAGATATGAGCGTTTTATTAAGTTTACTGACCTATGTAGCCATAATTTTTATTGCAGTTAGGGGCTTTAAAAGCAAAAGTATTTTGAGTTATGGTCTATGGTTTTACCTGATTACGTTGTCTATTGTTTCTAATATAGTTTTTCCGATAGGAACCAATATGTCAGAGCGATTTATGTTTATGCCTTCGCTGGGCGCAATGATTGCTATCGGATATGTGCTATATGAATATGGGTATAAAAGAGTAGGTGAAAATGCATTTTTAGGGATTGCAGGTGTGGTCATTCTGTTGTTTAGTATAAAGACGGTGACGAGGAATGAAGTATGGCAAAGTGATTTTAAATTGTTTACTACTGACGTAAAGACATCAACCAATAGTGCTAAAGTGCTGAATGCTGCGGGCGGTACGTTGACAGCTAAAGCCTATGAAGAAAAGGATCAGGCAAAAAAAGAAGCCATGCTCCATGAGGCTCTAGGGTATTTGCAACAAGCTGTAAAGGTACATCCGGCTTATAAAAATGCTTATCTCATCATGGGTAATGCATATTATTATTTGAATCAGTACGAACCGGCTATAGAAGCTTATGGAAAAGCATTGGCGATAGATCCGGAGTTTCAGGATGCGTTTACAAATCAGGCTGTTGTATTGCGAGAAGCTGGAAAGTATGCAGGCGAAAAGCAAAATGATCTCATCAAAGCGGAGACCTATCTCAATCGCTCTTATCAGATGAATCCGAATGATATCGAGACAGTGCGGTTATTGGGCGTGCTAAATGGTGTCAAAGGAGATCACGCTAAGGCAGCCGATTTTTTTGCTAAAGTGGTCCAAATCCAGCCCAACGATGCACAAGCTTACCTTAATTTAAGTCATGCTCTGCGCAATTCGGGTGACATAGAAGGAGCAGAAAAGAACCTCCAAAAAGCGCAGGCTATTAATCCGGATATTCTTAAAAAGTAATTAAAATATCAATTTTACGTTAATTTTAATAGTATTTTGAATAAAATAGCGTTTTACAATTTCAGTATTATTGCTGAATATCTGGATTAAAATCAGGACTAAGGAATCATGAAGAGAGAAAATTTTAAGATCGGATGGATTATACTGTTGCTGATTTTTGTGCATAAAGGAGTATTTGCGCAAAGCTACCTGCAACGTGAAGACCAATGGGTAAAAGAGAAGATGTCTAAGATGACTTTAGACCAAAAGATAGGGCAACTTTTTATGGTAAGGGTCAACTCTAAAGCTAATCCTTTAGAAAATAAAGTCTTTCTGGACTATATTAAAAAATATCAGGTAGGTGGCGTCTGCTTCTTTCAGGGCAATCCCGTCGAGCAGGCACGCATGGTCAATATTTTTCAAAACCAGGCTACAATACCGTTATTTGTAGGGATAGATGCAGAGTGGGGTCTAGGTATGCGCTTTCCTAAAGATGCCATTTCCTTCCCAAAACAACTTCTTCTTGGTGCTATTCAGGATAATAAATTGATCTATGAGATGGGTAAAGAGATTGCTGACCAGTGTAGGGCTATCGGTGTCAATGTCAATTTTGCTCCTTCTGTAGATATTAACAGCAATCCTAAAAATCCGATTATTTATGACCGATCCTTTGGTGAATCATCCCGTCTCGTGACAGAAAAAGGTTATATGTACATGAAAGGACTTGAAGATAATGGTGTGCTTGCATGTGTTAAGCATTTTCCCGGCCATGGTGATACAGATGTGGACTCACACAAGGATTTGCCTGTGATAAATAAATCGATGGAAGAACTGGATAAAAATGAGTTGTTTCCATTTCGTCGATTATTGAGTCAGCGAGTAGGTGCAGTTATGGTCGGACATTTGCATTTGCCGCAGATAGATGAACGTCCTAATCATCCGGCAACCTTGTCAGATAAGTTAATTAAGGATGTGCTTCGTAAAGATTTGAGTTATGACGGTTTGGTCTTTACCGATGCTATGGATATGCAAGCCATTACCCGTTATTTTCCTAATGGAACGGCTGAAGCTGAGGCCTTTTTAGCAGGCAATGATGTCATTTTACTTCCGTCAAATCTCGAAAATGCAATCAATGCTATTAAAAAATACATGATTGACGGCCTTATAACCACGGAAAGACTTGACGAAAGTGTAGAGCGCATCCTCCGTACTAAGTATAAACTCGATCTCAATTTTAAACCTGTCATCAATGAGACGGGCATTCCCCAGATTTTAAATAGTAATAAGGCTATAGCAATAAGTCAGAGGTTGACATCAGCATCCGTTACCTTGTTAAAGAATGATGATAATCTAGTGCCGATAGTCAATATTGTTGATAGAAAGATAGCGACATTATCGGTCAATTCGGGACGCACTACAGTTTTTCAACAGAGAGCGGATAGTTATATATCGCCACACCATTATCAGGTTGTACCGAGTACTGCTTCCGCCAATTATAGTCAGTTGCTTACGACTTTATCTCAGTTTGATGTAGTCATTGTAGGCATACATACGAGTGGTAAACAAAATGATTTTACCAAGGATTTACCGGATGATGTCCTCCAGTTGCTCAAAAATCTTCAGAGGAAGACGAAAGTCATTATTACCTTATTTGGTAGTCCATATTTACTTGATAAGCTCAATTTTGCCTCTAATCTATTGGTCAATTATGACAATGATGCGATCACGCAGGATATGACAATGCAGGCTATATTTGGTGTTACTAATATTGATGGTCATCTGCCCGTGTCAGTAGGAACGGTTTTTTCAGCGGGTGCGGGATTAGAAAAAGCATCGTTATTGAGATTGGGTTACAGCTTACCGGAGGCCGTAGGGATACATTCGGACAAACTGATGAAGATAGACAGTATTGTCAATGCAATGATAGCAGTACGTGCGACACCGGGTGCACAAGTATTAGTTGCAAAAGGTGGAAAGATCATTTTGCAAAAAGCTTATGGAAAATTGTCGGAAGACGGATATTATGTATCTAATAATTCGATTTATGATGTAGCTTCTATTACTAAAATACTTGCAACCACACTGTCAGTAATGAAATTAGTGGATGAACGCCGGATCAATATCCATAATCCAATCCGATATTATATCCCGGGTATTGATACGACCGATAAGGCGGAATTAAAAGTAGAGGAAATCCTGGCTCATCAAAGCGGACTTTCACCTTGGATAGGATTTTATAAGTCAACCTTACCTGCTCAAGGAGTTAAAGGTTATAATCCGCTATACTACAGTACGATATTAAAAGAAGACTATCGGATACCTATAGCCAAAGCGATGTTTATGCGCGCCGACTATATCGACACGATGTATCAAAAGATTTGGGTTAGTCCGCTTAATAGTACTAAGACATATAAATATAGTGACCTTGGGTTTATGATTATGCAGAAGATCGTTCAGTACCAGGGTAAGCGATCCTTAGATGTGTTTACTGATCAAAATTTTTATAAGCCTTTAGGGTTGAGGCATACGACTTTTAATCCTTTAGTGCGATTTGCTGAGTCGGAGATAGTGCCATCAGAAATCGACAATTACTGGAGGATGCAGACGGTCAAAGGATATGTTCATGATATGGCTGCAGCTATGCTGGGAGGCGTGAGTGGTCACGCCGGATTATTCTCGACGAGCTATGACATGGCAGTATTGATGCAGATGCTACTTAATAAAGGTGCTTATGGTGGCGCACAATATATACAACCAGAGACCGTTCAGTTATTTACTACAAGGTATAATAATGGTACACGGCGAGGCCTGGGACTAGATATGAAGGAAATGAATACTAAAAAGACTCAAAATGTATCTAAATTCATGTCAAATAATGCTTTTGGCCATACAGGATTTACTGGTTGTGAGGTTTGGGCAGACCCTGATCATGATCTGGTTTATATTTTTAATACAAACCGCACTTATCCCGGCCGTAATCAGATATTTACAAAAGGAGACTATAGGACTAAAATTCAGGACTGTATTTACAAATCGTTATATTAACGTGCGTTTGATATAATTAAAAGATAGCGCATCATTCCAGATTTGAAGAGCCTAATTCCATGCGATTTAGGCTGTAATGATAGCAGCCTTACGTCGAACCCATGTTGTCATATTCGTGGATTAAAAAAAATATAAAATTGAGTTCATACAATAGTATCAAAAGAGTATTGCTGCTTACATTTTAACGTGATATAACTTTCCCCAGTATTTACCTGTAATGATAAAATCCTTTGTGGCCGGATCCCAAGCAATACCATTGAGTACGTCAGCTTTCGGATTGGCTTTGTCCAGATCGTTAAGATTAGCTACAGCTACAACTTTACCTGTATTTGCTTCAATTTTTACTATCTGATTTGTAGTATAAACATTGGCATAGATGTAGCCATCGTGATATTCCAACTCATTCAGTAGTTGCACATCTTTATCACCAGCATAGACGTAAATGGTTTTTTCTATGGCAAATGTTTCAGGGTTGACATACATAATTCTATTACTGCCGTCACTGATTATCATGGAGGTGTTATCGTGGCATAATCCCCAGCCTTCGCCATTGGGTGTTTTAAAATTGATTTTATTGATTAGATTCAAATCCAAATCATACACTAAACAAATACCATTTTGCCAAGTAAGTTGATATACCTTATCTTTGAATACCGTCAGCCCTTCGGCAAATAGTTCTGACGCTACATTTACTTTTTTGAGTACTTTAGCGGATTTCGGATCGACCTTTCTGATTAGAGATTGTCCCAGCTGACCGCCACTTTCATATAGGATGCCATTATACATCTCTAGTCCCTGCGTATAGGATTCAATATCTCTGTTGATCGTTTGAGTAATGGTGTGGGTGATAAATTCAGGTTGGATATCAGAGACAACATAAAATACCAATTCTACTGTTTTTTCTTTATCGCCATGGTATGCTGTTATATTAGCTTTGTGATATCCCAAAGGAAGGCCATCAGATTGCATAGCTATTTCGTACTTGCCATCTACCTTTTGATTACGAACACCATCTAAAAAAATGACGACAGAATCCTGAGATGAAAGCCCATCCTTATTAAGCACAAACTTGAAAGGCTTGCTCGATACGACCTTGTCATCTTTGGTAAAATTAGAAACAATATCTTTAAAGAGAAGGGATTTTTTTTGACCTGAAAACTTAGGTAGAATATATAAGATTCCTGCCAATAATAAGATAGCTAATAAAATCCACGATATTTTTTTACTGTTCATTAGTGCTTAATTAAAAAGTGGGACAAAATTACAGATTTTTTTAATGTGCTTGAGATTTGATTTGATTTTATAATGACAACCCAAGGCATAAAGTTTTTAAAAGATTGATTGAAGTGATAGATACACTATATAAAATGGCAAAAAATATCTAAAAATCAATTGATAAAATACGATTCGATAAATTAAAAAAGCCCACTAATCAATATTAATTTAATGGGCTTTTATTTTTTCTAAAATTATAAAAGGATCATTCGTCGGCGTCGTTTTCAGAATGAGAACCTTCAGCTGGTTTATATTTTTCCATGATTTTAAGCTCGATATCCTTAGCAAGTTCAGGATTGTCGGCCATAAACTGCTTAGCTGCTTCCCTTCCCTGGGCGATTTTAGTATTTTCATAGCTAAACCAAGAACCGCTCTTGCCGATAATATTAGTTTCTACACCTAGATCTATAATTTCACCCGTTTTAGAGATACCTTCTCCAAAGATAATATCAAAAGTAGCTACTCGGAATGGCGGGGCCAATTTATTTTTTACGACCTTAACTTTTACCGGATTACCGATAGTGTTACCGTCTTTATCCTTGATTGCTGTTCCAGATTTACGAATATCCAGACGTATGGAAGCATAAAACTTAAGAGCATTACCACCGGTAGTTGTTTCGGGATTACCAAACATAACTCCGATTTTTTCACGGAGTTGGTTGATAAATATACAACAGCAGCCAGTACGTCCGATAGTTGCTGTCAATTTACGCAAGGCTTGTGACATCAGACGTGCCTGGAGGCCCATTTTAGAATCTCCCATCTCTCCTTCAATCTCACTGCGTGGTACTAAGGCTGCTACAGAGTCGATTACGATGATATCGATAGCGCCAGAACGAATCAAGTTTTCGGCAATCTCGAGAGCCTGTTCGCCGTTATCAGGTTGCGAAATTAGTAACTCTTCTGTATTAACACCCAGATGCTCAGCATAAAATCTGTCAAATGCGTGTTCTGCGTCAATAATTGCTGCGATACCTCCGTTTTTCTGACATTCAGCTATAGCGTGAATAGCCAGTGTTGTCTTTCCTGAAGATTCAGGGCCAAATATTTCTACTATCCTTCCTTTTGGAAGACCATTGATACCTAATGCTATGTCTAAACCTAATGATCCGGTAGATATGGTCTCTACATTGACGACCTGTTTATCTCCCAGTTTCATGATCGTACCCTTGCCATAGGTTTTATCCAGCTTATCCATCGTCATTGCGAGTGCCTTAAGTTTTTCCTCTTTCTCTTTCGACATGTTAATATGTTGATTTTAAATTATTTAAATGAGAAAGCAAAGATATAAAAATAATATATATATTTAACTATAATGAACAGAATTAATATTTTTCTTAAATTTGATTTTTAATTTGGACTTTACAATAATCATAACATTATGGACAATAAACCTTGGCTAAAAAATTATGCTCCTGGTGTACCGGTGAATATAGATTTTTCACAGTACGAAAATTTAGTAGAGTTTTTAAAAGAATGCTTTCAAAAGTATCCTAATCATACAGCATTCGAGTGTATGGGTGCGAAGCTTACATATAAGGAGGTGGATCAGTATTCGGACAGATTTGGTGCTTATTTGCAATCTCGTGGCCTAAAACAGGGAGACAGGATAGCCATCATGATGCCCAATTTACTACAGTTTCCTATAGCTGTTTTTGGAGCGCTCAAGGCAGGTCTTGTAGTTGTCAATACAAACCCTTTATATACACCACGTGAGATGCTACATCAATTTACTGATAGTGGTGTGACAGCTATCGTCATAGTAGAGAATTTTGCTTCAAACTTACAGTCTATTTTAAAAGACACACAGATCAATACGATCATACTTGCTTCCATAGGCGAAATGCTCGGAAATATCAAAGGTAGTATAGTCAATTTTGCTGTAAAATATATAAAGCGCATGGTACCTAGGTATCAACTTGATAATACCATCGCTTTTAAACATGCCTTGAAAGAAGGTAAAAAATTTATCATCAAGTCTTTCGAAAGCGGTGCAGATGATGTCATAATCCATCAATATACAGGAGGCACCACAGGCGTATCCAAAGGTGCAATGCTGACCAATCGCAACCTGATTTCTAATATGATTCAAATCCGTAGCTGGATGCAGCCGTATCTTAAAGAAGGTGAGGAAGTGGTAATTTGTCCACTTCCGATGTATCATATCTTTGCCTTTACTGTCAATAGCCTTGCCATGCTTAGCTTTGGGGCACATAATGTCTTAGTGACTAATGCACGTGACTTGGATTCTGTCGTTAAGGAATTTAATAAAAATAAGGTCAGTCTGATGACAGGAGTCAATACCTTATTTAATGGTCTGGTACATTTTGAAGCATTTAAAAACTGTGACTTCTCTTCGCTCAAAGTATGTGTAGGTGGTGGTATGGCGGTACAGAAAGCAGTAGCGGACAAGTGGAAAGCTGTAACAGGATGCGATCTTTCGGAAGGATATGGACTGACTGAGTCATCTCCTGTACTAACTATTAATCCTTTAGATGGTACTGGAAAACAGGGTAGTATAGGTTTGCCGGTTCCATCGACAGATATCCGTATCATAAGTGAAAATGGTACACTGTGCAACTACCATGAGGAAGGAGAAATTCAAGCAAAAGGACCACAAATCATGAAAGGTTATTATAACCAGCCGGCTGAAACCAATAAGGTTCTTGATGTTGAAGGCTGGCTTAGTACCGGTGATATCGGTTATATGGATGAAGATGGCTATGTATTTATCGTGGACAGAAAGAAGGATATGATCTTAGTTAGTGGCTTTAATGTCTATCCTAACGAAATAGAAAGCGTAGCCGTCATGAATCCAAAAGTCTTAGAAGCAGCAGCGGTAGGTGTACCGGATGAAAAATCCACAGAAGCAGTAAAATTATTTGTTGTCAAAAAAGATAAAAGCTTGACAAAAGACGAGATTATAGAGTTTTGTCGAACGAATCTAGCAGGATATAAGGTTCCAAAACATGTAGAATTTAGAGATGAATTACCTAAAACCAATGTAGGTAAAATCTTGCGTCGCGCTCTAAAAGAATAATATGGACGACCCAAAAGGTAGTTTGTTTTTGATCCCATGTCCTATAGCTGATGGCAAGATATCCAGTCTTGCCCAGGAGACAATTGATATACTGCATAAAACAACCCATTTTATCGTAGAGCGAGCTAAAACAGCACGTCATTTTATCAAGGCATCCGGACATCCAGAGCACGTAAGCCAATTGATCATACAGGAGATGACGGATAACATCAAGGATAACGAAGAGTTACTTCAACAACTTCTAAAAGGTATAGACATAGGTATCATCTCGGAAGCGGGTAATCCCTGTATTGCTGATCCGGGCTCTTTAGTGGTCACATGGGCACATCTGCATGGTATCCGCATCGTGCCTCTTGTCGGTCCTTCATCGATTTTACTTGCTCTGATAGCTAGTGGTATGAATGGTCAGCATTTTGCATTTAATGGTTATTTGTCCAATAAAAAACCGGAATTAATCTCACAACTCAGACAATTAGAAAGTAAGGCCACTAAAGGTCGTCAAACTCAAATATGGATGGAAACTCCTTACCGAAATCAATTTATGATCGAAACCTGTCTCCAAACATTGCAAGGAAACACTCGCTTGTGCTTAGCATGTGATATAAATACGCCTACCGAAGAAATCCGTACAATGACCATTTTAGAATGGAAAAAGACTAAAACAGACCATTATCATAAGCGGTTATGTATTTATTTGGTTGGGTGATCTATTAGAGGTGACGGCAATGCAACCCATCCACAAAATCGAAAGACTCCTAACCACTAATAACTAACCACTCCTTAACTAAGGCTACTGCCTCCATCATATCGTTGTGCATTATTCTGTCTTCCTCTAAGACAGACACTCTTTCTCTTAGAGCTTTGTAGAGCGATTCTAGTTCTGGACTTGATTGGGCTGGTCTTCTAAAATCAAAAGCCTGGCCAGCTGTCAGTAATTCTATTGCTGTGAGCGCAATCAGATTTTCCATTACTTTAGCGCATTTTGTTGCAGCATTAGCAGCCATACTGACATGGTCTTCCTGACCCTTGCTTGAAACGATAGAATCAACCGATGCCGGTGTACAATATTGCTTATTTTGACTGACGATAGAGGCTGCTGTATATTGAACGATCATAAATCCAGAGTCTAATCCTGGATATTTGGTCAAAAAAGCCGGTAGTCCTCGATCTCCATTGATAAGCTGATAAACGCGCCTTTCGGAAATATTACCTAATTCTGCTAAAGCAATAGCCAGATAATCCAGTACGAGTGCCAGAGGCTGAGCATGAAAGTTACCGCCACTCAGTACCATATCATCCTGGTCAAAGACCATAGGATTATCCGTGGCAGAATTAATTTCTATCGATATAACATCTTTAGCGTGCTGGATAGCTGTCCACGATGCACCGTGTACCTGTGGGACACATCTAAAGGAATACGGATCTTGGATACTTTGCTTTTTAATATGGCGGATCTCACTATCTTTAAGTAAATCGTAAATCTGACTTGCCGTTAATTGCTGCCCCTTGTGCGGACGGATGTCGTGGAGGAGATGGACAAATGGAGAGATATCACAAGCATAGGCATCCATAGATAATGCTCCGATTTTATTAATCAGATAGAATAGTTTTTCGGCCTTTGTAACTATCTCTGTTGCGTAAGCTAATGAAAACTGAGTGCCATTAAGTAAGGCCAGGCCTTCCTTGGATTTTAATGATATAGGACTGATGTTTTCTGCTTTTAAAGCAACAGCCGTCTCAACTTCTTCATTTTTATAATATGCTTTGCCCTCGCCTAAGAGCAGCAGACTCAAATGAGCTAAGGGTGCTAAATCACCAGAAGCACCCAGTGATCCCTGCTGATAAATAACAGGATAAATACCCGCATTGTACAAGTCGGTCAACCTTTGTAATAACTCGACGCGAATACCTGAGTATCCATGAGCAAGATTGATGATTTTAAGCAAATGAATCAAACGAGCAGTTTCCTGCGGCACTTTATCACCCATGCCACACGCATGCGATCGCACAAGATTTTCTTGTAGTTTACCGAGATTTTCGTCTGTCACACGTACATTACACAGAGACCCAAAGCCCGTATTGATACCATATATGATGACTTCCGGATTGGCCAGTTTTTGTTCAAGGTATGACCTATTAGCTTGGATTTTAGCGATCACACGCTCAGATAGTACGACTTTCTTTTGCTCGTGTAAAGCAGAGATGATGGTCTCAGGGTTTATAGTGTCTCCTGTTATTGTAAATATAGACATATTATGTTATCATTTTTAAAGAAGAAAGGCAAAGTTATTATTTTTATAGAATTATTAAGTGAGAAATTGCTAAGTGTGTGTGTATCTCTCATTCAATAGTATTCATAAAACAAGCCGTATTTTAAAAAAAACCTAAAAAGCTTGAAAACTATAAGATTATGTCATAATTGAAAAAACATTACATTGGATATTTTTAGACGATCCAAAAAACCACAACAATAAAAAAATACGAGAAGTGCATTTGGTTATGGCGAGTAATGTTTTCCATCACTTAGTCACTGCTATATTTTGAAAGTAATACACTTTATACTCATTATACATTCAAATTAGTCCAATCCTTATAAAAAAATAATAAATCTCTGCGTTAGAAAGCCTCATTATAGCTAAGGCTATGTTTGCGTTTTCTGCCTTGATATTTACTATTTTTTCTACTAAATCTTTGGACCATTTAAAAATATAATGAGTATTAGAATTCAGAAATAAATTTTAATAGAAAAAGCTATAATAGTCATTCCTATATCACAATCAGTCTATAACAACTATACCTTATTGGGTTAATCCGTCGTTAAACTAAAGTTAAAAATCATATCATTACATTTTAAAAAAATAAGTTTAAATAGTTGACTATCAAATTTTTATTAGTATTTTTAATGCTTTGTATTCATATTACTTCCGTAACTTTATCGATAAAGATAGTGTCTTAAATAATGAAGCATTTTGCCATTGCGTTTATAAGTTAAGTTGACTAAAAGTAAGCTGGATCAAGTTATCAGATAGGAAGGTAAAAATATATTTTATAGGTTTAAATTAGTATAACTTAATAAAAATCGTAATTTTGGCAAAATTTTTTAAAATCATAAAATATTTAAAAAATGAACATTAAGAGAAGTTTGTTAGCATTGGTATTTGCAGTAGCAACCATGCTATCTGTATCAGCACAAAAAATAGCTTTGGTAGATGTCAATGAAGTACTTTCTTCTATGCCGGAGTACGAAAATGCACAAAAGGAATTGGACAGAATTGCAGCAGAATGGCGTCAACAAATTGCCCAAGACTTTGACGTAGTAAAAGGGATGTATAATAAATTTCAGGCTGAACAAGTATTAATGAATGCCGAAGACAAAACTAAAAGAGAAGACGAAATTGTCAAAAAAGAAGCTGAAATTCGCGAAAAGCAAAAGAACAAATTTGGTCCTGATGGTGAGTTATTTAAAAAACGCCAAGAGATGGTTGCACCTATACAGGATAAAGTATTTGCTGCTATGGAAAGCTATGCAGCCGAGCGCGGTATAGATATTATATTTGATAAAGGTGGTGCCACAGGTTTATTATTTTCCAATCCTGAATACGATAAAACTGCAGATATCAAGAAGAAGCTGAATATCAAATAATAATTTTATTAAAACAAACCAATTTTTAACTTTATCACAAAAATTATGAATCGCAATATTGTTTTATCATTTGCAATATTATTAATGGGTATTAACATCCATGCTCAAAAGGTAGGTTTTATCAACTCTCAAGCCATTTTAGACGCGATGCCGGAAGTAAAACAAGCCAATTCTGATCTAGATGTTATGAAAAACATGTTTAAAAAGAAAGGTGAAGATATGGTCAAGGATCTTCAAATGAAATATCAGGAACTCCAGCAAAAACAGGCCAGTGGCGAACTCGCACCAGTAGAAATAGACAAACGTGCCAAAGTACTCAAAGAGGAAGAGAGCAAAGTCATGGAATTTGATACCAATAGTCAAAAGACCATTAGTGAAAAAGCTGAAGAACTCCTGAGACCTATACATGAACGAGTAAATAAAGCTATTGATGACGTAGCCAAGGAAAATGGATATTTATATATTTTTGATGCTGTCCACGGTATCATCCTTTATGCAGATCCATCTACCGATCTGACAAACCAGATAAAAGCAAAACTCGGTCTAAAATAATAAATTGAAATGAAATGAATCGGTCAAACCAGCAGCCGATAGGTATCTTTGATAGTGGCATTGGCGGACTAACAGTAGCTAAGGCACTTCAAAAGTATTTACCACACGAGCGATTCATTTATTTTGGGGATACTGTTCACTTGCCCTATGGCGATAAATCCGCTGATGCAATCCGGTATTACAGTATCAAAATAAGCAAATTTTTAATGGAGCAGGATTGCAAGCTGATTATCATAGCCTGCAATTCTGCCTCTTCGGCTGCCTATGACATGCTGCTTGATTTTTTTGATGGCAAAATCGTCTTTGTCAACGTTGTAGATCCTTTAGTCCAGGAGGTGATTGATCGTGGATTTCATAATATCGGGGTTATTGCCACTAAGGCAACCATCAGTTCGTCCATATATAGTAGGAAAATCAAAGCTATCCGACCCGAATCCAATGTAGTAGAACTAGCTACACCACTACTCGCACCTATGATAGAGGAGGGTTTTTACAATGGTAATATCTCGCGAAATATCATAGAAAGCTACCTTAGCCATCCCTCTTTGTCAGATATTGAAGTGTTGCTGTTGGCCTGTACACATTATCCCTTGATCAGAGATGAAATTAATGATTTCTTTGGAGGAAAGGTGACCATCTTAGATTCAATACAGGTCGTAAATAAAGAAGTAAATCGACTCCTCACAGAGACCGGTATGGCATGTACGCAAAAGTCAGGTGAAGATCAGTTTTTTGTCTCTGACTATACCCAATCCTTCGAAAATACAGCCAAGATATTTTACGATGAAGATATCAAACTAATGGCAGTTAGGTTATGGGACAAAGAATAGTTTTTCTTTCTTAAAATCCTCTTTTTATCTCACCTACTCAATTTTAGATTACCCATAGCCATTAAAATATGGCATGATATTAGCTATATTTTATATGTGTATTCGATTTTTGATTAATTAAATAGATAAAAGTATTTACTGAATATGATACGTATGTGGTTTTCAGCATATAATCAAAATATTTTATTCAATTATAAATCCTTAAAGATGAGACGACAAAAACTTAAACTACTCATTATATTAGTTATAGGATTGGGTTATACCTCAATCTGTGCTCAGGATTATCAATATTACAAATCAACAAATTTTACATGGGAAGGAGACTATTTTGGGAATAAAGCCGTATGGAAAGGTGGTGATACACATAATGAGTATGTCGTGGACGGTGTCCGGGTTACAGTGGATCTGCTAGATACCTTTAATATGAATACGACTCCGGATAGAAAATCAGAATTTAATGACTTTACTAAGACGAATACTTTTTACGGTAGAGGCAATCTTGCATTTCAGATTATGTCTCTAAAGTCTGGTCAAAATGTTTGTTTGAATTTTGCTTTTGACAAGCCCATCCTATTAAATGATTTTACCATTTTTGATATTGATATGCTACAGTCATCTAAGAGACCTTTCTCTACCTTTCTGGATAGCGTACATGTAACAGCCTCTAATGCTTTGGATAATGTACCATTAGAATTGTCGTTTATGGCTGAACTAACTACGCTCATCGTAAATGAGCAACAAGTGAAGGCTATGTATCAGGCAGGCCTCAACGGAGATTTAGATCACAATGACCCGGCCGGCGCTATTAGAATTAATTCTGATTCACCTATTGAACAATTCAAACTTTGTTTAAGCAATGGATCGGAGGATGATGGCATGAGTAACAGCCAAGCTATAAAGATCAATAAATTTACATTCAGAGAATTAATCGGCAGTATTGCGGGTAGGGTTTATGATAGGAAAAACGAAAAGCCGCTTCAAGGATTTAAAGTGTATCTTGTTGACTACAAAACCGGCCTTCCTATTTATAACAAAGATAAACAACTGATGACAGCTGTTACTGATTTTGATGGAAAATACCAGTTTGACAAACTTCCTATGGGCAAATATAAGGTCATCGAGCTGGATGATCCTGCCTATGACAGCGATAACGATATTGACGGTATCAATGATAATACGATCGAAGTGACATTAAACATAGAAAAGCCCATATCTATAGATAATGACTTTTATGAAACCTTAAAGTCACCGCTACCGGTTAAATTAACTAATATGGAGGTTGTCAGCCTTAAAGGAAACCAATATCAGATAAGATGGCAGGTAGCTTCAGAACTCAATAACGAAAAATATATTATAGAGACATCTGATTTTGGGCGGATCTACGTCGTATCGGGAGACATTAGTGCTACTAATAATATCCGTCAGAATAATTACAGCTACAACTTTACCCATGACGCTGTTAATCCGACATTTTATGTAAAACTGAGCCAAGCAGACTTTGACGGTACCGTGAGAGAATTAGGTGTACAAAGGGTAAACGCTAATATTATCGCAGGCAATGTAGATGTCTATCCAAATCCAGCATCAGATCATTTTGTGGCTAGATGGTCTTATCCGGGCGGCTATGCGCAGTACGAGATCAAAAACACAGAAGGCAAAACGGTGACTTCCGGCAATATTGCGGATCATGCTACACAATGCTTTATTCCGGTTTTTTCACTGGCTAAAGGGCTGTATTATGTAACATTTAGCGGTGTCACAGAGACAAAGTCAATACCGATAATGATCCAATAGAAAAAATATCAATTAAAAAAGTTTTACCAATTGGCAATCGGAGTACGGTTGCCAATTGTTTTTTCCTCCAGACCTACCAATATTTTTGCATCCAATGGAAGATATAAATCTACTCTTGAGCCAAACTTGATAAATCCCATCTCATCACCCTGTTTAAACTGGTCATTTTGGTGGGCGTAGTTGACTATACGTCTGGCGAGTGCACCAGCTACCTGACGCAAAAGCAATTTTTTATCCCCATACTGGTAGCAGACAGTGGTACGTTCGTTTTCTGTGGAAGCCTTAGGATTCCATGCCGCTAAAAACTTACCAGGGTGATACTTAGAGTATAAAATCTGCCCATCTGTAGGCAACCAATTGATATGTACATTGAGTGGTGACATGAAGATAGATACCTGTATGCATTCAGCTTTTAGATATTCCGGTTCGAAAACCTTCTCTATCACGACGACCTTACCATCACACGGCGCCAAAATCCGACTATTATCTTTGTTTATGACGCTACGGTTTGGTTTTCTGAAAAAGGAAATCAAAAAAAGATAAAAAGCTAGACTCAATATCAAAATAACTGTGGATAAAACCGGTAACCAACTTCGTACTATAATATTGATAATCAATAATATAATAAATCCTACGATCAGTGTAACGCGGCCTTCTTTATGTATTGTCATCATCTAAGACTATAAATTTGTACAAAAAAAGAGCAAAAGTAATATAAATGGCAATATATATATAAAACTATCGAATCTATCTAAGATACCACCATGTCCGGGAAGTAATGTTCCAGAGTCTTTAACGTCAAAAGTACGTTTTACCGATGACTCTACCAGGTCGCCCCAAGTGCCGAGCGTCCAAGCTATAGCAGCTGTCAACACCCAAAACAACCCTAGATTGCTAAAGATGGAAGCATTTAAACCGTATAAAAGGTCGGGATTAGCAAAAAGACTATTGCCAAACAAATAAGCTAGTGGTAACGTAATCAAACCCGCACCGAGGAAGCCTTCCCAAGATTTTTTAGGGGATATCTTTTCAAATAGTTTTCGCTTGCCTATACGTGAACCTACGAGATAGGCAAAAGAATCACTCATCCATATCATTAAAAACAAACCCATCCACATCGCCCCATTATAGAGTGGGTGATTATACACAAAACTTAAAAATAATCCCAGTGGTAGCCCTAGATACAAAACTGCAACTACACCATACCACTTTTTATGATTTATAAATGGTCTATAAAGATTGAAGATGCCAGCTAAAAATGCCAGACAAGATAGGATCAGCAACCATAAAAATAATTCGCTATAGAGCGTGACGCCAAAGATGAGCACAATCACCAGTATTACGTTGAGACTTAACACCAAAGTGCGTTTTGGGGTATCCTGAGGCCAGACCATACGGATATACTCAAAAGTCCCACCGATAAGGATCACAGTGCCCAAGATCATAGCACCGTATCGTCCTGCAAATATCAGACTGATCAAGACGGCAGCAAAGATAAGACCAGTAATGCTTCTTTGTTTTAAAACTGCATTTTGACTCATAAAGCCTCTTTTATGTGTAAAGTTGGTGATATCCAGACTATCCAGACAATCTAGGTCTAAATCTCAATAATGCCGCAAAGATAGTTTAATTTGTAGCAATAAGTGGTTATTTTGATAAAGCTTCATTCAATTTGGAACTAAATTAAGAAAATTTGAATTAAGATAAATGCGCAAGTCATCAATGAGGGTTCATCTCAAAATGAAATGGTGTCGGTAGCTAAAATATTAATTTTGTTTTTATAAATTAGTTTTTGCTAAATAAATAAGGTCGATGAAAGATAAAATACTATAAGAAATGGACTAGGTGAAAACTCTGTCCGTGCCACAGAAGCCAGGCAATGTATTTTGCAGGGCTTTTGTCTTTATATGAAAATGGAAAGAGTCGATTAAAATCGCTATTCCAATCTAAAAGACTGATATTTGCAGCAATGACCCCAGTTGTAAGGTTTAACTTTGCAAAAGAGATGCCAAAGGCAGAGTTTGCAAAACTTCTTAAAAGATCGGGATTTTTAGGAGCGTCATTAGATGCAGACGGTATGGGTGCTATTATTTATTATAGCGATACTCATAATACAAAAGAAGAAGCAGAAATTGGACTTAATAATTTTTATAACAATATAAAAAAATTTACAGATGACAGCAAAGGAATGTACGGAACTCTTCAACAAAATAGTTACGCCAAATTCACGGCCTTTAACAGAGGCGGAAATTCAGAGGAACAAGGAACGTATGAGTGGGCTAACAGCAAGATTCATACATCGGATGCCTACAAAGAAAGACTTAGAAACACCGAAAGATACTCAGAGTGGGCAAGAAGAAGTCTAAGTGATGTGAGCTATAACTGTTAAAAGATGTGTACGGCAAGAAACTCGACAAAGTAATTAATGATGTTGCAAATGCGACAGGTGTCAAAATAACATCATCTAACAGTTCTGCTGGTGGTTGGTTTGGTGGTGATAAGAGTAGGAATATAATTGAGCCAAGTAAAGGTGTAACTGTTGAATATGAAACTAAAGAACAGCTTGAGGCATTTGCCAATTTACTTGGAGTACTTGCACCAGATATATAAGAAGGTGTCTATGTAGTGGATTATAATAAAAATGGAGCTGATGTAGAACACGCTTTTACATTTGACACCGTAGAGAAAGGACAAAAAGTAGTAGATATGCTACATACTTTTAAGAATGACGAAAACGATCCAAATGACAATGGATTAGGTGATGGATTTAGATACGATACGACGACAAATACGTTATATATTGGTGATTTAGGAAACCAGAATTTAGATAAAATTAATAAATTTTTAGATTATGCAGGACAACAAGGACTTACAGGACACGAATACAAAAAAGCAAATATCAGCTTCCCAAGCAATAGCGATTATTCAGAAACGCTGCGCAGAGTTAGGGATTCCTTTCAGCGAGGGGCCATATCCCAAAGACAAAAAGACAGCTTCAATACACTTTATGAACAAGCCCAAGAAAGGCTAAGAACACAAGCAGAGGCTAACAGGATGAATAGCGTTTTGAGTTACTAATGTTTTTTATAATATTGGTATGTACAGCAATTTATATAATAATTCCAAATTTTCTCAATTTCTTCAACGATTCATAAGCTCTAATCAATGCTTGCTCTTTTACATTTTCTTTTTTAGCCAATGCAATTTGAACTGTTTTTACGTTTGCTAATTCCAGATAGTCAAATATTTTTGTCTGGCTAGCTATGTCTATGATCCGTTTCCAATCCTCTTTTGAAATCAACAGAAGTTTATCATAGATGAATTTCAATTCTACAATTTCTTTCTCTTCCAATTTTGACAAGTTTTTTATCCCGTCAATAAGTATTGGATTTTCGTGAACATAATCTAACACCTTTTTACCAAAGGTAATTTCTCTTGTTGTTAGATTTTTATTTTTGTTTAGTCGGCTTACCAAATCAAAAGCGATAGACCAATCAAAACCATCAGGCTTTTCTTTATCAATATAAAGTCTAAATCCGTCCCAGAATTTTAAACCCATTTTTTGAATTTCGCTAATTACAAAAACGGAATCTTCTATGTTGTTCGTGTCTAGTTCTTTCTCGTTTTCTCGTTGTATTTTTTCTTCTTCCGAAATCAAATATTCGTTTAAAAGCAAAGTCAAATTTTCAGGATATGCTGTATTTTTCAATTTTTCCCATGAAGTAGCCCTTTTTGCGTATTCTGAAATCAAACTTCCACTTGCTTCCGTTATAATGTGATTATAGACAAAAACCAACAATTTCGATAAATTATCGCTTACAAAATCATCAATCTTTTGTTCTTCATAAATCTTCCACAAATCAATTCTGTTGTTTGTTAAATAGTGGAAATATGAAACGGTATAAGCAACTGAAAGCGCTTTCAAACTAGTGTCGCCAATGGCGTTTACCCCTTTTCTGCCAAAAAGCTGGTCAATGGTTTTAAACAAAATAGCATTTGCGATTAACTTTCTGTAAAAATTCTCGCCTGGCAATTTGTTTTTGCTGACTAAATCCGTTATCTTTTTAGTGTATTGAATAAAGTTTTTCTGCGAACCTTGTGCTACAAAATGAGGTTCTAATTCCCAACCGTTAATGAATTTTGCAACATCCGATTTTACAAATTTCAAAGCAGATGGATTTTGTTCTTTGAATTTCTTTTGCTGTGCTGGCGTTTGTTTGTTCAGAGTTTCACGATATTGCCCATTAGCACGCTCAAAGAACCATAATCGAGATTGGTTTTTGTTTTCAGGATTAACCACATATTTTTTCCTCGACAAGTTTTCAATTTGTACAAAGTATGGATTATTGGAAGATAAATCCAATTCCGAAACTTTGTTCTGACTATTGGCAAAGCGTGAAATATTGGGAACTTCAATATTTTTCTGGTCTTTATCTTTGATAACCGTCAGTTTCATTTGAACAAAAATTTTGCTCAAATCGGCATCTTTAAATTTTTTTTGTGTGTGATAAAGCGAAGCGGTTGTTTGTCCGCCGTTCACAATTTGAAAGTCATTGAGTTTTGTAATGACTAATTGATTATCTATAAATTTTGTTTCAACGCTTTCGGCTGTAGCTGTAATTCCGTTGTTGTACGGCAAAAACATTTGTGGTTTGTTGCGAATGGTATCTCTAATTCCTTTGTTGAATTTTCCTGCCTGTCCTAAAAATGCACGAACGTTACTTTCTAATAATTCGTTTGAAAACTCTTTGTATAACTTCGCCAGAATTTCGCCTGGCACGATTGCCAAATAACAGTCGTACATTTCATCAATGCTCGGAACTTGTAAGCATTGCAAACCTTTTCCGTTTTCGGTAAAGTTTTCAAACTCTATTTCTATCGGCTCATGAACGCTGTTACTCTCATTGATTTTGAACAATCGGGCAATGTCCCAAGTATGAACGAAGATATCGGCATCAGCAACTTCAATCTTTTCTTTGTCGTGATTGGAGAAGCCATTTATCAGAAAATAAACATTGATACGATCAAAGTCTTTGCCCTGTTTTCCAATAGTTTCAATTAAGTGATACAACTCTGTGTGAGCTTTGTCAATGTAATCAATATGGCGTTTCAATGCCGAATTGATAAAACGTTTTATTTGGTTAAGCGACTTAGTATAGTCGTCTTTTGTGATGTTGTAATCGTATTCGTTTTTGTAAAAAGTAATGAACAAATCCAGCGTTTCGTAATACTCTTTTTTGTTTTCGTCCTTTGCAAAATCTTTTAAACAAAAACCGTTGAGTTTCCAGTCAATTCCACCCTGACTGTTTGGATTGATGTAGGATAGAACCCTTGCTCCTTCGGATTTACCAATAGATTCCAAAACTTCAATGCAATATTCTGTAAACTTATCTTCGAAGCTTGCCCCTTCGCCTTCAGAATAAACTCGGGATGCAACATCTGATTTTAATTCATTTCATTAATAAGAAGATTTATTACTTCTTTTTCAGATTTACAAACATCAATTTTTGATGCAATACGATATGCATATTCAACAATGTTTTCATTTGGCAAGATGAAAAGTTCTTTTTGGTTATTGTGTTCAAGCACAATATATTGGAATCCACTTTTAGAAAACAACTTTTCAACTTCAATTTCTAAGTCTGAACTAATTTCCATGCCTAAACCTTTGGCATCCATTAAATTATAATAGTTACCAGAGAGTTTAAAATTACCTTTATTAGGAATAAAGGTTTTTGTAATTATTTCCTGACGTGTTTCGTCTTTTATCCAATAATTCTGTTGCATAGCTAAATTGTTTTAAATCCAATATCCTTTAAATAGTTGAACGTAGAATTATAAAATTCCGGTTGCCTTGTATGGTCTTCTGTATTTCCTTCTGGGATAACGATTACCATTCCCTGCCTTGCTCTTGTAAGTAAAACCCTATATGCATTTATCAAGTATTTTTTTCTTACCTCCTTATGAATATTCTGCCATTTATTACCAACGAAAGAAAATGTTTTCCAACCGTCTTTTGAAAATCTTAAATCACCATCCCACGTTACACAAGCCCAATCTAGCTCTAACCCTTGCACCTGAAATTCCGTTGCAACATCTTCTAAAAAATAAGAAGAACGAATATCATCTTTCCCGTCTAAAAACCAATTAACATGATTGATTGGTGTTTTTACATCAATAGCTAATGGTTTCAAGCGATATGCTTGTGAAGAAACGACAATGCCGTATCTCTCACTTCCTCTTGCATTTTCTTTAAGCCATTGCTTAGCTTTTTCAATATCTCTAGTTAATACTATTGGATATTTATCTTGTAATTGAAGCAATGTATTTTTAGCATTTTCATCAATGTCCAAAACTTCTTTTATCAATTTAGATAAATATTCTGCTCTGAAAGAACGCATTGATACCGCTAAATGAAGATTTTCATTAAAGGTAATATCACTGTTTTGTTTCAAATCTTCTATTGCTGTTTGTGCAGCATATTCAGTATCAAATAGATTTGGTGAAATTCTTGTTTCCCAATCTGGAAATTGGTTTTTAATTGCTGATAGCCATTCTGAAATTCCTGCTTCACCTGTATTTATTTCTTGACCACCACCAACTAAACAAATTACTACTGCCCAATCCTGATGCCTGTTCAGGCAAGAAATCAAAAATTCAGGTTCTGAATATTGAAAGTTGGCAATCCCTTTTTTCTGTTGCATAAATTTCACCGTTTGTTCTTTTGTCCAAGCTCTTTGAGCTTCATCAAAAATCGCAACGTGGTCATACGGTGCTTTTGGGTCTCTCAAATATTCATCACGGTAATGGTGTATGATTTGAATAAATGCTTTTACACTTTCTCTTGCCTGTTTTTTTGTTAATTTGTTTCCTCTGGCTTTTTCCTGAATAATTTTATCTCTTGAAAGTGCTTCCTGTAAAATATCTACAAGTGGTTTATTTCCTGAAAGGAAAACACTTGTATTCCCTTTTTCTTTATCCAGATGTTCAGTAGCAACTTTTAATCCGACAAGTGTTTTTCCTGCACCCGGAACACCTGTAACAAAGCAAATAATTTTCTTATTGTTGTTCTTAGCGTACTCAATAGTTTCCGAAATGTAATTTGTTGTAACTTTTAAATTAGTTGCGTCTGCATCACTTCTAGTGATTTCTTCAACGTTATGATTGTTATACAGACTTATTGCGGCTTCAATAATAGTTGGCGTAGGTGAGTAACTTCCCGTAACATAATCACTACTGTTAATACTTTCTTCGCTTTGAAAAAAATTAAGAACCTTACTAATTGTGCATTCTAAATTATCTGCATTTGTTTTTAAAGGGTTCATTAAGTTATCGTTATGGCTTGATGTAATGATTTCAATTTGGCTTGGTCTGGCTCGTGTAGCCACTAAAATCGGAACAAGCAAAAGATTGTGGCTTGGTTTATGGAAGTTTTTTAAGTCCAAAGCATAATCCCAAACTTGTTCAATATTTTGGTTTATAAATTCTTTTTCTCCAACCTTAAATTCAATAACAAAAACTATGTTTTTGATGATTAGCAGACAATCAACTCGTTTGCCCATTCTTGGAATTGAAAACTCAAAGAACAGATGACCTTCGTGATTTTTTAAAACTTCTTTGAGAAGTTTAATCTGATATTCCCAAGCATACAGTTCTGTATTGATATGTCCTAATCTTCCATTAACAGAAATTTCCCCGATTATTGTTTCAGAGAGTTTTTGAAGGAAATCCGATATTTTGTCAGCGTAATAATAATTGAGCATACTTGTAAACTTTATGCGGCTGTCCTACTACCTTCAAAAAAATAATCATCAGGAAAAGATTGTATTCTGGCAGCTTCTCTCACTGTAATGGAGCGGTTTTGTTTCTTATCGGGATGAATGTAATAATGCCCGTCCATTGCAATATGAGCAACAACTGTATGCGAAATACCTTGACCATTTACCACTTGAAAACGATTGGTAAAAACTGCTGTGTTGGCGTGTTTAATTAGTTTTTCTGGTAGCTGTGCATAATTCAAACGCTTGCCCTCGCTCCACTCATCAACTGCAATACGGTAAATTTCCAAATCATTTTCGTTGTTTGGTCGTGCAATATGCTGCGTAACGAAATCTAAACCATTTCTGATTTTTGCTTGTTCCAAATACTTTGTTGTTGGCTTAGCATAATTGACAGCGTTCAGCGTTCCTTTGCCATTTTGCAAGGGTTTCAAGTCCGAAAATAAGTCTTTCAGAACTTCAAAATTGTTTTCTTTGGTTTCAAATTCGGGATAAGACAAACTTAATTCTTTTTTCCAACCGATAATGATTACTCGTTTCCGGTCTTGTAAAACGCCAAAGTCTTTTGCGTTTAAATATTTTTTAGGCGGAATAGCTAAATCATAACCAGCCTCTCTTACTGCTTTAAATATTTTTTCAAGAAACTCACCATTTTTTGCTGATAAAATACCCGGTACGTTTTCAAATACAAACATCTTTGGTTGATATTTTTTTAAAAATTCGACATAATGGATATACAGTGTATTTCTTGGGTCGTTAGTCATATCCTTGCGTGCTCTGCCTGCAACCGAGTATGCCTGACAAGGCGGTCCTCCAATAATCAAATCAACTTTATTTTTACCTAATCCGCTATCAATTTTTTGGAAAATATCGGATAAAGTTTCTTTTGATATTTCGGTATTGATAACCGAATTGATGATGTTATCAGGAATATTTTTTTCCCAAAATTCTTCTTTGTTTTTAGTGTCGCATTTCAAATAGTCAATATATATATTTTCCTTGCCGTTTTCTTTTAACCAATGATAAGCAGCTCTTGTTCTCAAAGTATCGCAAGCATCTTTGTTCATTTCAACGTGAGCAATAGGATTAAACCCTGCACGGATAAAGCCCTCTGACAGTCCGCCAGCTCCGGCAAATAAGTCTATGTAGTTCAATTTTTCTTTATTATTCTCCAGCATTTTCCTTTTATTTAAAAAAAACAAACAATATTGATCATAATTATGATTCTGTAATAAGCAAAAGAGCAATCTTTTATAAAAAAAATGATGTCTATCGAATAATAGTTAAATACAATAACAGTATCATTCATTAACAAAAGTATTAATTATTTTAAATTGCACCAAAAAGAACCGTAAAAAACATTCAAATATTAAAAAAAGTATGATTGTTTTAACGATCATGTAATTTTTTTTATTAAAAATGATAGAATTTTATTGCAGAATTTCTTTTTATAGCATTGACTTACTATTTTTGATCTTAATTAAAAAGGTACATCATGCCAATAATTAAGTCTGTCCTCGGCAAAAGTCCGGTTTTTGGTGAAGATTGTTATATAGCTGAAAATGCTACCATCGTCGGTGATGTCGTCATGGGCAAGGAATGTAGTGTATGGTTTAATGCTGTCATCCGCGGGGATGTCAATAGTATCCGGCTGGGTGACCGAGTCAATGTCCAGGATGGTGCTGTCATCCACTGTACTTACGAGAAGTATCCGACGCGCATCGGCAATAATGTATCCATCGGCCACAATGCTATTGCTCATGGTTGTACGATACATGATAATGTTTTGATAGGTATGGGTGCTATCGTCATGGACGACTGTGTCATCGAGTCTAATACCATCATTGCTGCCGGCGCCATCGTCACCCAGCATACGCGCGTGGAGTCGGGAAGTATCTACGCCGGCGTACCAGCTAAAAAGATCAAGGAGATCAGCCCAGAGCTTACTGCCGGTGAGATCGAAAGGATCGCACGCAACTATGTGATGTATTCAAGCTGGTTTAAGTAAGGGCCGATCCACAATACTTACCGCTTAGGCACCAATGTGATAATGGGGCATATCATCTCCTCCATCGAAACACCGCCATGCTGGAAGGTATCGTTATAATAATTATTGTAGTAATTGTAATTATTAGGATAGAGAAAAAACATATTTTCCTTGGCAAAGATATATGATGTTGTCATATTAGGAGATGGCAGACCCGCTTCCGATGGGTTTTTGATTTCTAAGACATCTTTTCTGTCATATTGAAGATTTTTGCCTGATTTATATCGCAGGTTAGTGGTAGTTTCCTTATCGCCCAGTACTTTGGATGGTCTTTTGACTCTGATGGTGCCGTGATCTGTCGTGATGACGATCTGGACATCGCGATTAGCTAACTTTTTAAATACCTCCCACAGTGGTGAATTCAAAAACCAGGATTTAGTCAGGGAGCGATAAGCTTTTTCGTCACCGGCGAGTTCCTTGAGTACTTCCATCTCTGTCCTTGAGTGCGACAACATATCCAAAAAATTGTAAACAATAGCTGTCAAGTCATTATTCATATAGTTAAGGGCATTATCCTGCAATTGGCGGGCAGCCTGCACATTAGTCACCTTAAAATAGTCTAGCTTAACCTCTTTTTTGACTAATCTTTTGACCTGATCAGCTAAGAAGGTGTCTTCATGCATATTTTTACCGCCTTCTTCAGCGTCATTTAGCCACTTATCGGGAAATCTCTTTTGGATATCTAATGGTAGCAATCCGGAAAATATAGCATTGCGGCTGTATTGTGTCGCTGTCGGCAAAATGGCATAAAAATAATCCTCATCCACTATTTTGTATAAATCTGTAATCACCGGTTCGATGATTTTCCACTGATCATAACGCAGATTATCCATAAGGATCATCACTGTAGGCTTATTAGCATTTAGCAATGGCAAGACTTTTTCACGGACGATTTCATGAGATTTTTTAGGTCCTTTTCCGTTTTTTATCCAGTCGATATAGTTTTTAGAGATATACTTAAAAAATTCCTTATTAGCTTCTTCCTTCTGATCATTGAGGCTTTCCTTAATTTCTACATTTTGACTATCATCGAGCCTGAGCTCCCAAGAGATAATTTTTTTGTAGATATCAACCCATTGTTTATAATCAGGATTACTATTAATTTCCATAAAAATATGGCGAAACTCCTGCTGATAGTCTGTTGCTGTTTTTTCTTTAACTAATCGCTTATTGTCAATAATTTTTTTGAGCGAAAGCAGGATTTGGTTTGGATTGACGGGCTTGATGAGGTAGTCATCTATCTGCGAGCCTATTGCTTCCTCCATGATGTTTTCAGTTTCGTTTTTAGTTATCATGACTACAGGGATATTGGGACGCTTAACTTTAATACGGCTTAGTGTCTCTAAACCTGTCATGCCTGGCATACTCTCATCTAGAAAAACGATATCGATACCTCCATCTTCCTCTAATTTGTCTAAGGCATCATGACCATTGGTCACGGTCAATACTTCATAATCCTTTTTTTCTAAAAAGAAAAGTTGTGGTTTTAACAAGTCAATTTCGTCATCAGCCCATAATATTTTCAGTCTATCACTCATATTTTTATTTTAATGTGTTTTCCTATTTCAAATTTAACAATACGAATGTGTATAACGTTTCAGATATAAATTATATTTTTGTTTTATGAATAAAAAGAAGATATTTAACGATCCCGTATATGGACTGATAAGGTTTCCTTTTGAAAGCATCTATACGCTTATCGACCATCCGTATTTCCAGCGGCTCAGACGCATCTCCCAGCAGGCGCTTTCGCACTATGTGTATCCAGGGGCACTACATACACGATTTCATCATGCCCTAGGTGCGACCCATCTCATGGTCAATGCTATAGAAACGCTAAAAGCTAAAGATGTAGATATCTCAGATCAGGAATATGAAGCTGTATGTATTGCTATCCTGCTGCATGATGTAGGTCATGGACCTTTTTCGCACGCATTAGAGCACATCCTTACGAGTGCTCATCACGAAAAACTTTCCTTGATTATCATGCAAAAGATGAGTAAGGAAACAGGACTTGACTTTACTAAGGTTTTTGACATTTTTGCTGATACCTACCATCGACCCTTTTTACATCAATTGGTTTCGGGACAAGTAGATACAGATAGGATGGATTACCTGACACGCGACAGTTTTTATTCGGGAGTGGCCGAAGGCATCATCGGATATGACAGGATAATCACGATGATGGACGTGGCTAATGACCAGCTCGTCATTGAGGAAAAAGGTATTTATTCTATAGAAAAATTTCTCATGGCACGGCAACTTATGTACTGGCAAGTCTATCTACATAAGACCGTAATCTCAGCAGAAATGATGCTTATAGCCATCTTGAAAAGAGCACGCTATCTTACCCATCAGGGATATGACCTAGCGGTTTCACCGGCACTATCTTACTTTCTAAACCTAGATATAAACGACGGTACAGCTTTATCTGATGATCAGTTTTTGAAGCATTACGTATTGTTAGATGACGTGGATATCATGTGGTTGATTAAGCAATCTACGCATCATGAAGATTTTGTATTCAGAACTTTATGCGACAATCTTATCAACCGGAAACTCCTCAAAGTTAAGTCGGGAGATTCCGAAGAAAACCGACATTATTTTGAATCCCAAAAGGAAAAATTCATGCTGCGTTACCACCTCACACAAGAGGAAGCTTCTTATTTCTTTCACATAAAAACCGAAAAGATCAGATCGTATGAATTTGGCCAAGATGAGATCAAAATCCTTTTAAAAAACCAACAGGTGCTTCCTTACAGTCATTTTAATAAGAACCTTGACAGAAACGAAGAAGAACATACCTTTTGGTTTTATCATCCAGATTAGACATTACTCAAAGATACTTTAATAATCAACTCTAATATTATTCATGACCAATTGCGCAAAAATTATTATACGCAATCGTGTTTTCATATAAAAAATCTAAAATCCTTGAATAAGAAAATATTGGGTAACACCTCACGATCCGAAAGAATAAAAATAAAATGAAATAATCAAGAACGACTAGTTATACACGTCACACATTTCAGAAATATATGCATATAGCAAAAAATTTTTAATTTTGCCATTGAGCAATAAAATATATAAAACTAAAATATGAATTTATTAGCATTGTTACAAGCCAATCCGTCTGTGGACATTCCGGTAAAAGATGATGTGGTAAGCCTGATGAGTGCTCTGGACAAATGGCAGGAAATGATCGTCAACTACCTTCCAAAATTAGTCGTAGCGATAATTATATTCTTAATCGGTTCGTGGCTGATCAAAATAACGGTAAAGGTTTTTGTCAGCGGATTAAAAAGAAAAAACATTGACTCATCCTTAGAAACCTTTCTTTCTTCACTTGTAAAAATAGGTTTGCTCGTTCTATTACTTATTACCATTATCAGTATTTTGGGTGTTAATATTACGAGTTTTGCGGCCTTACTGGCCGGTGCAGGATTAGCAATAGGCAGCGCTTTGAATGGCTCTTTGGGCAATTTTGCCGGTGGGGTCATGATTCTAATCCTCAAACCCTTTAAGGTCGGAGATATGATAGAAGCACAGACACATTTTGGTATCGTTACCGAAATCGGGATTATCTATACTTCACTTCTTACTGCGCAAAATAAAACCATTCGCATCCCAAACGGAATCCTAAGTACGGAAGTCATTAATAATTATACAGATCAGGATACATTGCGTATAGATATAAAAGTACCCGTCGCAGACTATACCGACTTTAGCAAAGCTTCACAAATCGCTAAGGACGCTATGATGACCATATCCGCTGTACTAAGAGAGCCTGAGCCCGCAGTCAATATAGCTAAAATATCGGATGACGGCCCTGTTTTAGTATTGTGCCCGTACATCAAGGTAAAACCCTTTGACCCTGCAAATCCAAGACAAATGGAGACAGATTATTACAGTGTAAGCTCAGGTGTTCGCAGAGCAGTTTATGAGGCTTTTATGGCTAATGACATTGACTGGCCAAGCAGCAGCCATGAAATCTATATGGTAAATAAAAAATAATACTGGACTCTATTGATATAACGTGAGTTTGAGGTAAGATTGACGGCATTACATGCAAAGTTGCATAAGGGTGGACTCTTCAAATTGTGAGTGATGAGCTATGGATGATTTTAATGTAAAAAATCATTATTGGCTAAGGATGAAAATGTATAGATGGCAAATCCATGAGTATTTACATGGTATATTTTTTTCTTTAATCCAACGCACGTTAAAAACAGAATTTTTGGGGTAAAATAGGGTGATACTTGAGTAGATATTTGCTACTTTTTGAAAATAAAATAAACAGCGAGTATTAAAAACACAAAACCAATCAAGTGATTCAACCTGAAGGTTTCTTCCTTAAAGGCGATTAGTGTAAATCCTGTAAAAATAGTAAGCGTTATCGCTTCCTGCAAGACTTTAAGTTGCCACAGATCATAGGGACCACCATTTCCTATAAATCCATATTTGTTGGCCGGTACTTGGAAGCAGTATTCAAAAAAGGCAATTCCCCAGCTGATTATGATAATAGCAAAAAGACTTAGTTTTTCTGTCCATTTCCATTCAGCAAATTTGAGATGCCCATACCAGGCAAGTGTCATAAATATATTAGAGATAATCAGTAAGCCTATGGTATAGAAATGCTTCATACGACGAGTTTTTATTAAGGAATAAAAGATGAGTTTTTAGCAGCCCATAGATAGTAACATGCGTAGGATCGAAATGGCCGCCAAGCTTCTGCGATAGTTGTCAAATCTGTTATTAATTGCTTTCGCTCTGATTCGACATGATACAATCTGCGGATATTATTGCGAATGATTAGATCATCTAAGGGCAAAATATCTGGTCTATTGAGCGAAAACATAAGGATCATCTCGGCTGTCCATTTGCCTACGCCTTTGATTTGTGTAAGCTCTTGCAGTATTTTTTCATCTGACCATCTTGACCAGTCTGTGTCAAACAGATTGTGATTGATAAAATGGTTAGCTACGTTTTTAATATAGCCGGACTTTTGACCGGACAGACCTACGACTCTCATCTCCTCAACAGACAATTGAGCCATTTGATATGCAGGATGTGTATTTTTGTTCAGTAGATTTAAAAACCGAGTATAAATCGTATTTGCTGCCGACACAGATAGCTGCTGTGATACTATAGATCGGATTAATTCATCAAAAACATCATTATTGCCTACATTTAACGAAAGTGGAAAATGTTCGACAATAGGTTTTAATATTTTATCTTTTTTTAGATGTTCTTTGATGTCTGAATGTATCATAACGATGTTGAAAATTGATTAGATATGAGTGATAGGTAAAAAGTTTTTATCGCTTGAAAAATATATAATCACTTGGCAATGGATCCAGTCCATGCTGTCTGAATAATAAAGCAATTTGTCCTCTGTGATAAGTTGAATGGTTAATAATGTGGAAAAGTATATCACTGACTTTATTAGCAAAGGCGGTTCCTGCACTATTGGTATAATCAATGACTTTTTCCAAGGCATACATATCCATTATCTGAAGGGTTTCTTCAAAATTGACCTGATCAATGCTTTTCAAATCCATAATTGGGTGTTCCTGCCATACTTCATATAAAGTAGATTGGGATTGGATTCTCATATTCCATATATGATGGGCATTGTGCATGTGGCTAAATAGAAGCTGCCCTTTTGCCGGTATTTTATCCGTATTTTGCATCATAATCTCAGCCATCAATTGATTGTAATGATGATTATATTCGAAAAGGTTTGTAATGAAGGACTTCACCTATGTGATTATTATTTATTAGCAAAAGCTTTTCTGATTTGTGGCACTACCTTTTTGCCAAACAACTCGATGCAATGCATCATTTCGCTATGTGAAGGGCCGCCGATATCTATATGAGCGACATACCTCGTGATACCAAACATCTCAATAGTACTGATGATTTTTTCGGCTACGTAATTAGGCTCGCCCATGTATAAGGCTCCTTCCTTGTGTACTCCAAATAAAAACTGCTGCTTTGCATACGGTGGCCAGCCACGGGACGCACCGACACGATCCATTTGAGCTGCATAGATCGGATAGTACTTTTCTATCAATTCCTCTTGATCATCTGCTACAAACGTATGCGAGTGAACACCTATTTCCATTTTAGAAGGATCGTGACCAAAGGCTGCGTATTCTTCCTTATAGTATTCGATTAAGGGCTTAAACTGCCGTGGTTGTCCGCCTATAATAGCCACAATCAAGGGTAGTCCTAATCGTGCTGCTCTGTGGACAGATTCGGGAGTTCCACCTACAGCTATCCATACAGGTATTGGTTTGTCTGCACGTGGATATATATGTTGATTTTGTAGCGATGCCCGATGTTTACCGGACCAGGTGACTGGATCTTCGTTGTTGATTTTAATCAGTAAATCTAATTTCTCCTCAAAGAGACTGTTGTAATCCCTAAGATCATAGCCATATAGTGGAAAAGACTCGATAAAACTACCGCGTCCGGCGATGATTTCGGCTCTGCCATTTGATAGTAAATCTATCGTAGCATAATCCTGATATACTTTTACCGGATCCGAAGAGCTCAGTACAGTAACACCACTGGCGAGTTTGATATTTTTAGTTACCGTGGCTAAAGCAGCTAGGACGATTTCCGTCGAAGCGATTGAATAATCAGGCCTGTGATGCTCACCTAAGGATATCAGATCCAATCCGATTTCATCAGCAAGTTTTACCTGTTCTACTATTTGCTGTAATCGCTCACCCGTATTCTGGAATTTTTGTCCGGCAGTGTCAAAGGTCAAATCGCCAAACATACCAATACCTAATTCAATCATTTTTTAGCGCCTTATGTGTGTATTTATATACAATTAATCATTGATAATTGTTGTCAGTCGCTATGATTTGAGGATTATAGTTACCTTTGTTGATAAAAGAGCAATAATGGACAATCAACTTCGATTGCTGACTCAGTTTGAGCAATATTTAAAAGAGAATCCACTTGATGGATATCCTTTAAGTTTATATGAACCTGCAAATTATATTATGTCTTTAGGAGGCAAACGCCTTAGACCTGTATTTGTAATGCTGATATGTGAAGCTTTTGGTAAACCGGCGACTGAAGCACTTAAAGCTGCTATGGCTATTGAAGTGTTTCATAATTTTTCTTTGGTTCATGATGACTTGATGGATGAGGCCGATCTTCGGCGCAATAAACCCACTGTTCATAAAAAATATGGTGTTAATACTGCTATTTTGTCCGGGGATGTCATGATGATACAAGCATACCAGCATCTATTATCTTATAACGATCCTATATTGATAAAACGTCTAATGGATGTGATGAATGCGATGGCTTTTAGGGTGTGTGAAGGGCAGCAGATGGATATGGAATTTGAAAGACGCACTGACGTCACTATTAGCGAGTACATAGATATGATCACCCGAAAAACATCAGTTTTATTAGGAGCAGCATCACAAATGGGTGCTATTATTGCTGACGCTGATGCTAAAAATCAAAAACATATCTATGAGTTTGCAAAGTATTTTGGTATCTGCTTCCAGCTTCAAGATGATTATTTAGATGTTTTTGGCGATGTTGCTCAGGTTGGGAAGCGTATCGGAGGCGATATATTACAAAACAAAAAGACCTATTTATTTCTAAAAAGCCTTGAGCAGGGCAGCCAGGACCAGAAAAATTTACTTGAAAAATTGTATTTTACATCAGATTATAATTATTCCGAGGAGGAAAAGATTACGGCTGTAACCCAGATATTCAGAGACTTACACGTATCGGTATATTCCAGAGAAATTATCGATGCTTACCGAGATTTGGCTTTTTCGCATTTAAAAGCTTGTGACTTGACGGATGAAATAAAGTCTTATCTACAAGATTTGGTTAATCATTGGATTCAAAGAGTAAATTAGGCAATATCAGGTGTAAAACATACAACATAAAAATGTCTTCAACACGTTAATTCAAACTTTTTTTGAAACCAAATAGATATATAAAACGTATTAAAGTAATAATTTATCAAAATGAAAAACCTTTACCTATTTCTATTATCAGCTTTCATCCTCACGATAATGTCCTGTAAAACGAAAGACAACGCTTTTAATCCACAGAATTTTAAAGACCCTTTGATCTCTTTTGGTTCCGGTGGTGGATTTACTGGAAGGGTCAAGACCTTTTATCTTACTCAAAAAGGAAATTTATATGTATCTGATAATGACAAATATATGTTATTAGGTAAAGCAAATAAGGGAATTACCAGTCAGATTTTTACAAACTATGATGCTTTAGGATTAAAAACACTCTCATTAAATGACCCAGGCAATAAATATTATTTTGTCAATTTTCAATCTAAGGACTTTAATAATGCCATCAAATGGGGCAATAATCCTTTGGAAAATAAAAATCTATCTATTTATTATAATATTTTGTTGGATTTAGTAAAAAAGCTGAACCCAGATGATGCTCATAATTAATAATCAGTAAATATCAAATCGAATATATGAAAATCAGGTTATCACTCTTATCATTTATCATAATCTCTTTTTTAGGCAACGCAAATGCCCAGATGAAAAGGATTGAATTTTCAAAGAGTCAAGTTAATTCAGCGGATATCAAATTAAATCCAAAGACGAATATAACGGAGATGGATCCGGCCAGAATAAGACCAGTGACGTATCAAGCCATGGATAATGCTTCACTTTCAAGCATGAACAATGGCTTAAAAATAGGTTATCTTAATGAAAGACTGGTGCCTACTTATATAGAAGGTAGCCTCCATAATGCTTCTACAGCAAATCGCAGTACAACAGCTATCGTTTATGAGTACCTTGAAGCAGCGGCACCTGCTATGAAAATCAAAAACCCTCATACCGAGTTTTCTGTAAAATCAGAAGAGCAAGATGAAATAGGAATGAAGCATATCCGAATGCAGCAAATGTACAATAATATCCCTGTTTATGGTGGCGAGGTTGTATTGCATAGTGCGGATAACAAAATAAACTTTTTAAACGGTCATTACTATCCATCTTTTGAACTGGAAAATTTAACTCCATCATTGAGTGTTCAAAAAGGCGAGGAAATTGTCTTTGGAATTTTAGGAAAACAAACTGTTTACAATTATGATATGAGCCAGTTTGGCAATATGGATTCAAAATCTGAATTAGTGATTTACCCATATTTAGAACAATTTAAGCTAGCCTATCATTATACGGTTTATAAAAACATTATCGAACGTTGGGAATATTTTATAGATGCTCAAAGCGGTGAAGTGATTAACAAATACGAAAGTATGTGCAAGCTTCATAATCACCAACCCGGCGAAGATATACATTCAACTCATGGTAGTGAAGGCGCTTTAGATAAGGTGTTCTTAGATGGTTCGGCTACAGCCACGGCCAAGGATTTGTTTAATATAGACAGAAAGATCAATACTTATCAGGTAGGTTCTAAATATTATTTGATAGATGCTGCGAGAGATATATTTTCCCAATCCACCAGCAAAATGCCCAATAATCCATCAGGTGTAATCTGGACGATAAACGCTTTCAATACATCACCAGCTAATGATGATTTCCGTTATGATCACATTAGCTCCTCTACAAATCAGTGGAGCGATAAAACAGCTGTATCTGCACATTATAATGGTGGGCAGGCTTACGATTATTTTAGAAATACTCATAACAGAAAATCTATTAATGGTACGGGAGGTAATATTATCTCATTTATAAATGTTGTAGATGAGGATGGAAGATCTATGGGGAATGCATTCTGGAATGGCCAGGCGATGTTTTATGGCAATGGAGATTCAGCTTTTGGCCCCTTGGCTAAAGGTCTCGATGTAGCAGGTCATGAGATGACACATGGTGTAGTACAAGCTACTGCTAATCTGGATTACGAAGGTGAATCAGGAGCATTGAATGAGTCTTTTGCTGATGTATTTGGTGTGATGATAGATAGGGATGATTGGTTGATAGGTGACGATGTAGTTAATAAGGCTGTTTTTCCATCTGGTGCATTGAGGAGTATGTCGGATCCACATAATGGTGCCAAAACGAATGATTTTAATGGTGGGTGGCAACCAAGACACTATGATGAACGATACAAAGGAACGCAGGATGGCGGAGGTGTACATATCAATAGTGGCATTCCAAACTATGCCTTTTATAAATTTGCAACAGCAATAGGAAAAGATAAAGCAGAAAAGGTCTATTACCGTGCCTTATCTAATTATCTTACAAAATCATCCAAATTTGTAGATTGTAGAGTAGCTGTTGTTAAAGCGGCAACGGATTTATATACCAAGGCCGAAGTCGATGCAGCAAAAAAAGCATTTGATGAAGTAGGCATTTTTGGGGATAAAGGTGGTAACTATGAAAATGATGTAGATAGTAATCCCGGAACTGAATTTGTTTTATTGGCTGGACCAAATTTTGACGGACTGTACATAACAGATGTAAATGCAAAAGAACTGGCTAAATTATCTTCAAAATCGATCTATTCAAAGCCAAGTATCTCTGATGATGGTAGCGAAATCGTATTTATAGGTAGCGACAAAAAGATGTACTACATACAGATAGACTGGGTTAAAGGTACATTTTTGAGTGAGCAGGTATTGAGTGATCAACCTATATGGCGTAATGTAGTAATCTCTAAGGATGGTACTAAATTGGCTGCTTTATTGGATAAAGAAGAAAATAAAATTTATGTTTTTAACTTTGCTGCATCGGGTACTACTCAAAAAGCATTTGAACTTTATAATCCTACTTATTCTACAGGTGTAAAAACGGGTGATGTGAAATTTGCCGATGCAATGGAATTTAATCTGTCAGGTGAATACCTGATTTATGATGCTGAAAATGAATTGCGTTCTACTACCTCTGGTTCTATTCAATACTGGGATATCAGCTTTATTAAGGTGTGGAATAATGCTTCTAATGATTTTGCTACCGGTGAAGTGTCTAAATTGTATTCATCATTACCAGACGGCACAAGTATAGGTAATCCAAGTTTTTCTAAAAATTCTCCTTATATCATCGCTTTTGATTTTATAGATGAGGATGGTAGTGTATCTATTTTAGGGGCCAACATAGAAAGAGGTGAAACTGGACTTATTTTTGAAAATAATGAACTAGGTTTTCCAAATTATTCCAGTAAAGATGACAAAGTAGTATTTGATAATAAGGGAAGAGACGGTGTCTTTAATGTAGGAGTTGCAACGCTTAAAACCAATAAGATAGAGGTCGCTAAAGATCCGATACTTTTTACACAAAGTCGAAGATGGGCAACATGGTTTAGCAATGGTAAGCGTAAAATAACATCCGTTAGTGATCTTAATGTTGAAAATCAACTCTTTACGATAAATAATAATCCAGTAGGCCAAAAACTGGCTATACAGGTTAATCAAGATATCATCAATGCTAATCCTGTGATTACGATTACAGATATGGCCGGCCAGTCAGTTTTAAATACGACTTTAAATCAGTTAGGGAATACCCCATCTGTAGAACTGAATACGACATCACTTCAATCAGGTATGTATATAGTTACCATGCGCTCTGGATTAAAAGTGCAATCCTTGAAATTTATAAAGCAATAAAAGTGCTTAATAATTGATAAAAAAATAGCCACTTCTTTAATTAGGAGTGGCTATTTTTTTATAAAGATTGGACTGATTTGAATGTATAATGGGTATTATCTGCTGAGGAACATAGATCGCTTACGATCCAAATCTCTGAAATATGGATCATAGATATCTTTAATATAATAAATCATCTCACCGGTTGATTTCATTTCAGGTCCTAAATTTTTATCCACGCCCGGAAATTTTTCAAAAGAAAATACCGGAACTTTTATGGCAAATCCAGTTAATTTTTTGTTGATTTTAAAATCACTAATTTTATGTGTACCCAGCATGACCTGTGTAGCCATTTTCAGATAAGGCACTTGATAGGCCTTAGCAATAAAAGGCGTAGTCCTAGATGCACGTGGGTTGGCTTCTATTACATATACTTTTTCATTTTTAATAGCAAATTGGATATTAATCAAGCCTTTGATATTGAGTGCAAAAGCGAGTTTTCGGGCATAATCCACCATTTGTCCTACGACATCTGGACTTAATGAATAGGTTGGTAACACCGCCGAGCTATCGCCTGAGTGGATACCAGCAGGCTCGATGTGTTCCATGATACCCATGATATGGACATCTTCACCATCACATATAGCATCGATTTCGGCTTCTTTTGCTCTTTCGAGAAATTGATCTATCAGTACTTTGTTGTCAGGCATGTGTTTAAAAATACTCAGTACATGTTTTTCGAGTTCCTGATCATTGATTACAATACGCATTCGTTGGCCACCGAGTACATAAGATGGACGGATCAATACCGGGTAAGATACCCTATTTGCTACGGCAATAGCGTCTTCTACTTCGGTAGCGACACCATAATCCGGGTAGGGTATTTCTAATTCTTTTAGTAGGTCCGAAAAACGTCCGCGGTCTTCCGCAAGATCCATATCATTAAAGCTGGTACCAATAATTTTGATACCCATCTTACTGATTTTTTCGGCGAGCTTTAATGCTGTCTGACCGCCTAACTGTACAATAATGCCTTCAGGCTTTTCGAGGTCTATGATTTCCTCAAGATGCTCCCAAAATACAGGTTCAAAATATAGTTTGTCTGCTATGTCAAAATCTGTAGATACCGTTTCAGGGTTACAATTGACCATAATGGCTTCATATCCTGCTTCTTTAATTGCTAGTAGTCCATGTACACAACAGTAGTCAAACTCGATACCTTGACCGATACGGTTGGGGCCTGAGCCGAGAACAATTATTTTTTTCTTTTCGGAAGGAATACTTTCGTTTTCACGTTCGAAGGTAGAATAAAAATAAGGTGTTTGAGCTTCAAATTCGGCAGCGCAGGTGTCCACCATTTTGTAGGTACGTCGGAGACCTCTTTGGAGTCTATTTTTAGTTACTTCATCTTCTTTGATCCGAAGTACCCATGCTATTTGAGCATCTGAATAGCCGACAGACTTTAATTCTAATAGAAAGTCATCGGGTATATCTTCTGGTACATTGTATTGCATTAATTTTTCTTCGTACTTGACCAATCTTTTAATTTGCTTGATAAACCAAGGATCTATTCTGGTAAGCTTGTGGACTGTTTTTTCGGGTACGCCTAGCCTAAGTGCGTCTTTTACACGATATATTCTATCATCGCTGACGGTCTCAAGGCGACGTAGGATATCTTCTGTCTGTATCCATTCCTTCATATCAGCACCGAGACCTGCGCGATTATTTTCTTGACTTTGACAAGCTTTTTGTAAGGCTTCGAGGAAGTTTCTGCCTATGGCCATGACTTCACCTACGGATTTCATCTGGAGGCCTAGGGTATTGTCAGCACCATAAAACTTTTCAAAATTCCATCGAGGCATTTTTACGATTACATAATCCAATGCCGGTTCGAAAAATGCTGAAGTGGTTTTAGTAATTTGATTTTTTAATTCGTCGAGTGTGTAGCCGATTGCTAATTTAGCAGCTATTTTAGCTATAGGATATCCTGTAGCTTTACTGGCTAATGCTGACGATCTGGACACACGTGGGTTAATCTCTACAGCGATGATTTCTTCATTTTCAGGATTCTGTGCAAACTGAACGTTACAACCACCCGAAAAATGTCCCAGCGAACGCATCATAATGATTGCATCGTCTCTCATACGCTGGAAGGCCTTATCTGAGAGTGTCATAGCAGGTGCTACCGTGATGCTGTCACCTGTATGGATACCCATAGGATCTATGTTTTCAACAGTGCAGATAACGACGACATTATTTAGATCATCTCGGAGTAATTCAAGTTCGAACTCTTTCCATCCTAGTACTGCTTTCTCTACTAAAACCTCGTGTGTAGGAGAAGCCTCTAAGCCTCTGCGTAGTGCCTCATCAAAATCATTTTCCTTCATGACAAAGCCACCACCGGTACCACCCAGTGTATAGGAAGGCCGTATCACGAGCGGAAACCCGATTTTTTGAGCTGCTTCCTTTCCTTCAAGGAATGAATTGGCTATAGCTGAATCAGCAACTTTCATACCCAGACTTTGAACGTGCTGCTTGAAAGCTTCTCGGTTTTCAGTCAGGTCAATAGCTTCGACTCCTACACCTATCATTTCGACTCCGTATCTTTTCCATACACCCATATTGTCAGCTTCTATCGCTAAATTGAGGGCTGTCTGGCCACCCATTGTAGGAAGGACTGCATCGATTTTATGTTTTTCCAGTATGGTGATTATACTTTCTACCGTAAGTGGTAAGAGATAAATATTATCAGCTGTGACGCTGTCGGTCATGATGGTAGCCGGATTAGAGTTGATGAGTGTTACCTCTATTCCTTCTTCTCTTAGTGATCTTGAAGCTTGTGTTCCCGAATAGTCAAATTCGCACGCTTGTCCTATGACAATAGGTCCGCTACCGATAATCAGTACGGAATTGATGTTTTTATTTTTAGGCATGTAAAGTGGAGTATGTGATCGGGGCGCAAAGGTAAAGATTTATAAGCTTCTAATTTGTAATATCCACTATAAATTAGTATGATTAGGTAAATATTTTTTAAAAAGTACCGATTAATGTTAGTGCATCAGTAATTTTGTATCAAATTGTAATAGATGACAGAGAGAAAAGTATTGATTACGGATAAGGTACATCCTTTATTAATAGAAGGTCTTAAAGATATGGGTTTTATAGTCGATTATGATACATCCGTAGAAAATGTACAACTAGAAAAAATTATAGATCAGTACGAAGGTATCATAATCAACAGTAAGATTATTATGAATCATGTCAGAATTGATATGGGAAAAAACTTAAAGTTTATCGGTCGTTTGGGTTCAGGATTGGAAATCATCGATGTCGCATATGCACGCGCAAAAGGAATAGGTGTGTATAATTCGCCAGAAGGCAACAGAAATGCTGTTGCTGAGCATGAAATGGGTATGTTACTTGCTTTATTTAATAATATCGTACGGGCTGACAATGAATTACGAAAATTTGACTGGAATCGGGAAAAAAATCGAGGTAGAGAGCTTAAAGGAAAGGCGATAGGCATCATCGGATTAGGAAACACGGGTGAAGCTTTTGCCGAAAAACTATCGTCATGGGGTATGCGTGTACTTTCCTACGATAAATACAGGACTGAATATTCCAAATCTTTGGATTTTGTAGAAAAGACCGATTTGGATATGATTTTAAAAACGGCTGATATCATTTCCCTGCATTTGCCACTGACTTCGGAAACGAATCAATTAGTTAATGAAAATTTTATTGCTTCTTGTAAAGATGGTGTCATTATTAGTAATACCTCGCGTGGGCAGATTGTGGATACAAAAGCGTTGATTGATGGTCTTGAAAATAATAAAATAGCAGGAGCATGCCTCGATGTATTTGAAAATGAAAAACCGGATACATTTACTGAAGAGGAAAGAGCTATGTATGCTAAACTATATAGTTATGATAATGTAGTTTTGACACCACATGTCGCTGGATGGACAAATGAATCTTTAAGGTTGATAGCCAGTGTTTTATTAGATAAAATTAAAAATAACTATATACGTTAAAATGTATTCTATGATACAATTTTAAATTAAAATGATCAAAAACTTTGAATATCGTTTATTTATTTCTTAACATTGCGGATATTTTAAGTATTTATTAACAATAGGTAAAAATTCAGTGTATGAATAGATTATTACTCTTGTTTGGCTTTATACTTGTGAGTTGTGCCGGATTAGTAGCGCAGACGACCATAGAAGGTAAAGTTAAAGATGCAGAAACCGGAGAGCCGATCGCGCTCGGAGCCGTTGCTTTATACAGAAGCGGTGTATTAATTGTAGGTACAGAAACTGATTTGGATGGTAACTATTTTATTTCGGATGTTCAACCCGGAACATATGAAATGGAAGCAAGTTATACCGGATATGCATCTCAGCGACTTACCGGTATCGTTATCCAGGCGGGTAAGACTAACAGGATTAATTTTGCTATTTCCGATGATGCTCAGTTGCTTGACCTTGGTGTTGAGATTAAGGCATATAAGGTACCACTTATAGAGATAGATAATACTACTCAGGGTACTACGGTAACAGCAGAAAAAATTAGAGCACTACCTACTAAGCAGGTAAACGCTATTGCAGCAACTGCAGCAGGTATATCTTCCCGTGATGGTGGTGACATTTCCGTTAGAGGTTCTCGTTCTAATGAGACTGTTTACTTTTTAGATGGTGTCCGCGTAAGCGGTAACTTGATACCTCAGTCAGAGATTGAGCAGTTACAAGTGGTAGTAGGTGGTATAGAAGCTAGATACGGTGACGTGACTGGTGGTATCATCTCATTGACTTCCAGAGGGCCATCTGACAAGGTAACAGGAAGTGTTGAGGTCGAAAAATCATTAGACGGTTATGGATATAATCTATTGAGTGCAAACGTTTCGGGTCCTATATTAAGAAACAGTAAGGGACAATCCATCTTAGGTTATCGTTTTTCTGGTCAATATCGAAATGTAGCTGATAATAGTCCATCAGCGGTAGGAGTGTGGCGTGCACCAGAAAGCCTAATTAGACAATTAGAGCAAAATCCTACTTATTCTATAGGATCGACAAGATTTCCTTCTTTAGAAACAAAACATACTTCTGATTTAGGAAGTCCATTTAAGGCAAGACCCAATGATGAAAATATTGACTTGGATCTAACTGGAAGGATAGATATCAAATTGGCAAATAATATTGATGTTCAGTTGTCTGGTAACTACAATGATAGAAAGGACAGATTTACACCAGGATCATCAGGTGTATCTGGTTCAGGGTCTTCATGGGCACTATTAAACTGGGTAAATAACCCATATCAGTACTCTAACACATACCGTGGAAACTTTAGATTAACTCATAAGATAGGCAGACAAAGTGGTGATGCAGGTGAGGATAAATCTTCTTCTAATGGCATCCGTAATTTCTCTTATACAGTAATTTTGGGTTATCAGAAGGAAAAGGACAGAATTGAAGACTTCAGACACCAAGACAGATTATTTGATTATGGCTATTTTGGAAAAACAAATAGAAAATGGGATCCGTTTTATGGATTCTTTGACGAACCGAGAAATGGTACTTTAAATGGAGAAGGAGTAGGCCCATTTTTTTATGGTCTTCTTGGATATAGAGAGAACATAGGCGAATATACTTTAAATCCAAATATTAATCCCGTTTTAGGATCATATAATGCTATTAATGGCGTTAATGTCAATGGATTGTTGGATCAGAATATCAATAGTGTCTGGAATAATTTATTTGCTAATGTGGGTCAGGTATATAATAGATATAGTAAATCAGATAATGACAGATATTCATTAAATCTGACGACTGGATTTGACTTGTTTCCTGGCGGATCAGAAAAAGGAAGACACAATATCCAACTTGGCTTTTTATATGAGCAAAGTGTCAATAGAAATTGGAAAATTGAGCCTTTTGACTTGTGGAATGTTGCAGACCTACAGGCCAATGGTCATATTAATGGGGTAGATACTTCTAAGATTCTAAGATTAGAGACAGTTAATATACCTGGATTGGGACCAAGTGAGGTTCCAGTTTATGAAACCTTTTTAAATATTAATACAGATAATAAGTTTTATAGATCTGTCCGTAATTTAAAAAATGTATCAGACCACGATTATGTAAATGTTTGGGATTTAGATCCGAGCCAGTTGAGTTTGAATATGTTTTCTGCATCTGAATTGATTAACAGACAAGGTCTTATAGACTATAGTGGTTTTGATTATCTTGGTAATAAATTAGGTACAGATGTTCGATTTGATGACTTCTTTACGAGTAGAGATGCTGATAATAGAAGGACCTTTGTAGTCGCACCTTTCCAACCTATATATGGTGCTGTATTCTTACAAGATAAATTCTCATATAAGGATATTATATTCCGTCTGGGAGTAAGAATGGACTACTACGATGCTAATACCAAGGTGATGAGAGATCCATATGCGCTATATGAAATTGAATCCGCTAAAAGTTATTTTGATAGAACAGGATTGCAAAAGCCTACCTCAGTAGGTGATGACTATAACGTATATATAGAGAGCGAAGAGAACCCAACAATTAAAGCATTTAGAAAGGGGGATCAGTGGTTCTTACCTAATGGTACTGCAGTTTCGGGAGGTAATGTGATTTATCAAGGTGGCTTAGTTTATCCATCGTATGCAGGCATCAGTAAGGAAACAGGAAGACAGGAAAGACAATTGAATATTCAAGCGTCAGGACAGGATGAGCTAGGTCGTGTGTATAAGTCAGAATACTCTTTTGTGGACTATAAACCTCAGGTAAATTTCATGCCACGATTAGCATTTTCATTCCCTATCTCTGACGATGCAGGTTTCTTTGCGCACTACGACGTTTTATATCAAAGACCACCATCTAATTCATTTTCTTCAGCTTTAGATTTCTATTTCTGGGAAGATGCAGCTCGTATAAATCCAAATGGTTCACCTATGAATAACCCTAATTTAAGACCAGTTCGTACAGTGGATTATGAAGCCGGATTCCAGCAAAAATTGTCAGAAGTAATGGCATTTAAGATGTCAGCATACTACAAAGAGATGAAGGATTTGATACAGCAAAGAGTATTAGCAAACGTAGCAGCACCATTAAACACATATAAGATATTTGATAACTTAGACTTTGGAACAGTTAAAGGATTTTCATTTACTTTAGACAGAAGGCGGACAAACAATCTGGAATTATCAGCTACTTATACCTTACAGTTTGCTGACGGATCCGGTAGTGATGCTAACTCATCAAATGGTATTAATACAAGAGGTCCTATTAGAAATCTTATTCCGCTTTCATTTGATGAACGCCATAGAATTACTGCAGTTATTGATTATAGATATGGATCTGGTAAGGCTTATGATGGACCAAGGATTGGAAGTGTAAATATTTTGGAAGATTTTGGTATTAATATTACGTCATTTTTAGTTTCTGGTCAGCCATATACAAAAAATTCTGACCCGGCTCAGCTGGGTGGATCAGGATATGCTGGATCAATAAATGGTGCAAGATTACCATGGAACTTTACGACAGATTTAAACGTGCAGAAGAGATTCCCTATCACGGTAAATACAGAGAAAAACAAGAAATTGTGGTTTAATGCGTATTTTAGAGTACAGAATTTATTTAATACTAAGAATATTATCAATGTATATAAATTCTCTAATGATGCTGAGAATGACGGTTATCTTCAGTCAAGCTTTGGTCAAGATAGGATTAAAGGTGTAGTAGATACTAATAGAGATGTATCCGCATTCTTAGATGCATACGGATGGAGATTATTGGCACCAGGCAACTTTACATTACCAAGGAGAATGTACTTAGGCGTAATTTTAGATTTTTAATTAAATATTTATAAAACATTTAAAAAATAAACAGATGAATATCAATAAAATATTCTTTTCAGCTGTCTTTATAATGTTGCTTGCATTTATTGATGTAAGTGCAAAAGAACCTGACAAACAAGGAAATGCATCTGCGGCTTCTGAAGTTACAGGATGGCGTGCTGCATGTACGCGACCTACTAAGCAAATTGAAATGGAAATCAATAATGTAAGAGCAAGGTTGCTAACGAGTGGTAACTTGTGGTATGATGCTAACTATGTCGTACCAAAGCCGGCACCGGGTCAATTGCCTGTATCTGCGCTTTTTGCAGGTGGTGTTTGGATAGGTGGTGTGGACAGGTCCAAAAACATAAGACTTTCTGCAGTAACCTATAGAAATGAAGGCTTTGACTGGTTTTCAGGACCACTTGATTTGAATGGTGCTACTGAAAAAACAGTGTGTGATAGCTGGGACAGATTTTTTACTATGAATGGTAGATCTGCATTAGCTCACGCTAATAGGGTAATCAAAGGTATCGAAACGGGTGTTGCAATCGAATGTGATTCAGTACCAGAAGATATTCTATATTGGCCTGGTCAAGGTAATCCACACTGGAGAAAAAAGTACCCTTTTGCACTTCCGGATCAGCCACTTGGGAGTTTCTGGGATAATGACGAAAATGGTATATATGACCCTTGTGGTGGCGACTTCCCTATCATTGATATCCGTGGATGTGAGCCTAAGGACGTTTTTGAAGCACGTGAATTGATTCCAGATCAAATGGTATTCTGGATTTATAATGATAATGGTGCTGCTCAGACATTGTCGGGACCTAATAGTATCCAGATGGAAGTACAGGTACAGGCATTTGCGTATGCTACTAATGATGAGATTAACGATATGACTTTCTATCGATATAAGTTGATTAATAAAGCTAAAGAAGATTTGATAGATTGCTATTTCTCTATGTGGGTTGACCCAGATTTAGGATGTTATCAGGATGATTACATTGGTTGTGATGTGAGTAGATCGCTAGCTTATGTATATAATCAGGATGATATAGATGGTATCGGCGCTACAACAGCTTGTGCAGGTACGCCTACATACGGTACAAAAATACCAATGGTAGGGGTTGACTACTTCCGTGGACCTCTCGGACCAAGAGTATTTAAAAGAGATGAAGAGGGCAATTTGATTTTGAATGAAGAAGGCAAACCAATTCTATTGCAGCCAGAACCATTCACAGGTGCTCTGGATACTTTGATAGAATTAGGTATGACTTCGTTTACTTATGCCGAAAACGGTAGTATCGGTTCACCTCCTCCAGCTACAACGGATCCGCAAAGAGGGCGTGAAGATGGATTTTATAACTATATTCGAGGACTTTGGTCAGATGGTACTCCAGTTACTTATGGTGGTACTGGTTATAACCCTGGCAGTACAGATAGTATCCGGTATGCCTTCCCATCGCCGCCTAGTGACAGAAGTCCGGATGCATGGTCAATGTGTTCTATCAACGCCCCATTTGGCGATAGAAGGACAATGCAGGCTACAGGACCACTATTATTGCAGCCAGGCGCTCAAAACGAGTTGATTATTGGGGTTGTATTTGTACCGGATGTTAAGTATCCATGTCCAGATATTACAAGATTAAGAGCAGCAGATGATATTGCTCAGGCTTTATTTGACAATTGTTTTGATATCACAGAAGGACCGGATGCTCCGGATCTTACTCCAGTCGAATTAGATAGAGAATTAATTTTATTACTATCTAATGAATCCTCATCCAACAACTATAATGAAGCTTACAAGGAACTTGATCTTCAGGCACCTAAAGATGTAGATAATACCTATAAGTTTGAAGGTTATAGAATATTTCAACTTGCTAACGCTTCTGTAACACCTCAGGAATTGTCAGATGTGTCTAAAGCACGTGAGGTAGCAAAAGTAGATCTTAAAAATGGAGTTAAGGAAATTTATACATGGACTGGCCAGGCAAATCCTGTTATCGAAAACGGCCCTATCGTGTGGACACCTAAAAAGGCGGTTTCGGGTATAGATTCAGGTATTAAAAAATCATTTAAGATTGTAGAAGATCAATTTGCTTCATCGGATAAGAGATTAATTAATCATAAGCAATATCATTTCCTAGTTTTGGCATATGCATATAACAACTGGAAAACGTTTGATATCACAGTAGGTGAAGGTCAGAAGAAAGGATACCTTGAAGGCAGAAGAAATGTAAGAATTTATACTTTGGTTCCAAGACCTATCGTATATGAGGATCTTCAGGCAAAGTATGGAGATGGCCCGATAGTAACACGGCTACATGGTGAAGGTAATCCTGGTAAGTTTATGGACGTTGACCCAGCTATTTATGATTTGATTATAGATAAGAAGTTTGATGGTAGGATTACTTATAAAAGCGGTTCAGGACCTATAGATGCTAAAGTAGTTGATCCTTTGAAAGTGAAGGATGGAAAATACAGATTAGAAATATTAGGTAATTTCCAATCTAATAATCAAGGGACTTTATGTTCTTTTGATCAGGATGCATACTGGCGTTTGACTGATATAAGTGCAAATAAAGTATTACTAGATAATCGAAAATTGAAAGATGTTAAAGAATATATTATCAATAATTTTGGATTTTCTGTTACGATTGAAAATTTTGATGATCCTGGTACAGCGAAGTCCGGCTCAAATGGCGCTGTAGGTGCAAGATTAGAATATAAAAAACCTAATGAGAACCTTTGGTTTAACGGGATCAGAGATGGTGGTATCTATAGTGCTGGTGTTCCTGGAACGCGTTTTCTTGATTTTGTCCGTACTGACAAAAATGATGCTAATGGTAGTTTGGCTAAGATGGGTCAAGGATTCTTTGTACCTATCTTGGAGACGAGATATGAGGACGACCCGGATTTGCCATTTTATATTAGCCCTGGGCCAAAGGAAATTATGCGGTTCTCTACAGCAAGTAACGTTAACTCTCTTAGATACAGAGATTTGAATAATGTGGATATTGTATTTACAAGTGATAAATCCAAGTGGAGTAGATGTGTTGTTGTAGAAACAGCACCTACCGATATGATAGCTGCAGGTGGTGTTACTATAGGTGGTGCTAAGAATTTTGATTTGAGAAAATCACCATCTATTGATCAAAATGGAGGTCCTGTTAACGATAATACTGTGGGCTTTAGTTATTTCCCTGGTTATGCAATCGATGTCGAGACAGGTAAGCGTCTGAATATTTTCTTTGGTGAAAACAGTATTTTCTCTGGTGATAATGCTGAAATTATGCAAGGAAAACAACCAATAGGGGGTGATATGATATTCAATCCTTCTTCTGAAGCAATTATTGAAAATTTAGTTGAAAGGAATCCTAATACAGATGAGATTGTCCGATTTGACTATCGTGCTATGGTTGCTGGCGGACATCACTACATTTATGTAACAAGAATGGAGTATGATGGATGTCAAGGTATATGGGATAAATTAAAGTATTCGGCTACTGGAGCATCACCATCTACTAATAATAAGCATAAAGTCCTGTCTGGTATAACATGGACAGGTATTCCATTACCGTCTCAAATGACATCTTTGGATAAGGGTTTGATTCCAAATGATTTGACTGTTAAATTAAGAGTAACAAATACATTTGGAGAATCTAAAAAATATGATCCAAATAGTGAACGTGCATGTCTTACAGATGGTGATCTTCCTGTCTATGAGTTTGAATTTAAAGGTACTGAATCTCGTCAATTAGCAAATCAGCAGGAGTACAAAGGAGCTTTAGAAAATGTTAATGTGGTTCCTAATCCATATTATGCTTATTCGTCTTATGAAACATCACAATTTACCAATGTAGTAAAAATTACCAATTTGCCAGCTAAAGCAGTTGTAACTATCTATGGTATAGACGGAAGTTTTATCAAGCAGTATAATAGAGATGAGCGCGAAGCCATACTTTCAGGAATCAACAGGCCGACTTCTACGTCTCAGGTTTACCCAGATTTAGAGTGGGATATGAAAAACTTTAAGGATATTCCTGTGGCGAGTGGGGTGTATCTGATTCATATTTCTGCTCCGGATTATGGAGAAGAGCGTACTATTAAGTGGTTTGGAATTAGCCGTAAGTTTGACCCAAGTGGATTATAAAAATATGTAGGATAGTGGGAAAATAGTATTTATTTTTCCACTACCCTTATTCAAGTTAACAAAATATAAAAAATCAAAATCTTATGAGATATACATTTTACTCTGTATTAACAATATTGATTTTTGCAAGCTCAGTTTTGGTCGCCGGTAATCCTGATAGACAGGGGCAGGCTGGTGCTTCTGAGTTGCTTATGAATCCATGGGGACGCAGTGCAGGGTTGCACTCTATGAGTACATCTTCGGTTACGGGAGTTGAAGCCATGCGAATTAATATTGCGGGATTGAGTCGTATTCAAAATCTTGAAATAGGAATTTCCAATAATGTATTGTATTCTGGCGCAGGATTGCAATTAAATGCCGGTGGTATTGGAATAAAAATGGGAAAAAGTGGTGCATTAGGAATTGAATTTTCTTCTGTAAATTTTGGTGATATCCCTGTGACTACTACCAATCAACCTGCCGGAACAGGTGGTTTCTTTTCTCCTAGTTTTTTTCAATTGGGTTTAGGATATTCTCTTACTTATGCTAATAAAATATCTGTGGGGGCATTAGTTCGTTATGTATCGGAAGGATTACAGGATGTTTCGGCATCTGGTATTGCTATTGATGCGGGTGTTCAATATGTATCCGGTGAGCGTGACAATTTTAAGTTAGGTATTGCCTTAAAAAATGTAGGTACACCGATGGCATTTGGTGGTGAAGGTTTGACGGTAAGACGACCTAATCCTCTACCGGATGGTGGTGTTGTGTATGAAATTGCTTATGATTCGAGAGGTGCAGGTTTTGAATTGCCATCCTCTTTAAATATGGGTGTATCATATGACTTTTACGTGGGAGAAGATAATTATATCAGAGCCTTAGCTAATTTTACTTCAAATGCTTTCTCTAAAGACCAGATTGGTGTGGGAGCTGAATTTTCATTCAGAAACCTTTTTGCTATCAGAGGTGGATATAAGGCAGATGTAGGTCAAGGTGATATCGAAGCTCAGAGTTTATATACCGGTTTTTCTGCTGGTGCATCTGTAGAAGTTCCGATTACTGCTGATGGTGGAAATAAACTGGGCTTAGATTATGCCTATAGAACCACTAATCCATTTAGAGGAACTCATAATTTTACACTTAGATACGCATTTTAAGAAACTTTTTTAGAGATAGTTATGTTCTCTATTTAATAAAGATTTCTAAAAGACAAACAAGGCGTTCTCACTTTAATATAGTGGGAACGTCTATTTTTATATTTAATCTTAAAATTTTTTTTATAATGTCTGTTTCTTATATGACCCAAGAAGGGTACGACAAACTAAAGGCTGAATTGGAGGATCTAAAATCCAGAGGTAGGGATGAAGTAGCAAAGGCTATTGCTGAAGCAAGAGAAAAGGGCGATCTATCCGAAAATGCTGAATATGATGCCGCTAAAAATGCTCAAGGTATGCTTGAGTTAAAGATCAATGATATGGAGAAAGTATTTGCTCAGGCTCGTATCATCGACGAAAGCCAATTAGATACTTCGAGAGTGACTGTTCTGAGCAACGTTACAATAGAAAATGTAAAGGCTAAAGCTCGTGTTTCCTATCGGTTGGTTGCAGAAGCAGAAGCAGATCTTAAGGCAAAGAAAATTTCTGTAAAATCACCTATAGGCCAAGCCTTACTTGGAAATACTGTAGGCGATATTGTCGATGTAGAAACGCCAGCCGGTAAAATTCAATTTAAGATACTAGAAATATCACTTTAAAATGGCATCTATCTTTTCTAAAATAGTAGCAGGTGAAATTCCTGCATATAAGATAGCAGAGGATGACAGGTTTATAGCATTTTTAGACGCTTTTCCTATTGTGCCAGGACATATATTGGTTATCCCTAAGGAAGAGATTGACTATATCTTTGATATGAATGATGATTCGCTTACGGATTTGCATTTATTTGCTAAAAAAGTGGCTATTGGTTTAAAAAAGGCAGTTCCTTGTGTGCGAGTTGGTGTTGCTGTTATAGGTTTGGAGGTTCCACATACTCATATCCATCTCGTGCCTATTAGTAAAATGAGTGACATGAATTTTGCTAACCCAAAACTAAAACTACCTTCAGATGAAATGCAGGCTATTGCTGATTCGATTAAGGCACATCTGTAATCTTCTTGTTCTTTTTGAATAAGAAAATTATACCTGCAATCCCTATTAAGATAAATATTATAGAAATGTATTGGGCTTGACTCCAGTTAAGCCCAAACATTAGATATCGATCATTTACACGAATAGTTTCTATAAAGTACCTTTCAATACCATTAATGATCATATAGGTAAAGAATATCACTCCAGGTATTTTAAATTTATGCCTGTTAAACCATAGGATTGCTAAAGCTAATAGGCTAAAAATGATTTCATAAAGAGGTGTTGGATATACTTTAGGATTTAAAATGTGGCAGTATCTATAGCCGCAACTCTGCTGACAACTATCTTCTATACTCAATCCTGATGCTCTAGCCTGGCTAAAAATATCCGGATTACAATTTGCCATAAGTACACCATCGTTATTTACATTGTGTGGATAGTCATAAGACCATAGCCAGTCAGGCAAAAACCACCAGGATGGTTGTGGTGCAGCAATGATGCCCCAGTCTCCATCTCCTGATAGCTGACATCCTATGCGACCTACAGCATATCCAAGCAGGATACCCATTCCAGCTATATCCATCATATATATAGGTTTGATGCCTAATTTTTTGACATACCAGTACACTACAAAGAAGGCAAGGATTATTCCGCCGAAGACATTGAGTCCGCTTCCTGAAAAGAGCGATCCTATAGGATCTCTTAAAAACCCGGACATATCTTCAAATACTGAAAATAATTTACTGCCTAAAACCCCTGACAATCCTGCTACTATAATAATATCATTAGTCTTAGTTGATGGCCAGAACTGGACAGTTTGAGTTACAATTTTATCACTGACCTGAGCATTTTTATACAAATAATAACCAGCTGTAATTAATCCCAGCAGGATACCGATGATCCATTGTCCTTTTCCGGAAAAGACTATAGAAGCCGGATCTGCCTTAAAATGATCAAAATTAGATATGATATAAGGTAATTTTCCACCTATAAAAAGTGCAAATAAAGCATTGATAATTATATCCTGAATAGTCATTCTTTCAGACGTTGTGTTAACGATATGCTGTGGAAGGATTTTACCTGTTTTTTCTAGCCGGATCAATTCAGATTTGAGTAAAAATGATGTGGATATAAGCGCTATCACAAGCATAAATCCAAATGTCTTAAATATAGAAATCCAATTATCAGGTTGTGTGCCTAACAGTTCGTGAAAGAAATAGGATAGATCAGGGTACATAATATGATTTAAATTGGAGCAAAAATATAAAAAATTAGGATAATTTGGATAATTAGCATGGTTTTTGAATGAATAACGATTAAATGTATAAAAGAATTTTTATGAAGAGAATAGTTTTAATACTGATAGGTTTTTTTGTTATATTAAATGTCTATGGGCAGTCGCCGGGATTATCTGTCTATACAGGACTTACAGCTATGCGCTCAGGTGATCGTGTGGTTACATCCAAGGGAGAATTACACTATGGGTGGTTAGTGGGTGCAGATGCTAGGCTTGTGGAAGGAGATTTGTATTTTTTAATAGGTGGACAATATATTAAGACCAGCCTTCATTCTTCCAAAAGCGTGGATTTCTTTAAAAAGCGCGATTTTAACATTGTAAGTGGTCGATTTGGATTAGGTTTTAATATAGCGAGACTTAGCGAAAAGGTTGTGTTGCGCAGTAAGGCGATTGGGTCTGTAAATTTTATTGTTAAGGCTCCGGAGGAAGGCTTACAGCTAGATGGTTATCGGGAGTTAAACACTTCATTTATGGGGATTGCCTCCGGCATTGGTTGTACATTGGGTATTATGGATATTGATCTTGAATATCAATATGGTATTTTTAATGCTTTTTATCAACGACCCGATACTAAGTTTAATGGTATTACGCTTACTGCCGGAATATATTTTTAAAAGAACGGATTGGATCGTTTCTCTGTTCCGATAGTAGTAGGGTTGCCATGACCAGCTAAAACTCTCGTGGTATCAGGTAGTGTAAACAATTGAGTTTTTACTGAATGAATTAGAACGTCAAAGTCGCCACCTGGGAGATCAGTTCTTCCTATACTGTTTTGAAAGAGTACATCTCCAGAAATGACAATGCCTTTTTGTTCATTATAAAAGGATAAACTTCCAGGTGAATGGCCAGGAGTAAAAATAACTTTTAATAGGGTGTTTCCGAATTTTATTATATCATCGTGATACAAAAATTGAGTTATTCTTGGTGAAGTTTCGTATGACATTTGGTATAAATGCGCTACGGAGTCTCCGCTTGCAAGTACAGGCTGTTCTTTTTCATTGGCACATAAATGCAAATCATATTTTTCAGATACAAATCTATTTCCGAAAATATGATCGATATGACAATGCGTATTTAAAAGTAATACAGGTTTTAGTTGTTTTTCTTTGATAAATTGCTCCAGTTCGCTTTGTTCGAAAATAGTGTTACATCCTGGATCTATAATGACACATTCGTTAGTATCGTCATATAAAATGTAAGTATTTTCTTCAAACTCGTTAAATACAAATCTGTGTATATCCATAAGACTAGTCTTACAATGATTATATTATAAAAAATTAAAACAATGTGCACGAATGATAGGTTTTAAAAAAATCATAATAAATTTATTCAAATAAATTTTGTAAATTTTAAATTGAATTATATCTTTGTGGCCTTATTTAAAGGTCGGGTGGCCGAGTGGCTAGGCATAGGTCTGCAAAACCTCGTACAGCGGTTCGAATCCGCTTCCGACCTCGATATGATCAGAGGCCGTATTATTATAAAATAGTGCGGCCTTTTTTTATTTTAAACATTCATTATATACAAAATAGTATTAATATGAACATTAATGAATCTTCACCAGGTCGTGTTAAAGGATACGAAGAAATTATTAATGGTGTGCTTGTAAAGACGGAAAACAGCGTATCTATTCAGATAAGTTTCCTTAGTATAGATATAGTGAGAGTTCGGTATTGTACTAGTGACCGGTTTGATGATCATTTTTCCTATGCTATAAATAAGCGATTTCAAAGTGATGAGTTTACATTGACTATAATTAATAGTCGGGATAATCTCATTATTAAATCAGAGACAGTTGTAGTAAACGTCCACAAATTAGATTCTAAGATTATATTTACTGATATTGTGGGGAATATAATCTGTAGGGATGAGAGTGGATTTCATTGGGAGGAGCATCCTGACTTTGGTGGTGATATTGTAAAAATGAATAAGGTTATTCAGGAAGGCGAACATTTTTACGGAATGGGCGATAAGACAATGCATCTAAATCTCAGAGGTCGGCGTGTGACAAACTGGGCAATGGATACGTATGGATTTAAAAAAGAGGAAGATCCTATTTATAAAGCTATTCCATTTTATACAGCTATTCATTCAGGTCGTGGTTATGGTATATTTTTCGATAATACCTTCAAATCTACTTTTGATTTTGGATCCGAGAGAAGTGTTGTAGCTAGTTTTTGGGCTGAAGGTGGAGAGATGAATTACTACTTTATCAATGGACCGGAACTGACGGATGTTACAAGGAGATATTCTATGCTTACAGGCACACCGGAGATGCCTCCGCTTTGGGCTCTAGGATATCAGCAGTCTAAATGGAGTTATTATCCAGAAAGTAAGGTTAGAGAAATCGCCGATAAAATGAGGAAAGAACGTGTCCCTTGTGATGTGATCTATCTAGATATTGATTATATGAAGGATTTCAAATGTTTTACATGGGATGAAAAGAAATTTCCTGATGCAAAGGCTATGATTTCTGATCTTAATAGTGATGGATTTAAGACGGTGGTTATCATAGACCCCGGTATAAAAATTGATCCTGAGTACGATGTCTTCCAAGAAGGATTGGCTAATAATTACTTTTGTAGGCGGGCCGATGGACCATATATGAAAGGTAAAGTGTGGCCGGAACAATGTTATTTTCCAGATTTTACAAATCCCAAAGTACGTAAATGGTGGTCTGGGCTATTTTATGATCTTATCGTTGAAAAAGGAATCAGCGGTATCTGGAATGATATGAATGAACCAGCCTTATTTGAAGTGGAAGGGAAGACATTTCCTAATGATGTCAGACATGATTTTGATGGGCATCCATGTAGTCATCGTAAAGCGCATAACGTATATGGTATGTTAATGGCTAAAGCGACCTATAAAGGTGTCAAAAAATATAGGAATGGACTTAGGCCTTTTGTACTGACGCGTTCTGCTTATGCAGGTACACAACGCTATGCTGCTTCCTGGACAGGAGATAATATTGCATCTTGGGAGCATCTTTGGATTGCAACTATGCAATGCCAGCGTATGGCTATTTCAGGATTTTCTTTCATCGGTGCTGATGTAGGTGGATTTATAGATCAGCCTACTTCCGAATTATATACGCGATGGATACAGTTAGCTACATTTCAACCATTTTTCCGTACGCATAGTTCGGGTGATCATGGCAACCAGGAGCCGTGGTCTTTTGGAAAGGACACTCTTAAGATAGTGCGACGATTTATTGAGCTTCGATATCAGTTGTTGCCATATATATACACAGCATTTTATCAATATGTATCAGAGTTTACTCCTATGTTGCGTCCGATATCCTATTATGATCAGCATGACAGTGATACCTTATATAGGGTGGATGAGTTTTTGCTTGGTGATCATATACTGGTTTGTCCGATTCTTGAACCATCGGTTGAGTGCAGATATGTATATCTTCCTCATGGAAAATGGTATGATTACTGGACAAATACAAAGAGGGAAGGTGGCGTGGAGATCAAAGCCGAGGCACCTATCGATCGCATACCGATATTTATCAGGGAAGGTGCAGTCATACCAATGGGGCAGGTTATCCAATATGTAGGTGAACGTGATTGTGAACAACTGACTTTACATGTATATTATGGTGGACAAAATATAGTGAGCTTACTTTATGAAGATGCCGGTGATGGATATGAGTATGAAAAAGGCATCTATAATAAAAAGCGGTTTGAGACAAATTCTTCTGAGGATTCCTTCAGGTTGACTTTACGTAATTCCGGACATTATGAACCGACCTATGATTCATATAAAATATTAATCCATGGGCTTCCATTTGGTATAGGTCATATTTTTATTAATGATAAAATGGTAGAAACTCATCATGCTAAATATGAAGATAACACCTTGACTGTTGTGATTGAACAAGCCATGTTGTTGTCTTTTGAAGTGAGGAAATAATACACCGGATTTATACCAAAAATACCTTATCAACGTTTAAAGTACATGCAAAATCAATATCGATATATATTTTTAGTCCTGTTGCTTGTAATCGGAATGCAATTTAGAGGAGCAGCTCAAAAGGGTTACGAACTCGGTGCATGGCTGGGAGCAAGCTATTATTTTGGAGATTTGAATACAAATTTTAGGCTCAATAGACCAGGCTTGGCTCTGGGTTTAATAGGTCGTAAAAACTTTAATCACCGTATTTCTTTTAGGACATCCTTAAACTATGCACGTGTACGGGCGTATGATTCAGATTCACAAAATAGATTTGAAAAAAATAGAAATCTTAGCTTTAGATCAGATATCTTTGACTGGACTAATGTACTGGAATTTAACTTTTTTCATTACGAACATGGACATCCTACCTACAACAAAACTCCGTATTTTTATGGTGGCATTAATCTCTTTTATTATAATCCGACTGCAGAACTAAATGGTCAGCGGTATGCACTCCGTCAGATGGGTACAGAAGGACAGACACTTGGACAAGAATATAATACCATTAGTGGTGGCTTTGTGTTGGGCGGTGGCTTTAAATTTGATATCAATAGAGATTTTAGCGTTAATATTGATGTCAGTACAAGATTTTTGTTTACTGATTATCTTGATGATGTGAGTTCGGTATATCCCGATAAGCAAGCATTGATAGATACTCGAGGGCCGATCGCAGCAGCGCTTTCTGATAGATCATTAGTAGAAGGGTTAGGATCACAGGGTCGTCAGCGTGGAGATACTAAAGGCAAGGATAAATATGCTTTTGTAGGAGTCTCTTTTGTTAGATATTTTGGTGGAATAGAATGCCCTGAGATTTCAAAGATTCGGTAAAATTTTTTATAATGAACCCGGTAAGGTGTCAATTTAACAACTCTTGAATATGAATAAAATATTTGCTATTTTTTTGATGCTCGTTTTCTTTGCTTCATGTGGTAAGGACGTTGATTTGTCCAATAGCCAATTAAAACCCGTGGATACGCTTACTGCCTTTGACAAGGAAATAAATAAGGGTGTTTCTATGGTGTTTTTTCATGCAACCTGGTGTTCTATATGTAAGGCTCAGCGTCCAACTGTAGAAGATGCGGCTAAAAATGATAAATTGAAATTTGTTAACTTTTTGCAGGTAGATACAGATCATAATCGCGATATCACCCAAAAATACAGCGTTCCTGGTCAGCCCGTAATCTTATTTATGAAAGATGGTCAGGAAAAGCATCGTTTAGCTGGATCTGGACATACTCAGCAAAAGATAGCAGATATCTTACTTTCTTTATAGAATAAAGGTAAGATTATAACCTTGAATCTATCCTTTCGAGGGCAGCTTCATCAATATGATTAAACAGCGACGCTAACTTAGCTCTCGCCATATTTCGGATATCCTGATCAATATAACAAGCAATCGTAACAAGTCCAAAAGTAATAACACTCAAATCATCTGTAAATCCGAGTACTGGTGTTAAATCCGGAATACTATCGATAGGCGAAATCAAATAAGCAAATGCCCCTAATATGATGCGCTTTGCCCACTTTGGTGTATGTGGAGATTTGTAGGCATATAGCATTAAAAAAACAGCATATATGAGTTGAATACCCATATGCTCAATATGCTTTAGAATGTAACTTATAACTCTTTTTAACATCACCCGCTTAATTATTCAGTGCTATAACAAAATCTATATAAAATAAATTCAAAATCACCCAAAATTTTAAATTGCTTAACTTCATTGGTTATTTAGCCCAAGTATTGTATTTTAGGATACAGTATAAGGCTCTGAGTCCATCTTTCCAATTGATCTTTTTCCCTTCGGCATAGGTACGTCCATAGTATGAAATACCTACTTCATAGATTCTGACATTCGGGTGTCTGGATACCTTGGCCGTTACTTCCGGTTCAAACCCAAATCGCTTTTCTTTCAGATCGATGCTTTTGATAATGTCGGCACGCCATAGCTTATAGCACGTTTCCATGTCTGTCAGATTGAGATTAGTCATGGCATTAGAGCAAAAAGTCAGAAATTTATTGCCTATCGAATGCCAGAAAAATAAAATCCTGTGAGGCTTGCCGCCAATAAACCTAGAGCCATATACTACATCTGCAAATCCATCTATAATGGGTTTTATCAAGAGATTAAATTCTTGTGGATCATACTCCAAATCGGCATCCTGAACGATGATATAGTCACCAGTCGCACCTTTAATTCCAGTATGGATTGCAGCACCTTTGCCCTGGTTTTTTTCGTGTTTGAAATACTGTATATCTAAGTCACGATGAGCAGACATATAAGCAGTAATTTTATCCTCGGTTTTATCTTTTGAGCAATCATTGACTATAATAATTTCTTTTTTGATATTATTGTCTAATACTACTTTTTGAATGCTATTGAGTATAGTCACAATTGTATTTTCTTCGTTGAATGCTGGTATGATTACAGATAATTTCAAGTCCTGTTATTTATGTTTTGTTAAAATAAAAGCCAATAATCTGAAAGATATGGGCGATTTTAAAAAGACAAAATTACTTAATTCTTTGATATAGATTGATGAATTTATTAATATACTCATTATACATTGACGGATTCAAGTTATAAATGCAACTTGTCCATTATTATTTAATTGTTAGCAAATATACTTGATTTGTTATTAAAAATCCAAATCTTTTTCTGTGTCTGTTATTAAATTTGTCTTGGTTATAAGGCACACGACATTAAATAGACAAGTATTTATTCCAGTAAAGAAACATTACGATTAAGTATGATTGATGTAACTGCCTTATTTCACGCCATGCATTAGTCGTTTTAGCGTTCCTCCCATGATCAGGGCTATTATTCCGATGATAAACGGAACAACAGTAAATATCAAAAAGAAGGTCGAAAGGTTATATTTTGCTGTGATATTATCAATCTGCTGGCCTAATACCCCGGAAGTTTTATTGCCGATGGCTAAAGCAAGATACCACACCCCAAACATAAAAGCAATCATACGTGGCGGTACTAACTTGCTGACATAGGACAATCCTACCGGCTGGACACAGAGTTCGCCCATGGTATGGAATAAATAAGCAAAAACCAACCAAAGCAGACTCACAGATGCAGTTTTGGCACCTTGAGTGATGTCGCTAGCTCCATAAGCTAAGAATGCGAATCCAGTACCTAAGAAAAATAAGCCGATGGCGTATTTTCCGGCAAGAGAAGGATTGTACTTGCTTTCCCACCATTTAGAAAAAATAGGGGCGAGCGTGATGATAAATAAAGAGTTTAGGATCAAAAACCAGGTTGCTGGTATTTCGATTTCGCTGTCTTTTTTGCGGATGACGGTAGCTTGGATGCTTTCTTTGATACCTATTGCTTTTGCAGGATCTATCATTTTGTAATTACTGCCTTTTTTGTCTAAGTCCACAATATGGAGCTGTTGGTCAGGTACAAAGTCGTTTAAAGCCCTGATAACGGTTGTTTTTTCGATTAATGGAGTATTGGACGGCGGTATATTGAGGCCATTGACGGCTACAATGGATTTGGATTCTGTACCGTCAGCATTGGTTTTTATCTGCTCATATCCATAATATTTGATTTCGTAGGAATACGTATTAAAATTAGCATATATCTTCCAGAATATCAATGCCCAGATGATAACAAAACTGGAGCCTAGGACGATATTAGAAGCTAGGTAAGCTTTGTAAGTTTTGCGAATGAGCAAAAATAACACATACGAGATGACTGCTACGGGTACTACAGTAATGATGATATCAAAGATATTGAAAAGTAGAGCGGTATTGCCTGATAGTACTCTATTTGTATAATCTTTGGCAAAGATGCTCATCGAACCTCCTGCTTGTTCAAAGGCAGCCCAAAAGAAGATGATAAATGTAGCAATCATCATCACGGCGAGCATTCTGTCTCTGGTCACTTTGCCAAATCTTACGACTCTGGATATCAGTAGGAAGATAAACAAAAGTAATGAGATCAATATCGTTGGATTGGAAATGTCTGTATCCCCAAATTTTAGGAGATTGAAATGGGTGATTTTAGACAATGGGTCATTTATTGTCCAGATGAGACCACCCAAGGAGACTACAAACATGATAATTTTATCCACTAATGTGAATGGATTAGCAGGTTCCTCATCGTGGGCAATAGCTTGGGGTGCAGCTGCTTTTTCGGATGCACTTTTAGGTTTGAGCCCGACATCGCCAAAAATATTATGAGCCAGCGTAAACTGTAGTAAGCCTAGTAACATAAAGATCCCCGCCAGACCAAAGCCCCAGCTCCAACCTAATGTTTCGCCGAGATACCCACAAAGCATTATACCAAGGAAGGCACCAGAGTTGACACCCATATAGAAAATTGTATAGGCACCGTCCTTCTTTTCCGGGTGGTCCTGATACAGTACAGATATAAAAGAAGTCATATTGGGTTTGAAAAAACCTGTACCTGCTATCAATAATAATAAGCCGAGATACAGAAAAAATGGCGTCTCGATGGCCATGCTGGCGTGTCCCAAAGTCATTATCACAGCACCGATAATAATGGCTTTGCGATATCCGAGATATCTATCTGCCAGTTGTCCACCTATAATGGGCGTGAGATATAACATAGCGATATAGGTTCCATACAGGGCTAGCGCATGCTCGCGAGGCCAATCCCAACCACCAATACCGACAGCACTTACTAAAAATAGTACTAAGAGTGCGCGCATACCATAGAAAGAAAAGCGCTCCCACATTTCTGTAAAAAATAAAACAAACAAACCGGCCGGATGTCCTAAGACCTGTGTTTCAAAAAATGAGTTGTTATTAGTCGATTGCTGCATGGTCTAAAATTTTAAACGCCCAAGATATGGGGATTTATTGGAAAAATAAAAAAATGATAGATAATTTTTATATGTTATGATGAATCCTGAAATTTTAATTTTAATTACAATAGTAAGGATATACATTTTTTAAAATGAATGTGTAAAGAAATCATTTTTTTTAATGATGGTAACATATAAAAGGTTTGCCTACTTGACTTCCTGCATCAACTTTTTGATAAATGGCGAGATGACGATGATTAATACTCCGGCAATGATTGCATATAATGCAAACTGTTGATAGCCTTCAGAATAGATACTTAATCTTTCTGAAGATGATGCTTCTGGTAGAGGTGAAATAGAAGCTCCAAATAGACCAGCAACATACTGTCCGTACGCACTTGCCAAAAACCACATACCCATCATAAATCCCTGTAATTTATGTGTAGCGAGTTTTGTCATCAGTGAAAGTCCAATCGGTGAAAGTGCCAGTTCGCCAAAAGTAACGATAAAATATCCTAAAGCAAGGATGTTTAAAGGTGCTATACCATCACCTTTGTCAAAAAACTCTCCACTATAAAAGGTGTAAAACGCCAATCCGAGTAAAAGAAAGCCAATGCCGAATTTGATAATACCGTTGGGTTCGATTTTTTTCTTGTGCATCCAGAGCCACACTAGTCCCATCAATGGTGCAAAGATGATTACAAATAGAGAGTTTATAGAATTATTGACCATGTTAGGGTCCACTCCTTTAATCCCAAACAAGGTATGATCAACGTGCTCAGCGGCATACAAACTTAAAGAGCCGCCAGCCTGCTCGAATATAGCCCAAAACACAACAGAAAAAAGAATAAAGATAACTGCTGCTATCAGTTTTTCATTTTCTTTGCGGGTCAGTTTGCGCATCTCGTACACTAAATAAAGGATACTAAATGGCCCGATGATCATCATAAAATAGTCGGTATATCTAGTGTTAGAAACCATAATCATAATTAGCGGAATGGCGGCAAGAGCACCAGCATAGACTGCGTAGAGATACCACTTTTTGTTTTTATGTTTTTCATAGTCTATCGGCGGTGCACCTATAGGTCCTAGGCTTTTGCGTGTAAACATAAAAGTCAGTAAGCTAATCAACATTACTAATGCCACGAGGCCAAATGCGACGTTCCATCTGAGATGTTCTGGTATGATATTGCTAAAAATAGTGCCTTTTCCTACCCCTATCATCAGGATACCACCCATAAATGCACCGATATTTATTCCAGAATAAAACAGCGAAAATCCCGCATCTCTTCTATGATCATCATGTCGATATAATTGGCCTACCATAGATGATATATTTGGTTTAAAAAATCCTGTCCCTACTATCAAAAAGGCTATTCCAAAGAAAAAAAATTGTTTAGGATCGACCATCAGTATTAGACTTCCCGTGATCATCAGGATTCCACCCCAAAACAATGACTTGCTAAATCCTAAAATCTTATCTGCAAACATACCGCCGATAAAGGTGAAAGCGTAAACCCATGCCTGAGTAGCACCATATTGCAGATTGGCTACATCCTTTTGCATCGCAAGCTGATATACCATGAAGAAAGTCAACATCCCACGCATCCCGTAGAAGCAGAAGCGTTCCCACATTTCTGAAAAAAATAACGTCCATATCTGTTTAGGATACTTCCCTTCAAAATTTTGAATTTCTTCTAAAGTGAGTTCCATACTATGATTTGCCATATTTGCCATCTTTTTTAACAATAAAGATGTAAAAGTACAATTGTCTGCTCAATAATAGAAATAAAATTTCTGTATCTACTCGGGTATATATTTTCAAATCAAAACAATAGTATTTTCTTTAATTGATATTGATCATATCAGAATAGTTACAAACTTTGAAATAAATCTAATACCCATTATACATTCAAATTAGTTCAATCCTTATAAGAAAATAGCCAATCTCTTGGTTAGAAAGCCTCACTATAGCTAAGGCTATGTTTGCGTTTTCTGCCTTGATATTTACTATTTTTTCTAATAGACCTTTGGACCATTTAAAAATATAATAAGTATAAATTTGAAAATTCGAATCTAATAAAAAAGACCATCTGATTAGTATTCAGACAGCCTTTTAATATTATAGATCCTTAGATATTGTCGTTTTAAGTAATGCCGTGCATCATTTTTTGTAATTTCTTAGATAATGCAAAAAGCACTATTGCTGCAAATCCAGCCATGACTATAAAGACCAAGAAGAAATCATACAGAGTAGTGATTTGAAAACCCACGAAACTTTTTGCTATGAGAGCGCCGTCATTGCCGGTAGTAGGTAATAAGCTACTTAAATTTCCAGCAAATTTATTAGCTAGAGCATTAGCCAAAAACCAGGTGCCCATCAGTAAACTCGAAAATCTAAGTGGTGATAATTTGGAAACCATGGATAGGCCAATAGGTGAAAGACACAATTCACCTATCGTATGGATAAAATACAAGGACGTTAGCCATATCATACTTACTCTTGTAGTTGCATCTACACCTTTCACCCCAAAAGCAATAACGATATATCCTATACTCACTAATAGAAGACCTATAGCCATTTTTGTAGGACTGGAAGGCTGTTTGTCTCCTAATTTAGTCCATAGCCACGACATAATCGGAGCAAAGGTCACGATAACAAATGGATTGACAGACTGAAACCAACTTGCAGGAATAACTTCCTTAGAGAATGAATCTATTTTACCCATAAACAATAAAACCAGTAAAATGGCAATGACCACTCCGGATATTTTAAGGTGTGTATTTGGTTTCCATAAGAAAAACCACTCTAAGAACTTGGATAGAAAATAGGATAACAGCCCAAAGATTAAAACTATGATATATTTGTTAATCGTAAACGGTGCGTTTCTGTCCACGTTATCTTCAGCAAAAAGCGTCAAAGATGCACCGGCTTGTTCGAATGCCGACCAAAAGAAGATTACAAAAAATGCTAAAATAAAGATAACATAAATCCTGCTTCTTTCAATGGAAGTCAGTGATTTGTCCGTCAAAATCGCTAAAGGAGAGGCAAAAAATGAAAATACTATTAAATAAAATACTAAGTCAAAATCTGTATTAAAGATTTGTTTAAAATTCATCAAAAAGAAGATCAAAGCGATCGTACCGATCACTAATCCGATCACTTTCATATCTGTTTTTTTTATTTGCATACCGATAGCATTATTATCTGGGCCATTTAGATGCTTGTTTTTAAGCATTTCAAAAGAAAAAACGCTTATCAACATTCCGATACAGGCTGCTAAAAAACCCCATTTAAAGTCGGCAGGATTTCCTGTGTCACCTAGTCCACCACAAACCAACGGTGAAAAGAAAGCACCAAGATTTATACCCATATAGAAAATGGTAAAGGCACTATCTACTCTTCGGTCTTCTTTAGAGTACAATTGACCTACCATCGTAGAAATATTAGGTTTAAAAAATCCATTACCTACAATGAGCATCGTAAGTCCTGCCCACATCAATGTAATAGCAAAACCTTGCTCCTGATAAAAGGAACTACTTAAAAACATAAAAAACTGGCCTAAAGCCATGATGATACCACCGAGGAAGATACTTTTACGGTTGCCCCAGTACCGGTCAGCAAGATAGCCACCTAATAGTGGTGTTAAATAAACTAAGCCAGTATAACTACCATAGATAATAGAAGCCTGATCTGTTGCTATAAGCAATGCTTTGGTCATAAACAGGATAAAAATAGCCCGCATACCATAATAGCTAAATCGTTCCCACATTTCTGTGAAAAATAATAGGTACAATCCTCTCGGATGCCCTTCGGTATTTGCTGTACTCATAGAATTGTTTTGTTTAAATTTAGGAGCTAAAAGTATAGTTTTTTTTAAATATGATTGTCTTTTTCCTAATTTTTATTTTAAATGAGATATTATTGCAATAGAAGCTAAATGATTATATTTTAAAATTATTGTTTGTTAATCGATAATCGAATAAATATAAATTTTATATACCTTTTAAAAATACAGACTTAACAGATTTATATTTTGTGTATTACCTGCTTAAAACCAACTTTTATTTATGAAAATTTTACGGCCTCGACGATCCTATTACATTCTTTTGAGTATGTTAGTAGCTTTTTTACTGCCTTTTGAAGCAGCATCTTTGAGATCCTTGGCATATCCGTTTTTGCCAGCTTTTTGTTTGGCTTCCCCGCGTAGGGCAAGGATATCGGCTTCTTTAATGTCATCAGCCACTTCCGGTAAAGATGATGCCTTATCAAATGCCTTGATAGCGTCGGCATAGGATTCCTGCATCATGAGAACTACACCATATTGATAAAAAGCCCATCTTCTCCAAAATTTGTTAGGATCATCATTCTTAAAAGAACGGTTTGTAAACAGATTTAAATCAAAGGCTGCTTTGTCCCATTGTTTGAGCTGAATGTGACACTCTGCTTTAAGTTTGCGAGCTTTCCAATACACAGGCTGGTGTGCAATTGATTTCTTAATCGTTTCTTCAAGGTTGTCTATGGCTTCTTCCCATTCTTCTTTCAACATGTTTAATTTGGCTTTCCCGTAGTAGGCAGTCGGAATAGTAGCATCGATAGAGATGGATTTATTGTAGTCTCGTAAGGCATCGTGATAGTTTTTCATAATAAAATTTACTTTGGCTCTTCGCTCGTAGGCCTGTGCGTGCCGATCGTATTTTTCAATAGCCTTAGTCAATGCCGTGATGGCTTCATTTTCTTTACCTTTGACTTTGACGAGATTTCTACCTTTGACAAAAGATTGGACAGCACCTTTGTCCCCTGTAGGTTCCATTACCTCATAATGCATGATTTCGCCCTCGTTGATGAGCCAGCCTCTAATAGATCCTGCAATGGCAAATTGAGAGCAATATGATAGTAAACTTGTCGTTCCACGAAAAGATTTATCGGTGACCTGACCGACATATCTGGGGATTTCTAAAGAAAGATCTTCTTCATTAAATATATCTTCAAATTTTAGAAAAACGTCGTTTTTGTAATAGGTCTCCAGTCTCTGCATAAACATCTTTGTCACACTATCATAACTCTTTTGTGTGCCAAACTCTAATCTTCCCTGTATGATTGCCCTGTAAAATACCACTCGTCTTTATAATTTTGCCTGTGACTGTCCGAATTTTTAAAAAACTTACTCTATTCTTTATTAATCAACTTCTTTGCCAATTATTTTTTAATAGAAACAATAGCAATCTCTATAAGATGACAACGAAGTCATTTTGATTTAATTTATATTTATTAAGTAGCTGTATTCCAGTATATTGCTTATAAATATGTTAGTAATCCTGCTAAAATTATCATTAGAAAATAAATAAAAAAATATTTTATTCTACCTTGAAAGTAATTTTGTATATGGATAACAAATATAGATGATTAATCGTTGTATTTATACTAAGTGCTAAACGCTTATTATTAATTTTTGGTTAAATCCCCACATATAAATTTCAAATTATAAATTATTGCGATATTTGCAGCCGAAAAGTGCTAAATCAGCAAAAAACAAATCGACATGTCATTTATAAAATATACCCTTATTTTGCTTCTATCGTTATCCATAGCTTTTCAATCCAATGCGGCAGTTGAAAACAATGTGGACAAGGTAAAGGCGTTAAATAATTACATAAATTTTTCTAATGAAAGTACACACGGATTGCTGATTGTACACAGATTGCTGGAGAATTTTAATAAAAATATTAATAAATATGTTGATTTACCTGATCAACAAATCAACTTTTACTCAAATAAAGATCTGCCAAAAGATATCTTTGAAGATCCGGAAAACTGGTTTTATGAAGTTTCTCCTAGTGCTTGGTATCATAAAATAATGAGTAATAAAGGCGTTTTGCCTAATACGACAGAAGTGAGTTTACTATCGTCCGCAAATAAGATGAAAGCAATCACGGCAAATATTAACAATGTTAGATTCGAATTGGAAAATCTTATCAATACACTCGACCTGACAAAACGGGAAAATCTTGGTAAGGTTTATGAAAAATTGGAGGATGCCGTTAAATGGTATAAAGAATACTATACCTATCAGCTCGAAATGGAATCGAATATAAGCAAGTACTATAAAACTTTAAATATTAGTCAAGAAGATCTCCAGTTTCCGCAAGTACTTAAGGCGATGTCAGATGTATATGATAGTAACCGCGATGCATTAAATGCGCTTTATTATAGAAATGACGACAATTATAAAGATTTATATAGCAAGGAGTCAACAGCCTTGGACAGATTTAAAAAGATAAAATTAGCTGATTACAATAGTACACGGCTGATTAATGCTAAAGTGCAGACGTATTGGGCTAATATTATACGCCAGTTTAGCGAGTCTCTATCTGCTCAAAAACAATTTATGGAATCAGAAAACTTGCCTCAGGAATTCAAATTGTACGATAAATACTACTATTACTATAATATATCCATTATCAATAAATTTAACCGTTATGGAAATGGTACAGTATATGAAATGAATAAAATTATTGATTATTTAAGTATTCCATTGCCACGTTATTTTGAGATGCCCCACTATTTTAAGGTGATATATCCTAAGTTGCTAGATAATACAGATGCTATAGCCTCTTCGGATCCGGTCATTAAAGCGATACCGCAGTCTGTCAAAGGAAGAGCTGTAGTGATGGCAAATCATACTATTTATATCGATAGTAGTACTGTTAAATTTCAGATGTATGATCACAAGATCATTGATGGCGATGTAGTGTCGATAAGCTTCAATGGGGACTGGATCGTAGAGAAATTTCCGATCACGGACAAACCGTATGAATTTACGCTTAAAATGAATGAGGAAGGAAAAAACTTCTTACTTCTGCACGCTGATGATATGGGAAGGCAACCGCCGACCACGATTGCATTAGCCTATATGTATAAAGGCAAAAGACAATTAATCACGCTTAATTCGGATATATCCAAGAGTGAGTTAATTGAGATTATTGTTAAGTGATACGAGTCTGATTGTTTTACTTGTGTAATTTAAAATTAGAATAGGATCTATCTGGAAAGGACTATTTACTATCATTAGTGATTTAGTTTTAAGTTCTATTACTAACGTGAGTTCTTTTTAGGAATAAGGTAATGAGTATAAAGCGTTTTCAATCTTTTGATATGGTGAAGGCGTGGTTTAATCCTTTGTAACTTAGTTTTCTCATTACAGTGGAAAAGACAATATGTAAAAGCAGAAAGGGGAGAATAAGGTTGGGCGAAGCTTTCAACCTTTTTTCTCTCCTAATTCTATAATAGAGCGTCATTTCGAAGGAAGTGAGCAATCAAACCACATTTATAAATGAAATTCGTATTTATTGAAGTGAGTACTCTAATCCAATAATGACTTCTTGGACGAATTATAAAATACCAGCTTACTACTAATAGAGTCATTATGTTCCTCATCTTCATATCAAATTTGAAGAGCCTAATTCTATGCAACTTTATCTGTAATTTTGACAGTCTTACGTCGAACTCACATTAATTAAGATTTATTCCTTTCCTGCCCAATCATTATCTTCATACTCGCCATGACTCACATCATGAGGTGTCTCGCCTACTAATTTTTCTTTAGCTGGCGCACTTGCATGAAAATCTTTTTTGACCCTTTCTGTATAATCGTCTAAGAGGGAAAGTATCCTATTTCGGTCTTTAGCGTGTAAAATCAAGCCAATATGATATTCTTTTTTTAATCTCCATGCGATTTCTTTGTCATTAAATACGGAAGTATCCGGGTCTTTAAATCTGGATAATGAAACAATAATTCCTCCGTGTTTTTCCTTAACTTTGGGCAATTTATAAGGCTTATTTAACTTTGCATCGATTTCTATTTTGGCCCATTCTTTCCATAAGTTTATTCCTGTGGCAAACTCAACCATCTCTGCGATATGCGCACCACCTACGCGAGAAGCAGTCTCAAGAAAGTAATATTTACCATCTTCTTTTCCTTTGATAAATTCGCTGTGAGAAGCGCTGTATTGCATACCAAAGGCTTTCATTACTTGTTCATTGAGTTTTTGCAACTCTTTATAATCATTAGAATCTTTATCCAATGTCACAGACCGGAATATACCTCCACCATGGGCTACTTCAAATGGGGTATCCAGATAACCACTGACGGAAGCAAATTGTACTTTTCCATTTGAAGTAAGAGCATCCACATGATATACATCGCCAGGAGCAAATTTTTCCATCAGATACTCGTGACGGCTATGGCCTAGATAATTAAGGTGCTTCCAGAGCTCTTCTGTACTATATATTTTTTTGAGTCCGGCAGCAGAAGCCTGCATTCTTGGTTTTACAATCCATGGTGCTGGTACACGCTGTGTAAATTCATGAATTTCTGCGTCATTAAATAGCGGTGTAAATGCCGGTACAGTTATTCCTTCAGATTGGGCTTTAATACGCATAGCTAGTTTATCTCTAAAGTATCGAGCCGTCGTTTCGCCCATACCTGGAATTCTAAAATATTCTCTAAGGTAGGCAACATGCTCCACATCAAAATCATCCAAAGCTACAAAAATGTCAAATTTTAAAGTGCGCATCTTATGAGATAGACCAGCTATGAGGTGATCATGATTCCATAATCCATGCTTATCCTCGACCATATAAAATATATCATCGAGGCTATCCCACGGCCATGGCGACTTTTCTAACTGACTGCTGGTAAGCAAATATACATGATGTCCTGCAGCTTTTGCACTGATCATAAAATCAGATCCTTTAAAGAACCTAGATATACAAAGTATGTTTAGATGTTTGTTTGCCATTGTGATTTGTTTTGTAGTGCCAAATTTATAATTAATTTTTCATTATAGCCAAAAAAATTTTATATAATTTTTATATAATTAGATGGATTTTGTTTTAATATGTATTTTGATACCACAATCTACTAATTTAGTACGGTTTTTATTAAAGATAAACATTTGTGAATGATAATTTTATGTATTCCTTTCAGATATTGCTATTGATAATCTTGAAATGAAATGATCTTATGGAATAAAATAGTAACTATCAATTATAAAAAATATAATATATAAGTCATTAAAATTTTGAAAGGTATTCGAATTCAATAAATTATTAAAAAAAATATTGCAATAATTTGCACAACATAACCAATAAAACCTTACCTTTGCGTCTCTTTTTGAAGAAGGGTGTACTTTCTTCATAAATTAGTGTATAATAAAATAGATAAAAAAGTCATATGCCAACTATTAATCAGTTAGTAAGAAAAGGTAGAGAGAAGGTTGTTTACAAAAGTAAAGCCAGAGCTTTAGATAGTTGTCCTCAAAAAAGAGGAGTATGTACAAGAGTATATACTACGACACCGAAGAAGCCAAACTCAGCTCTTAGAAAGGTAGCCAAAGTCAGAATGACTAATGGTATTGAAGTTATTGCATACATTCCCGGTGAAGGGCACAATCTACAGGAGCACTCTATAGTATTAGTACGTGGAGGTAAAGTAAAAGATTTACCAGGTGTTCGTTATACGATAGTAAGAGGAGCTTTGGATACAGCTGGAGTTGCTAAGAGACTTCAGAGCCGTTCTAAATATGGTGCAAAAACTCCTAAGAAATAAATATCATTCAGAATATAAATAATTTTATCGAAAGATGAGAAAAAGAAAACCAAAAAAGAGAGTTATCGTTCCTGATTCTAGGTATAATGATGTATTGGTAACTCAGTTTGTAAATAACCTGATGTGGGAAGGTAAGAAGAGTACAGCATTCAGTCTTTTTTATGATGCTATGGATCTTGTAGAAAATAAGACAAGTGAAAACCCGCATGAAGTATGGAAAAAAGCACTTGAAAATGTTATGCCGGCTGTAGAGGTTAGAAGTAAGCGTATCGGTGGAGCAACTTTCCAGATTCCTACTGAAATCAGACCAGCAAGAAGACTTTCTATCGGTATGAAGTGGTTAATCAGATTTTCGAGAGCTCGTAGTGGTAAGGGCATGGCTGAAAAATTGTCTGCAGAAATAATCGCAGCAAGTAAAGGCGAAGGTGCAGCAGTTAAGAGAAGAGAAGATACACACAGAATGGCGGAGGCAAATAGAGCTTTTGCACACTTTAAAGCTTAATTATTATTAAGTTTATATCTATTTTATATTAATGCTATTTATTTTTTAAAGATAGTAATCTTTATCATTTTATATATATTATATGTCAAGAGATCTTAAATATACTAGAAATATCGGAATTGCTGCACATATTGACGCAGGTAAAACTACGACAACGGAGCGTATTCTATATTATACAGGTGTAAACCATAAACTTGGTGAGACGCACGAAGGTAGCGCTACTATGGACTGGATGGAGCAAGAGCAGGAGAGAGGTATTACGATTACATCCGCTGCGACTACTTGTAATTGGAGTTATCCTACATCACAAGGTAAGCCGGTAGCAAACACCAAAGAATTTCATTTTAATATTATTGATACTCCAGGACACGTTGACTTTACAGTAGAGGTTAGCCGCTCATTGAGAGTATTAGACGGATTGGTCTTTTTGTTTAGTTCTGTTGATGGTGTAGAGCCACAGTCAGAGACAAACTGGAGACTTGCAGAAAAATTCAAAGTACCAAGTATTGCCTTTGTCAATAAAATGGACAGATCAGGTGCCGACTTCTTTAATGTTGTGAATGACATTAAAGAAAAATTAGGTGCTAATGCTATTCCACTTCAGGTTCCGATAGGTGCAGAAGAAAAATTCAAAGGCGTTGTCGATTTAATTAAAAATCGTGCTATTGTTTGGAATGATGAGGATAAAGGTATGACATATGATGTTATAGATATCCCTGCTGACCTTGTTGAAACCGTAAATGATTACAGAGCTAAATTGATAGAAGCAGTAGCTGAATACGATGTAGAATTGATGGAAAAATTCTTTGAAGATCCTGATTCAATATCTGAAGATGAAATTAGAGTAGCTATCAGAAAGGCTGTTATTGATATGGCATTTACACCGGTGATGTGTGGATCTTCATTTAAAAACAAAGGTGTACAGGCTGTACTTGATGCGGTTTGTGCATTCTTACCAAGTCCAGTGGACATTGATGCTATCGAAGGTATCAACCCTAAGACTGATAAGGAGGAAGTAAGAAAACCATCAGTTAGTGAGCCATTTGCAGCATTGGCTTTTAAAATAGCTACTGACCCGTATGTAGGTCGTTTATCCTTTATGAGAGCTTACTCTGGTATCCTTGAGGCAGGGTCTTATGTATTAAATACACGTACAGGTAATAAAGAGCGTATATCACGTATCTATCAGATGCACGCTAATAATCAAAAAGCAATCGAAAGACTCGAGGCAGGTGATATTGCTGCAGGTGTAGGATTTAAGGATATCAGAACAGGTGATACACTTTGTGATGAAAACCATCCTATTATTCTTGAAAGTATGACGTTTCCTGATCCAGTAATAGGTATAGCTATTGAACCTAAAACACAGAAGGATTTAGATAAATTAGGTATAGCTTTAGGTAAATTGTCTGAAGAAGATCCTACTTTTAGAGTGAGATATGATGACGAAACAAACCAAACTGTTATCAGTGGTATGGGTGAGTTACACCTAGAAGTTATTGTTGACAGATTAAGAAGAGAGTTTAAGGTCGAAGTAAACGAAGGAGCACCTCAAGTTAACTATAAAGAAGCATTGACGACAAGTGTAGAACACACCGAGAGATTGAAAAAGCAATCAGGTGGTTCAGGTTTATTTGCGCAAATGTCTTTTGAGTTAGGACCAGCTGATGAGGAGTTTGTTAAATCAGATGAATTTACTTCAGGTAAAACTAAATTACAGTTTGTAAATGATATTTTTGGTGGATCGGTACCTAAAGAGTACTTTGCTTCAATCGTTAAGGGATTTACCTCTATGATGAGTAATGGTATATTGGCAGGTTACAATATCGATAGTATGAAAGTCAGACTTTACGATGGTCAGACCCACTCTGTTGACTCCAAACCGTTAGCCTTCGAATTGTGTGCTAAGGAAGGATTTAAGGAAGCTGCTAAGTTATGTCATCCTGTATTGCTTGAGCCTATTATGAAGCTTGAGGTTGTTAGCCCGGATGAATATGTGGGATCTGTAATTGGTGACCTTAACAGAAGGAGAGGTCTTCCAAAAGGTCAAGAAGGAAGAAGTGGTGGCGCAGTTTCTATCTCTGCTGAAGTGCCATTATCTGAAATGTTTGGTTATGTAACCCAATTACGTACCATTACATCAGGTAGAGCAAGTAGTAGTATGGAATTCTCTCACTACGCACCAGCACCTAAAAATATTGCTGAAGCGATCATAGAGAAAGCAAAAGGTGCGAAAGCATAAGGTAGCATTGTAAAATATAAACCGCTTAAAGTGAGCGGTTTTTTTTATTTTTTTTGAAAAATATTTAATAATAATTTTTGGATTTCAGAAAAGAGTTGTATCTTTGCGGCCTCTTAAGAAATCAGAGATAATTTAAAGATAGGTTATGAATCAAAAAATCAGAATTAAACTCCGTTCTTACGATCACAATTTAGTAGATAAGAGTACTGAAAAGATTGTAAAAACGGTAAAGAACAGTGGTGCTGTTGTGTCTGGTCCGATTCCGCTGCCAACAGAGAAAGAAGTTTATACAGTATTGCGTTCTCCGCATGTAAACAAAAAATCTCGTGAGCAGTTTCAGTTACGGACCCACAAACGCATAATCGAGATTTTTACTCCAACTCAAAAGACAGTAGATGCTTTGGCCAAACTGGAATTGCCAAGTGGAGTTGATATCCAGGTTAAGCTCACATAACAGCTGGATTTTTTAATTTTTAGATTCTGAAAATATTCGGGTACTGTAGTAGTATCTAATAGTTTAAAAATTTAATCATGAACGGATTAATTGGAAAGAAGATTGGTATGACTAGTATCTTCGATAGCAAAGGCAAAAATATTGCATGTACTGTTATCGAGGCTCAACCAAATATTGTGACGCAAGTAAAAACTGTCGAATCTGATGGTTATGATGCTTTACAACTTGGATATGGAGAGGCAAAAGAAAAAAATACGTCAGCTGCTTTGCTGGGTCACTTTAAGAAAGCAAATACGACCGCAAAGCGTAAAGTTGTAGAATTTAGAAATGCAACTTTAGACAAGAAGCAGGGTGATGAGATTTTAATAACTGAACTATTCTCTGAAGGCGACAAAGTAAGTGCAATTGGCACTTCAAAAGGAAAAGGATTTAATGGTGTTGTTAAACGACACAATTTTTCAGGAGTAGGTCAGAAGACATTAGGTCAGCACAACAGACTTAGAGCACCAGGATCAATAGGTGCATCAGCTACACCTTCCAAGGTAGTTAAAGGGTTGCGTATGGCTGGTCAATTGGGCAACGAGAGAGTAAAGACAAAAAATTTGAAGATTGTAAAACTTTTACCAGAGAAAAACCTGATTTTAATTCAAGGTTCTGTCCCTGGACATAAAGGTGCATTCGTAATCATTGAAAAGTAAGGATACATGAAACTCGATGTAGTTAATATTCAAGGACAAAATACTGGTAGAAGTATTGAACTACCGGAGGAAGTATTCGGTATTGAGCCAAATGCACATGCTGTTTATCTAGCAGTAAAGCAATATAATGCGGCTCAACGCCAAGGTACACATAAAGCAAAGGAACGTGGTGAAATAGCACGTACTACTAAAAAGTTAAAGCGACAGAAAGGTACCGGTACAGCTAGAGCAGGCTCTATGAAATCGCCTGTATTTAGAGGTGGTGGACGTGTATTTGGTCCTAGGCCACGTAATTACTCTTTCAAACTAAACAAAAAGGTTAAGGAGTTAGCACGTAATTCTGCCTATGCTCATAAATTTTCTACTGGTTCTCTGATCGTGGTTGAAGATTTTAATTTTGATACTCCAAGTACTAAAGAATATAAAAAAGTACTTGCTAATCTTAAAGTTGAAGGTAAGGCACTATTGTTAACTGCTGAGCATAATCAGAATGTGTATATGTCTGGTAGAAATCTGCCTAAAGTAGTTACTCAGCGGGTTTCTGATGCTAATACTTATGAAATAATTAATGCTGACGTACTTATACTTTCAGAAAATTCTGTTAATCAGATTAAAGCTGGTTACGAACAATAATAAATAGCTGAAGATGTCAAAGAATATTTTAGTAAAACCGATAATATCTGAAAAGTCTGAAAAATTGACTTCTAAGTTAAATAGATATACATTTGTCGTTGATAAAAAAGCCAATAAGCTTGAAATTAAGAAAGCAGTCGAAGATATGTTTGGTACAACAGTACTTGATGTAAATACGGTTATAGCGCCTGCTAAACTTAAATCCAGAAATACTAAATCTGGTATCGTGCGTGGTCGAGTAAGCGCATATAAAAAAGCTTATGTTACACTTGCTGAAGGTGAAGAGCTTGATATTTACGGAAGTGAAGAATAATTGAAAATTTTAAAATCGCTAAGTAATGGCAATTAAGAAATATAATCCGATAACTCCGGGACTCAGACAAAAGGTAACAGTAAGTTATGCTGATTTAACAGCATCGAAACCTGAAAAGTCTTTAACCGTTGGAATAGGTAAGTCTGGTGGAAGAAATCATGGTGGTAAAATGACCATGAGACAGTTAGGTGGTGGTGCTAAAAGGAAATATAGAGTTATTGACTTTAAAAGAGATAAAGATGGTATTCCGGGTAGAATAGCTACGCTTGAGTATGATCCAAACAGATCCGCATTTATCGCTCTTGTTGTATATAATGATGGTGAAAAGAGATATATAGTTGCTCCGGATAAGATAAAGGTGGGAGATACGATTATGTCAGGCGAAAAGGCTCAGCCAGAAATTGGTCATGCTATGTTTTTATCAGCTGTTCCATTAGGTACTGATATTTTTTCTATCGAAATGATTCCGGGTCGAGGTGCTGCACTTGCTAGAAGTGCTGGTAATTACGGTACTTTGATGGGGCGTGAAGGTAAATATGCGATTATAAAATTACCATCTGGCGAAATACGTAGAATTCTGTTAACGTGCAAGGCAGTTATCGGTAGAGCTTCTAATCCTGATCACATGCAGGAGGTATGGGGTAAAGCTGGTAAAACCAGATGGATGGGCCGTAGATCCAGAGTTAGAGGTGTAGCGATGAACCCTGTAGATCACCCAATGGGAGGTGGTGAAGGTAGAGCATCAGGTGGTCACCCTATCTCTAGGACAGGTATCATGGCTAAAGGTCAAAAAACCAGAAATGTCAAGAAAAAATCGACAAATTTAATTATTTCAAAACGTAAGTGATAATTCAGATGGCTAGATCAATCAAAAAAGGACCTTATGTGTTCCATAAATTACTTGAAAAAATAGGTAAGGCTAACGAAACGAATAAAAAGTCTGTTATTAAGACATGGTCAAGAGCATCCATGATTATTCCTGACATGATAGGTCATACTATCGCAGTTCATAACGGAAAGACATTTGTTCCTGTATTTGTAACAGAAAACATGGTTGGTCATAAATTAGGTGAATTTTCTCCAACAAGGGTCTTTAAAGGCCATAGTGGTAAGAAATAATTTTTTAACGAAGGAGTACCGTAAAAATAAATAAAAATGGAAGCAGTTGCTAAATTAAAAAATTGCCATATGTCAGCTCGTAAGATGAGATTGGTAGTTGACAATATAAGAGGCAAGTCTGTTGATGACGCTTTGAATATTTTAAAATATACTAATAAGGAATCAGCAATTTGGTTAGAAAAATTAGTATTGTCAGCAATATCTAATTGGTCTAATAAGGCTGAATCTGATAATCCTGAAGATTTTAAATTGTATATAAAGACTGCTTTTGTTGATGGTGGTTCTTCAGTTAAACGTTTCAGACCTGCACCTCATGGAAGGGCAAATAGAATCCGTAAACGTTTGAATCACATTACGATAGTGGTTGAAAACAAAATTGAATTAGAAGCTTAAACATATAAATATTAATTTCAATGGGTCAAAAGACAAATCCAATTGGTAATAGACTTGGGATCATCAGAGGATGGGATTCTAGTTGGTACGGTGGCAAAGAATTTGGACAAAAAGTAGTTGAAGACGAAAAAATCCGAGTATATCTTAACGCACGTATTCAAAAGGGCGGTATCTCTAAAATCGTAATTGAAAGGACTCTAAAGCGTGTGATTGTTACAATTCATACATCAAGACCAGGTATAATAATTGGTAAAGGCGGTCAGGAAGTTGATAGAGTAAAGGAAGAGTTGAAAAAGCTTACTGGCAAAGATGTCCAGATTAATATTATTGAAATTAGAAAACCTGAAATGGATTCGGCAATTGTTGGGGAAACGATTGCAAAACAGTTAGAGTCAAGGGTAAATTATAAAAGGGCTATTAAAATGGCCATGCAGTCTGCCATGAGAGCTGGTGCCGAGGGAATTAAAATTCGAATCAGCGGTAGATTAAATGGTGCTGAAATGGCACGTAGTGAAGAATTTAAGGAAGGTAGAACACCGTTGCATACTTTTAGAGCTGATATTGATTATTCAATTAAAGAAGCTTTAACTGTGTATGGTAAGCTTGGAATCAAAACTTGGATTTGTAAAGGTGAGGTTCTTGAAGCGCGTGACTTATCACCTAATGCCGGAGTAAGCAAATCTAATGAAGGTGGTGAACACTTCAATAGAGGTGATCGTAAAGGAGGTGATGATAGACGAGGCGGTGGAGATCGTCGTGGTGGAGATCGTCGAGGCGGTGGAGATCGTCGTGGTGGTGAAAGAAGAAGAGACGGAAATAAAAAAGATTAAGGCAAATTAAATAAAAAGTGTTACCTTTGCGGACTTTTTTAAATCAAAGGTAATTTAATAATAAAATCGATAGCGAGTTATGTTACAACCAAAAAGAACGAAATATAGGAAACAGCATAAAATGAACCCTAAAGGGATAGCTGTTAAAGGTAGCACTATATCGTTTGGTTCCTTTGCACTTAAGTCAATGGAAATTGGCAGGATCACTAACAGACAGTTAGAATCAGCGAGGATTGCTATGACCAGGTATATGAAGAGAGAGGGTAAAGTATGGATTAGGATATTTCCTGACAAGCCTATCACTAAGAAGCCTCAGGAAGTTCGTATGGGTAAAGGAAAAGGAGCATTGGATCATTGGGTAGCAGTAGTTAAGCCGGGTAAGATTATGTTTGAAATAGATGGAGTCCCATCAGATATTGCTGTTGAAGCATTAAGATTGGCAGCTCAAAAATTACCAGTATTAACGAGAACTGTTGTTAGAACTGATTACGTAGAATAATAAATATTAGCTAAAATGGCATCAAAGAGATATTTGGAGCTTCAGGGATTAAGCACTGAAACCTTAAAGGAAGAGTTAGTACAGTCTAAATCAAATTTAGCTCAGCTTAGATTTGATCATCAGTCAAAGGGTTTACAGGATCCTACTGAATTGAGAAATGGTAAGGTAGAAGTTGCTAGGTTACAAACTGAAATCAGGGCTCGTGAGCTTAAGGACATGACAGCTGAGGAACTAAGCAAACGTTCTAAAATTAGATTGAGAAGAAAATAATCATATTAAAATAATACTCAGATGAGTGATAGTGTTTTAAAAAAGGTAAGAGTAGGCGTCGTAGCTTCCAATAAAATGGACAAAACGATAACAGTGCTTATAGAGCGTAAGCTGAAGCACCCTATTTATGGTAAATTCGTAAAAAAATCGCGTAAATTTTTTGCTCATGATGAAAAGAATGAGTGTAATGAAGGCGATACCGTTAAAATTGCGGAGACGAAACCAATTAGTAAAAATAAGACTTGGAAACTTGTCGAAATCATAGAGAGAGCTAAATAATAATTTTTAAAAGAAATAGTCATGATCCAGCAAGAATCAAGATTAAAAGTAGCAGATAATAGCGGGGCAAAGGAAGTTTTGTGTATCCGTGTTTTAGGAGGTACTAGACGTAGGTATGCTTCTATAGGTGATAAGATTGTAGTTTCTGTTAAATCTGCAACACCGACAGGCATTAAAAAAGGTACTGTCACTAAGGCGGTTATTGTTCGCACTAAAAAAGAGGTTCGACGTAAAGACGGCTCATATATTAGATTTGATGATAACGCTGTTGTATTACTTAATAATGCTGACGAGCCAAGAGGTTCACGTATTTTTGGGCCGGTAGCAAGAGAGCTACGTGATCGTGACTATATGCGTATTGTTTCATTAGCACCCGAAGTGCTTTAATCATAAATCAATAAAGGATGGCAACTAAACGTTTTGCACCAAAGTTAAAAATAAAATCCGGAGACAAAGTAATTGTTATTGCTGGTTCTAACAAGGGAAAATCAGGTGAAGTTAAGGCTGTATTTCCTACAGAGAATAGAGCAATTGTTGATGGTCTCAATTTGGTTAAGAAGCACGTCAAAGGAACTCAGGATAATCCAGGTGGTATCCATGATATCGAAGCTCCAATACATATTTCTAATTTAATGCTTCTTGATCCTAAGACAGGAACACCTACCCGAGTTGGTCGTAAGGTGGTTGATAGTAAAATAGTAAGATATTCTAAAAAATCCGGTGAAATAATTAAGTAATGAGTTACGTACCTAGACTTAAAACAAAATATACAAACGAAGTTGTTCAAAAATTATATGAACAATTTAGTTATAAGACTGTAATGCAAGTGCCTAAATTGGTTAAAATTACAGTAAATCAAGGTGTTGGCCAGGCTACTCAAGATAAAAAGTTAGTTGATATAGCTGTCAATGAAATGACAACTATTACAGGTCAAAAGGCAGTGCCTACTAAAGCGACTAAGTCAATATCAAACTTTAAGCTGAGAGAATTTATGCCCATTGGTGCACGTGTAACTTTGCGTGATAGGCAAATGTGGGAATTTTTGGATCGTCTAGTATCGGTTGCACTTCCTCGTGTACGTGACTTTAAGGGTATAAACGATAAAAGTTTCGACGGTAGAGGTAACTATTCTTTAGGAATTAAAGAGCAAATAATATTTCCTGAAATTGATATTGACAAGGTTAATAAGATAACGGGTATGGATATTACCTTCGTGACGACGGCAAATACTGACGCAGAGGCATTTGCACTTCTTAAAGAATTAGGTTTACCATTTAAAAACCAAAAGAATTAATTTCAAATGGCAAGAAAATCAGTAATAGCAAGAGAAATTAAAAGAGAAAGATTAGTAGCTAAGTATGCCGATCTTCGTAAAAAGTTAAAAGAGGAGGGTGATTATGAAGCATTGGATAAGCTTCCTCGTAATTCATCTAAGGTTCGTTTACATAATAGATGTAAACTGACTGGGCGACCAAAAGGATATATGAGAAAATTTGGTATCAATAGGGTTACATTCCGTAAGATGGCCAATGAAGGTTTAATACCAGGCGTAACTAAAGCGAGCTGGTAATTATTAAAATTGTATAGTATTATTTAAAAATGGTAGTAACAGATCCAATAGCAGATTATTTGACTCGACTTCGAAACGCTCAAATGGCGGGTCATAAAGTAGTTGAAATTCCTTCTTCTAATATGAAAAAGGCTATTACTGAAATTCTTTATGATCAGGGTTATATCTTAAAATATAAGTTTGACGATGCGGCTGGTAAGCAAGGAGTGATTAGTATTGCACTCAAGTACGATCCAGTAACTAAGTCACCAATAATTAGAGAATTAAGACGAGTATCAAGATCTGGTTTACGTCAATACTCAGGTGTAAAGGAAATGCCTCAAGTTATAAATGGTTTAGGTATAGCGATTGTCTCTACATCAAAAGGCGTTATGACTGATAAAAAGGCTCGCGAACTTAATGTAGGCGGTGAGGTTCTTTGTTACATTTATTAATTGAAATTTAAAATTAAGTAAAATGTCTAGAGTAGGCAAATCTACAATATCTATACCTAATGGCGTAACAGTTGATATTACGAAAGGTAATATGGTTACAGTTAAAGGAGCAAAAGGAACGGTAACTAGCCAGATGGATGCAGATATGAAGATTACTGTTGATAACGGTGAGATGAGTGTGGATCGACCCACAGATCAAAAACGTCATCGTGAAGTTCATGGGTTGACACGTGCTTTGTTAAATAACATGGTTATAGGTGTCTCTGATGGTTATACTAAATCTTTAGAGTTAGTTGGTGTGGGTTATAGGGTTGCGAATACTGATAACCTACTAGAGATGACTATTGGTTTTGCGCACCCTGTATATTTTCTTCTTCCAAAGGAAATTAGTGTAACAACGAAAATGGAGAAGGGAGAAAACCCTACTATAATACTTGGAAGTTATGATAAGCAATTGCTAGGTCAGGTTTGTGCAAAAATACGTGCTTTCCGTAAACCAGAGCCCTATAAAGGTAAAGGTATCAAGTTTACTGGTGAAATACTTAGAAGAAAGGCTGGTAAGACAGCATCTAAAAAATAATATTAAAATCCAAATAATAAAAGGATGGATAATAAATTATATAATCGAACGAGAATTAAGTACCGTATTAGAAAAAAAGTTAGCGGTACAGCGACTAAGCCTAGATTGTCTGTTTTTAGAAGTAACAAGCAGATATATTGTCAATTGATAGATGATATCAACGGTGTAACCATAGCTAGTGCAAACTCTAAAAGTTTAACTGGAAATGGTAGCAAAAATTTGATAGCTGTTGAAGTCGGTAAATTGATAGCATCAAAGGCTAAAGACGCTGGGATAGAAACTGTTGTTTTTGACAGAGGAGGTTATTTATTTCACGGTCGTGTTAAATCTTTGGCTGACGGTGCCAGAGAGGGTGGTTTAATTTTCTAAAAATATAATATATGTCAACACCGGTTAAATTTAATCAGGCTGAACCAGAATACAAGGAAAAATTAGTAAATTTGTCCAGAGTAGCTAAAGTTACAAAAGGTGGTCGTACTTTTAGTTTTTCAGCTCTTGTTGTAGTCGGGGATGGAAATGGCAAAGTCGGCCATGGATTAGGTAAAGCACTTGATGTGTCGGAATCGATTCAGAAGGCTGTACAGGATGCAAAGAAAAATATGGTTCAGGTGGTAGTACATAAAGGTACAGTACCTCATGAGCAGAAGGGTAAATACGGTGCAGGTAAGGTTTTAATTAAGCCTGCAGCGGATGGTACTGGTCTTATTGCAGGTGGCTCGATGAGAGCTGTTTTAGAAATGGCTGGTTATCACAATGTTCAAGGTAAGTCTCAGGGATCATCGAATCCACATAATGTGGTGAAGGCGACGATTGATGCATTAGCAAAAATGCGTGGAGCTCATCAGATAGCTAAAGAAAGAGGAATTTCAGTTTCAAAAGTATTTGAAGGTAAATAAATATTCAAATCATGGCAAGTATAAAAATAACTCAGGTAAGGAGTGTTATCGATAGACCAAAGCGTCAAAAAGATACAATGAAGGCATTAGGTATTAACAAAATGCACCAGACTGTTGTTAAGGAGGTTAATCCACAAATAATGGGTATGGTTGCAAAGGTTAGACACTTGATTACTTTAGAAGAGATATAAAATATCTTAATTTTTAAAATTGTAAAGGAATAAAAATGAAGTTACATAATTTAACTCCTGCTGCTGGTTCAGTAAAGAAGTCTAAAGGACGACTTGGTCGTGGTGAAGGTAGTGGTTCTGGTGGAACTGCATCTAAGGGACATAAAGGATCCCAATCACGCGCAGGTTACAATGAAAAACGAGCTTTTGAAGGAGGTCAAATGCCTATACAGATGCGTTTGCCAAAGCGTGGTTTTAAAAACATCAATAATGTTACCTATACAGCTATTAATGTTTCTCGATTGCAGGAAATCCATGATAATTATGGTATCTCTGAAATTAATAAAGTAACTTTATATAAAGAAGGGATTATTAATCAGGGTGAAAAAATTAAAATCTTGGGTAATGGAGAGATTTCTTCTAAATTAACAGTTCAAGCGGATAGTTTTTCAGCTAGTGCTAAGGCAAAGATTGAAGCTGCTGGTGGAACAGTAAACGCTTAATAATACTTGAAAATGAATAAGTATTTCGAAACATTTAAAAATATTTGGAGTATAAAAGAATTAAGAGATAAAATTCTTTTTACTTTAGTAGTGTTAGCTGTATTCAGGCTGGGTACCTATATTGTTTTGCCCGGAATTAATGCGATGGCTTTAGATGCAAGTCATGCTGGAAAGAAAGCTAATGACTTGTTGCAATTGATTAACACTTTTACAGGTGGTGCATTTAATCAGGGATCTATTTTTGCTTTGGGTATTATGCCATACATTACTTCGTCCATTATTATTCAGTTGCTTGGTTTTGCAGTACCTTATTTTCAAAGGTTACAACAAAAGGAAGGTGAATCTGGGCGTAAGAGAATCAATCAAATTACTAGATTTTTAACATTATTAATTACTTTAGTTCAAGGAAGTGGTTATTTATTGATGTTAAAGACTACACCTGGAGTTGTTGATTCTTCGATTAATCCTAGTGTATTTTGGATTAGTAATATGATTATTCTTTCAACGGGTACTATATTTGCAATGTGGCTTGGTGAAAAAATCACGGATAAAGGTATCGGTAATGGTATTTCTTTGATAATCATGGTAGGTATTATTGCACGTTTGCCACAATCTTTTGTTGCTGAATTGTCAAGTCAGTTTGCTAATAATAGATTTATTTTCTTTATTGTTGAGATGATAGCATTATTATTTGTAATTATCGGAACAGTAGCAATTGTTCAAGCAGTGCGTAAAATCCCTATTCAAGCGGCTAAACGTATGGTTGGACGTACTGGTATGATGAGTAATTCAGCAAATGATGTTATAAATCTTAAGCTTACTGCTGCTGGGGTTATGCCCATCATTTTTGCTCAAGCAATCATGTTTTTACCACTTACGGCTGCACAATGGGCTGTTGGTACTTCTGGAAGTCAAAGTGATGTATTGTTGAGTCTTAATAACCCTATGTCTTTTTGGTATAATGTGATCTTTTTTGCACTCAACGTTTTATTTACGTATGTTTATACGGCCTTGATTGTTAATCCACAACAATATGCGGAGTATTTAAAAAGAAGCAATGCTTTTATACCGGGAGTAAAGCCTGGTCAGGATACTGAGGATTATATAGATACCCTTACGACGCGTATTACATTACCAGGTGCAATTTTTATAGGATTAATAGCTATCCTTCCTGCCCTTGTAGGTATGACAGGAGTAAATCAAGCATTTGCATATTTCTTTGGTGGAACATCTTTATTGATACTTGTTGGAGTTGTGCTAGATACATTACAAATGATAGAAAGTTATTTATTAATGCGTAAGTATGATGGACTTGTTAAATCAGGAAGAATTCAAGGTAGGACAGGACAAGGGATCACGATTGGAGCTGGTATGTAATTATCTTTATAATAATGATATATTATAAAACAGCTGAAGAGATTGAATTAATTAGAGAAAGTGCTTTATTAGTAAGTAAAACACTAGGTTTTATAGCTGCAAGTCTAAAAGTAGGACTATCAGCAAATAGTATTGATAGGGAGGCAGAAACATTTATCCGAGATCATAATGGTATTCCTGCATTTAAAGGATATCGCGGTTTTCCTGCAACGTTATGTATGTCGTTTAATGATGCGGTAGTACATGGAATCCCATCTGATCAAGTTTTTACTGAAACGGATATTATTTCAGTGGATTGTGGAGTGGTTTTAAATGGTTTTTATGGAGATTCAGCATTCACCTTCGCATTTAGTGAAGTCTCTAATGAAGTGCTTACACTAATGAAAGTTACTCGTGAAGCGCTGGATCGTGGTGTAGCTGCTGCATTAGTTGGGAATAGAATAGGCGATATAAGTTATGCTGTTCAAAATTATTGTGAAAAGGAACATGGATATGGTATCGTCAGAGAATTAGTGGGTCATGGTGTAGGTCGTAATTTGCATGAAGAACCTGAGGTTCCTAATTTTGGTCAAAAGGGTAGAGGACCACTCCTTAAAGATGGGTTAGTTATTGCAATTGAACCAATGGTCAATTTAGGTACGAGAAGTGTTAAGCAGATGAACGATGGCTGGACTATTTTGACAAGAGACGGAAAGGCCTCAGCACACTTTGAACATACCATAGCAGTACGTCATAATGGACCTGACGTGTTGTCAAATCATGATCTTATTGATGTTGAGATTAAAAATAATCCAGAAATCATTGATATTTCAATAAATTGTTAGATATTTGCGCTCCAATTTAAAAAATGGCAAAACAAGACCTTATAAAATTAGATGGAATCATAGAAGAGGCTTTATCAAATGCTATGTTTCGAGTACGACTTGAAAGTGGTCATTTGATAACTGCAACTATTTCTGGAAAAATGCGGATGCATTATATACGAATATTGCCTGGCGATAAAGTAGCTGTAGAAATGTCTCCTTATGATCTTACTAGAGGAAGGATAAATTACCGATATAAATAATAATAGAATTAAAGAGGTTTGCGATGAAAGTACAAGCATCAATTAAAAAAAGATCTGCTGATTGCAAGATCGTAAGACGAAAGGGGAAACTTTACGTAATCAACAAGAAGAATCCTAAATTTAAACAAAGACAAGGTTAATAAATTAAAGATATGGCACGTATTGCTGGAGTAGATTTACCAAAAAATAAAAGAGGCGTAATAGGACTTACCTATATATATGGGATAGGCCCTACACGAGCCAAAGATATTTTAAAAGCGGCTAATGTATCAGAAGATACTAAAGTATTAAACTGGACTGATGAGAATATCAAGTTCATTTCTAAATTTATTCAAGACGAATATAAAGTCGAGGGCGAATTAAGAAGTGAGGTTCAGTTGAGTATTAAGCGTTTGATGGATATTGTATGTTATAGAGGGCTTAGACACCGAAAAGGACTTCCGGTGCGTGGTCAAAGCACAAAAACGAATGCCAGAACTCGTAAAGGTAGAAAGAAGACAGTAGCAAATAAAAAGAAGGCAACTAAATAATAAATAAGGTAAAGTATTATGGCTAAAGGTAAAAAAGTGACCAAAAAGCGGGTTGTTAAAGTTGAAGCTGAAGGCTTAGCTTTTATACACGCGACTTTTAATAACATTATTGTGTCATTGACAAACAGAACAGGTCAGGTTATTTCATGGGGATCAGCGGGAAAATCTGGTTTTCGTGGTAGTAAAAAGAATACTCCTTATGCAGCACAGATGGCAGCTAATTCAGCTTCTGCAACTGCATATGAAGCAGGTTTAAGATCTGTTGAGGTTTTTGTTAAAGGCCCAGGTGCTGGAAGAGAGTCAGCTATTAGAGCTATTGATTCGTCTGGTATTAAAGTGACTAAGATAAAGGATACGACTCCTGTGCCGCATAATGGTTGTCGTCCTCCTAAAAAGAGAAGAGTTTAATTAAAGGTATAAAAATCCATTCAAAATGGCGAGATATATTGGGCCTGTAACTAAAAAGGCAAGATCGTTTGGTGAACCAATTTTTGGGTATGACAAAGCTTATGAAAAGAGGAAATTTCCTCCAGGTCAGCATGGTTTATTGAGAAAAAGAAAGCAGAGAACTGATTATGCCTTCGAATTGCTTGAAAAGCAAAAGGCAAAATACACTTATGGTGTTCTTGAAAGACAGTTTAGAAATTTATTTGACAAAGCTGCTGCTAAATCAGGTGTAACTGGTGTAATTTTACTTCAGTTATTAGAATCAAGGTTGGATAATGTTGTGTATAGAATGGGTATTGCAAAGACTCGTAGAGCAGCGAGACAATTGGTTACTCATAGACATATATTAGTGGATGGCGTCCTTACTAATATCCCTTCCATGCTTTTAAAGCCGGGAGCTGTGGTATCTGTTAGAGGTAAATCACAGCATCTTGATATAATACAGACAAATGTACATGCTAAAAGGGATACTAGCAGGATTTTTGGATGGATTGAATGGAATTCTGACAAGATGGAAGGTAGATTCCTTGCCTACCCTGAAAGAGAGAAGATTCCTGAAAATATCAATGAGCAGTTAATTGTAGAATTGTATTCTAAGTAATAGACTAGGCCGTCTGTATGGATGGCCTATTGTTGTTTATTTATTTATAAACTTATATATCATAATGAGTATTCTAAATTTTCAAAAACCGGATAAAATACTTCTTCAAAAGGCAGATGATTTTGATGGTGTTTTTGAGTTTAAGCCTTTGGAGCCTGGCTTTGGTCAGACTGTTGGAAATTCATTGAGAAGAGTGTTGCTTTCTTCTCTTGAAGGTTATGCAATTTCTGCTATTAGAATCGCTGGAGTTGATCATGAGTTTTCTACTATTAAAGGTGTTGTAGAAGATGTTGTAGATATTGTCTTAAATATAAAGCAAATTCGACTTAGGCCTACTGGTATTAGTGATGATTCAACGGAGGAAAAATTGTATGTTACTATTTCTGGTAAAGATAAATTTTTAGCGGGCGATATAGTATCGTCTTCTAATACCTTTAGGGTTATGAATCCAGATTTGTATATTTGCACAATGGAGCCTAGTGTTTCATTAGAAATTGAATTTACAATTACTAAGGGTAGAGGATATGTTGCAGCGGATGAAAATCTACCTAAAGATGCAGCTATTGGTGTAATTCCTATCGATGCTATATACACACCAATTAAAAAGGTGGCTTATAGGGTTGAGAGTACACGTGTGGGGCAGCGAACAGATTTTGAAAAGTTAACCATTGAGCTTAAAACAGATGGTACTATCCATCCAGAGGTAGCATTAAAAGAAGCATCTCGCATCCTAATTCAGCATTTAATGCTTATTACAGATGATAACATTACATTTAATGATGCTACTACTCATGAGGATAATGTTGTAGATGAGCATATATTACACATGCGTAAGTTATTAAAGACTAACCTAGAAGATCTCGATTTGTCTGTCAGAGCTTATAATTGTCTTAAGGCAGCTAAGATTAATTCTCTTGGCGAAATTGTTAGATGTGATATGCATGAATTACTTAAATTTAGAAATTTTGGAAAGAAGTCTTTAGTAGAAATTGAAGAATTGCTTCAACTAAAGGGCTTGACTTTTGGAATGGATTTAAGTAAGTATAAAATAGACGAAGAGTAATATCGGTTCGACCCATAAGGATACTAATTATTAAATCTGTACAAAACGTTGATTGTAAAAGCCCAAGGTCGAAGTAGTGGTACAATCAATAGTGGTGCAAAACTTATTTAAAAATGAGACACGGTAAAAAATTTAACCATTTAAGTAGAAAAAAAGGCCATAGAGATGCTATGTTAGCTAATATGTCTATATCTCTAATACGATATAAGCGTATAAATACAACTTTAGCTAAGGCAAAGGCATTAAGAGTTTATGTAGAACCCTTACTTACAAAATCTAAAGATAATAGTACACATTCAAGAAGAACTGTGTTTTCAAATCTCCAGAATAAAGAGGCGGTTGCTGAATTGTTTGATTTGATTGCGCCAAAAATCATGGATAGACCTGGTGGATATTGTAGAATCATCAAGACCGGATTTAGAAAAGGTGATGGTGCCGAAACTGCAATGATCGAATTAGTAGATTATAATGATGTTTATGTAGCAAAAACTGGAACGGCTAAAAAATCAACAAGAAGAAGCCGCAGATCTAGTGGTGCTGGCAGTAATGCTGGTGCTGTTGTAGCTGCTCCCGCTCAGGTAGTTGATAACGATTCTAATATAAAATCAGAGGAGGAATAATATTTTATTCATCAGTATGATATGGAGAGTGGATATTTGTTTGAATACAAATATCCACTCTCTATTTATATCCAGACTAATATCTTTTGAGAATCTATCGCTTTTCTCCAACATCGTTTTTACGAAAGATAATGTTGTCTAAGGTGAGTACGACGTAAGCCTGCCAGAATTATTAATAATGTTGCCATAGGAGCGGAACTCTTTAAATTTAATAGTATAGCTTTTGATTGCTTTTTTACTAAGAAAGGATAAGTGGTTATGGATAAAACATATTGAAGATATATCTATAAATTCTTCATTGTATTGATTGCTCTAATTGACAAATTCTTTTTATAGCTATGAATATCACATTCTGTGATATACCTTTCTGTTATATTGAATGCACGTTGATTTAGTACTAAATTTTGCACATGGGTATTATGTTTTATATTGGACTAATAGATTCATTACTGTGTTGCTTTCACTATTTTTTATTGGTTCAAAAGATGGTTATATATCTTAGGGTTTGACAAAAGAAGTTTCCTTCGATATTGGTATCCATATTATAATTCTTTTAGTCATGAACATGGTGGGCAGGGCTGGCTAAGCTCACGGAAATTGATAGAAAGCTTGGTGGCCCGTAATCAAAGCATCTGTTATTTTGTGTACGGTATATTGTGGTGGAATTGATCTATTTATGGGCAAATGGCATTAGGAATATTGCTATATATTATACGGAATTTTATCTCCAAGTTTTTTAAAAATTTGTATGATATCTTTGATTCCTTTTGAATGGTTATTTAAATATTATCTGCTTAATAAGTAAAATCAACCTGAGGGTATAACTATATCTTTTTAGACACTTTTTGGATTGTTTAAAAAGTAACTATCTTATTATATTATAGTACTATATATTGTCTTTAAAAAAAATGGATAGTTCTATTTTACGAGAGCTATCCATTTTTTATACATAAGGCAACCTATAAATATTTAGTGTATTCCTAATTTTGTTTTTAGGGTAGGAGTTAGGTTTTCAGATTCTGCAGCATGGAGTATAATTCCAGCACTTCCATCAAAAATCATTGTATAAGCTCCGTCTTTACCTAATTTATTGATTTCATTTTTAACTTTATCTAAAAGAGGTTTATACAATTCCTCTTTTTTCTTAGCTAGTTGTTGCTGTATGTCTGCTTCAAATTTTTTAATTTCTTCTTGTTGACCGACTAAGACTTCTTCTTTCTGTTGCATCTGGACTTTAGAAAGTGTACCGCTATTAGCTTCAGACATATATTTTTTATATTCAGTCTCAAATTTAATAACCATCTCTTCGCCTTTGGCAACTAGTTCATTTTGCATTTTTTGTAATTCATTATCAGCAAGTTTCATTTCTGTCATGTTGGCAAGTATCTCTTGTGTGTCAACGTAGCCAAATTTCTGTGCTTGGACATTTAATGTTACAAAAACTGATAGAATAATACTAAGAAAAGTGTACTTCATTACTAATTGGTTTTGTTTAAAATAATTTATGTTATAACTGTTTTGTAATCCTATTATGTTATCTTGAATATTGTTCTTAACTAATATTTAATTGTTTATTCGGGTTCGAATCCTAGGACGATATTGAATTTTCCGTAGGTTTTAGTTCCGTCTAATACTTTGTCAAATCCCCATCCATAGTCAAATCCTAACAAACCAAACATAGGTAGGAAGACTCTTGCCCCGAAACCGGCTGAACGTTTAAGGTCAAAGGGGTTGTACTTTTTGAATGATTCGTATGCATTACCACCTTGCACCCAACTTGTGACATAAATGGTAGAATTTGGATTAAGAGATAATGGGTATCTCAATTCTAAAGTGAATTTATTATATAAAGGGGCTCCTGGTGAATTACCTAATGAGTTAGTCTGTCCATTGCCTTTTATATCAGAAACATCGTATCCTCTCATTGAGACGATCTCTCTTCCCTGCAATCCTATATTCTGATTGTTAATACCATCACCACCTAATTGGAATCGTTCGAAAGGTGAAATGCCAATATCATTATTGAAAGCACCCATTAAACCAAGTTTTGCTGTTGAAGCCACTACTAATTTATCAAATAAATTGAAGTACCACTCGGAAGCTATCTTCCATTTATGGTATTCGAGCCATTTAAATCTGTTAGCTTCTTTGAGTTCATTGATTTTTGCATTAATATCTGCATCAGTGACAGGTCTAGCTGGTCCATTTTCGAATTTTAGATCACGGATTATTTCCTGTCTTTGATCTTCAGTAGGGACAAAAGTATTATCTTTTCTGAATAATGAATAAGGCGGTGTTATTTGTAATGATAAGGATACTCGAGAACCACTACGAGGATACAAAGGATCACTGATACTACTCCTAGTAAGAACTTGAGTCAAACTAAAATTGTTAAATTTGCCTACTGTTACAGGAAAACCACCACTGATAAATTTATCTAAGTTGATTTGCTCAATGTTAAGTGTGGTGCTGGATGAGAAATAGTCGTCCGGCCATTTTAATTGAGTACCTAACCCGACAAAACCTCTTGTAATACTAAGTTTTCCACTTCCTGACAAGGTATAATCAAAAGCAGTGTGGGAAGCTCCAATTGTAAAGGATCGTGGTTTTTTACCACCTAACCAAGGCTCAGTAAATGAGAAATTGTATGACTTGAAAAAGCGGCTGTTTGACTGCAATCTCAGTGATAACTTTTGGCCATCTCCCTGAGGCAACGGGCTCCATGTGGATCTGTCTTTGATATTAGTGATAGAGAAGTTGTTAAAGACAACACCAAGTGTACCTATAAGTCCGCTAAACCCTCCATATCCTGCTGATAATTCCAGCTGATCTGAAGGTTTTTCTTCTAGTTTATATTCAATACTTACTGTACCTCTATTTTGATTGACTGGGTTTTCAATACCGAGTGACTCAGGATTAAAGTATCCAAGATTGATGATTTCTCGTTGTGATCGAATGATGTCAGAGCGACTAAATTTTTGTCCTGGTCTTGTTCTGATTTCTCGCCTTACTACATTTTCATTGGTACGGTCATTGCCTTTTATTACTACGTTGTCTATAGTAAATTGAGGACCTTCAAAAATGCGCATTTCTAAGTCTATAGAATCGTTTACTACAGCGACTTCAACAGGTGTAACCTCAAAAGCTAGATATCCATCGTCCAGATATAATGATGAAATGTCTCTACCGTCTAAGCTGAATTTTAATCTATTTTGGAGTAATTCGGGGTTGTAGATATCGCCTTTAGAAATACCTAATACTGTATTGAGATAATCTTCTTTATATAATGAGTTGCCCTTCCATTTGATATCTCTAAAATAATGGCGTTTCCCTTCATCTATTTTGATGTCGATCATAACATTTCCATTCTTAAGTCTGTACACAGTGTCATGGACAATAGTCATGTTTTTATAACCTTCGTTATGGTAAAATTTGCTTAGGCTAGCCAGGTCTTCTTGATATTCTTTAGCTATGTATTTAGATTTGCGGAATAAGGTACCTTTTCTTTTGATTTTACTCATTTTTTTACGCAATTTTCTATCAGAATATATCTTATTTCCTTCAAAGGTGATGTTTTCTACCTTAACGCGTTCATTCGGGTAAATTTCAAATATGAGCCTAACACTAGGTACCTTGGATTCTTCAGGGACTTCTGATACATCAACTTTTGCGTCTAATTTTCCTTTGCCTATATAAAATTCTTTAATTTTGGCTTTAGCCAGATCTTTTTGATCATCGGTAACGATACCACCTTTAGTCAGGATGTTTTTGACAATATCATTTAAATCTTCATGCTGAGAGCTTTTTACACCTTTATAACTCCATCTGGACAGGATCGGTCTTTCGACAAGCAAGATATTCAAAAATACAATGTCACCTTCTATTTTATCAATGCTAATTTGAACATCATCAAATAATCTAAGTTTTAACAGCGATTTTATTGCTGTAGGAATTTCAGTGCCTGGAATTTGTACTTTGCGACCTTCTCTTAGTCCTGTTATAGATTTAATAGCGTTTCTGTCGCGAGTTTCAGCTCCTTGTATTGTAATTCCTCCTATTTCGTATGTCTTTTTATTACTGTAATTGAAGATATTATTATCCTGAGCATAAATATGAGTGTTTGTCATCCACAATGTCAGTAAAACAATAACGATTTTGAAAATGTGCTTCATAATGTATCTATTAATATTTTTTAACGACCGGCTGATATTAATTGCTGTTTTTAAATGTTTAAAGTCGTCAAGTTTAAGAAGTTTTTAATATTTGATCACTTGTTTTGCCAAAACGTCTTTCTCTGTTTTGGTAGTCTATAATAGCGTCATAAAAATGATTTTTTCTAAAATCAGGCCAGAGTACAGGCGTAAAATACAATTCGGAATAAGCTATTTGCCACAGCAGGAAATTACTGATCCTTTGTTCGCCGCTTGTACGAATGAGTAATTCGGGATCTGGAATGTCTTTAGTTGATAAATAATTATTAAAATCTTCTGATGTAAATGTATTTATGTTTATGCTTTTTGACAATGTATCGTTAGCAATTTTCTTTGCTGCTTCTGTGATTTCCCATCTTGCAGAATAATTGAGTGCGAGCACGAGTGTCATCCGTGTATGGTTACTGGTATCTTCAATAGCTTGATATAGGGAATCACGTGTTTTGTCAGGTAATTGTGACAGGTCTCCAATGGCTTGCAGGCGTATATTGTTTTTGGTGAGCGTAGCCAATTCTTTCCCTATGGTATCTACCAATAGGCTCATAAGTGCATTTACTTCCAAAGCAGGTCTAGACCAGTTTTCCGTAGAGAAAGCATAGAGAGTCAAATATTTAATTCCTATCTCGGCTGCTGCTTCTGTTACTTCTCTGACGGATTTTACACCATTTTTATGACCAAATACACGAGGTTTTCCTTGTGATTTGGCCCATCTACCATTACCGTCCATAATGATAGCTATGTGTTGTGGTAAATTATCTGGATTGATGTCGCTTAATGCCAAAGGTCGAAATATGTTGATTTAAAATAATTGAGCCGCAAATGTATAAAAAAAATATGAAGGTATCAATCAATTTCTAATGATAAATTATTGAAATATAGGTTAGTTTGGCAAATCTGTAGGGGTTTAAGCTGTTGGAATTAATTTCTATGAGGTTTTTTTGTTGATAATTTTAACTTGTGGGCCTCTGATTAATATTTTTTACAATTTTATTATTGATTTTCAAATAAATATGCACATGAATAACTAAAGATTTCATACCTTTGTGGCCATTTTTAAAATTTTATATTTTTAACCTCTGTCGTTATATAAAAACGACATACAAAACATTTAAAACAATGGCAGAAAACAAAGGCCTTGATCATGAACACGGAAATGAAGAAAATTATGAAATTGAAGACATTTCAGATGTTCAATTAGAACAAACAGTAGATAAAGTTGACACAGCTCATGATGATTTTGACTGGTCAATAGGTAAGAGAAATACTGTTAAGTATGGTGAAAATGACTACAATACGTACTTTAAGGATTATGATAACTCACTTAATACAGTAGCTGAGTTTGAAGTAGTTAAAGGAAGAGTGACATCTATTCATAGTGGTGATGTTATTTTAGACATTAACTATAAGTCGGATGGTATGGTTTCTTTATCTGAATTTAGAGACACACCAGATCTTAAAGTTGGTGATTATGTAGATGTATATGTTGAGAACAAAGAAGATTTAAGAGGACAGCTTATACTTTCAAGAAGAAAAGCTAAATTACTCCAGGCATGGGAAATGTTAGTTGATTCTTACAAAAACGGTACGATCATTAAAGGTCATGTTGTCAGCAAGACTAAAGGAGGTTTGATCGTGGATTGTCTTGGATTAGAGACATTTTTACCTGGATCACAGATTGACGTTAAGCCGATTACAGATTACGATGTGTATGTAGGTAAGACGATGGAGTTTAAGGTTGTCAAGATTAATGAAGCTATTAAAAATGCTGTAGTTTCTCATAAAGCCTTGATAGAAAGTGACTTAGCAGAGCAAAGAGAAACCATCATAGCAGGTCTTGAAAAAGGACAGGTTCTTGAAGGTGTGGTTAAAAATATCACAGATTTTGGAGCATTTATGGATTTAGGTGGTGTGGACGGATTATTGTACATTACTGATATTTCATGGGGTAGAATTAATCATCCAAATGAAGTACTAACACTTAATCAAAAGATTAATGTAGTTGTATTAGATTTTGGTGAAGATAAAAAGCGTATTTCATTAGGATTGAAGCAATTGACACCACATCCATGGGAAGTGCTTGACGCATCTGTAGTAGAAGGTAGTGTCATAAAAGGCAAGATCGTAAATATTGAAGATTATGGTGCATTCCTTGAGATTATACCAGGCGTAGAAGGTCTTATCCACGTATCAGAAGTTAACTGGAGTAATCAACCTGTAAATGCAAGAGAATTTTTTGAATTAGGTCAGGAGATGGAAGCTAAAGTAGTGACTATCGATCGTGATGAAAGAAAGATGTCTCTAAGTATTAAACAACTTACAGAAGATCCATGGAAAGCGGTATCTGCTAAATATCAGGTGGGAACATCACATACTGGTGAAGTTAAAAACCTGACTCCATATGGTGTATTTGTAGAGCTTGAAAATGGTATCGGCGGTATGGTTCATATTTCTGATCTTTCATGGACAAAAAGATATTCCCATCCATCTGAGTTTACGAAAGTAGGCGATAAGATCGATGTGAGTGTATTGGAAGTAGATGAGGAAAACAGAAAACTATCATTAGGACACAAGCAACTTGAAGAGAATCCATGGGATACCTTTGAAAATGTGTTCCCTGTAGGATCTTATCATGAGGCTACTATCGTTAAGAAGGATGATAGAGGTGCTGTAGTACAACTTCCTTATGGTCTTGAGGCTTATGCGCCGATCAAACATTTAAAGAAAGAAGATAATTCGACTGCAGGTAATGATGAAACATTGACATTTAAAGTGATCGAATTTAACAGAGATGATAAGCGAATCATTGTTTCTCATACAAGATATCTTGAAGATATCCGCAAAGAAGCGGATGAGCTATTAGAGTCTGAAAAAAGTAAAGAAAGAGATGAGGTTAAGAAGTCTATTAAGGCTACACAGGCTAAAGTAGAACATTCTACCCTTGCTGATATCGAGGGCTTTTCGGAGTTGAAAGAGCAGATGGCTGCAGTAACGACTCCTGAACCTAAGAAAGCCGAGAAGAAGGCAAGTAGTGCGGCTAAAGGTGATGATCTTAAAATCGTAGAAGGTATTGGGCCAAAAATTGAGGAATTATTCCACAATGCAGGTATCCAAACATTTGCCGAATTAGCTAAAGCTGATGTAGAGCATTTAAAGCAAATCCTGCATGATGCTGGTTCAAGATACCAGATGCATGATCCTACATCATGGCCTATGCAAGCTGAAATGGCTGCTAATGGTGAGTGGGACAAACTCAAAGAATGGCAGGATAATGCCAAAGGAGGCAAGATAGAGGAATAAATAAAATTATTTTTTTGTCAGAATATAGAAGTCACCCTGATGGTATTAGGGTGACTTTTTTTGTGGTTTGTGCTAAAAAATTATATTTTATTATAGTTTTGAGTTCTAAAATCAAGTATGAATCCAATATGTTTGTTTTTTAAGATTAATTTCATTCTTTAAATATAAATGAAATCTTATCTTTGTCATACATTAAATTAAAAATAGACTAAACGATATGGATACCGTAGTTAAACAACTCATACAGGACGAGCTCCGCCGACAAAGACATGGGGTCGAGCTCATTGCTTCGGAAAATTTTACTTCTCAGGATGTACTTGATGCGTTGGGAAGTTGTCTGACTAATAAATACGCTGAAGGATACCCTGGCAAAAGGTACTATGGTGGCTGTGAAGTAGTAGATAAAATCGAACAACTGGCAATTGACAGATTGTGTGAATTATTTGGTGCGGAATATGCCAACGTTCAGCCTCATTCTGGATCACAGGCTAATGCTTCTGTATATTTGGGTGTATTACAACCCGGAGATCCTATTTTAGGTTTTGACCTTTCTCATGGAGGACATCTTACACATGGTTCGCCTGTGAGCTATTCCGGAAAGACTTTTCAGGCAAATTTCTATGGCGTCGATGAAGAAACAGGAAGAGTAAACATGGATAAGGTTGCAGAAAAGGCCAGAGAAGTAAAGCCTAAACTCATTATCTGTGGTGCTTCTGCTTATTCTCGAGATTGGGATTATAAGAGATTCAGAGAGATAGCAGATGAAGTGGGAGCTTTGCTAATGGCAGACATTGCCCATCCGGCAGGGTTGATTGCAGCAGGATTACTTAATAATCCACTACCACACTGTCATATAGTAACCTCAACTACACATAAGACATTGAGAGGCCCGAGAGGCGGTATCGTTATGATTGGAAAGGATTTTGCTAATCCATGGGGACGAACCACAAAAAAGGGTGATTCTATCATGATGTCCACCATTATTAACAGTGCTGTTTTTCCTGGAATGCAGGGAGGGCCATTAGAGCATGCCATTGCAGGTAAAGCTATTGCTTTTGGTGAAGCTTTGCATCCGGCATTTAAAGATTATAGTAAGCAAGTAGTAGCTAATGCTCAAGCTATGGCTAAAACCTTTTTTTCTTTAGGATATTCTATCGTATCCGGTGGCACAGATAATCATCTGATGCTGATAGATTTGCGTGGAAAATTTGCAGATACGACAGGTAAAGAAGCTGAAAATGCATTAGTAGCTGCTGATATCACTATCAATAAAAATATGGTTCCATTTGATAGTCGCACACCTTTACATACTTCGGGCATCAGAATAGGTTCGGCTGCTGTGACGACACGTGGGTTTAAGGAAGATCATTGTATTCAAATTGTCGAATGGATAGATCAGGTTATTACACATAAGGATAATCCAAATACCATTCAAGAAGTTAGAAAGAAAATTAATGATATGATGCAGGATTTCCCACTTTACTAAAACCAGTAAGATAGTAAAGAGAAGGGTGTTTTTTAAAATTGGTATGAACTATTGGATGGTTGATATGGTTTATAATTTACTTTTATCAGATAAACTGAGATATGGCAACACGATGGTATAATGGGGTCGTTACAGAAATCAAACCACTGACAAATATTACGTCCCAGTTTACCTTGAAGATATATGAGGATGAAATTTTTAACTTTCTTCCAGGTCAATTTGTGACCTTTGATTTGCCTATAGGCGAAAAACGTTTGCAGCGATGGAGGAGTTATTCTATAGCTAATGCTCCCGACGGATCTAATGAGTTAGAATTTTGTATAGTAAAATCTGAAGGGGGACTTGCGACAAATTTTTTGTTTAATGAGATAAAGGTAGGAAGTGAAATAAAATTTAAAGGTCCGGATGGTGTGTTTGTAATACCTCAAAACCTTATGTCTGATGAGATTGTCATGCTTTGTACAGGAACAGGGATTGCCCCATTCAGGAGTATGTTATTGTACATAGATAAGCATCAGCTACCCTTTAAAAAGATACACCTTATCTTTGGCACACGATACTCAGACTTAATATTATATAAGGATGAATTTGATATTCTGAAATCTAAATATTCAAATTTTAACTATGATATTGTCCTGTCTAGAGAAAATGTGGAGGATTGCTATCATGGGTATATTCATGAAGTATATATGAAAAAATATGCCGATGTGGTGGATGATCGTAGGTTTTATATCTGTGGATGGAGTGGCATGATCGATGAAGCCATGGATAAATTGACTAACTCATTAGGATATCCTAAATCACAAATTCGCAATGAATTATACGGATAAGATATAGGCTTATTTTCTTTCAACAATTGCCTTAAATTGCTCATATTTTGATGTATTACCGGCATTTAGATAGGCATTCATGGCATTTTTTGCATAATTTACAGAAGGACTGAGTTGATATGCTTTTTCAAAATGATCGGCCGCTTTGCTATGATTACCTGTTACACCGTAGCTAACACCGAGGATAAACCATGTTTCGGCATCATTAGGATTTAATTTTATAGACAAGCTTAAATTTTGCTGTGCCTTTGGAATATCGTTTTCCTTTTCTCCGGCTTGTCTGCCCAGCTCTCTGTATGCCAATGCTAAATTTTTGTCCACGATTTGTTTTAGGTCATTAACCTGCTGATAGTATTCAATTGCTTCTTTGTATTTTTGTTGTCTCATACGGATGTTTCCAAGTGTAAGATATGCTGTAGCGACTGGTTTGACTGTCATTATTTGGTTACAATACTCCTCAGCACGTGTTAATAATTCATTTTTTTTGATGGGATCATGTTCTTGATCAGACAACCTTACGGACTCTTCGGCAGCGCCATTATTGAGCCGTACACTTGTAGGATAGGTGTGTGCGTCGGTGGTAAAAAGTGTATAATTGTTTTTCCATACCAAATTTCTATTTGCCGTAAGGAAAAGAAAAATAACTGCGACTGGCGAAAATAGCCAGAATACAAGCTGATCGGTCTTTATGGATGATTTTAGTAATTTCAAGCTTGTATAAATCAGGTAAATCAATCCTGCTAATAACCAAAATGAACCCAAATAAGCTAGCCTTTCTCCAAACATCGTACCGATAGTCATGAGCAACTGGCTAAATAGTGAAATAGCCAATAGGTAAGAAACAACAACTAGACCTAAAAAATCTTTTTGTTTTAATTTAGCCAGACTGAATAGGAGCATTAGACCATAAATTAAAATACCTATCCAAACCCGAACATCCGAAAAACTTGTTAATGGAATGACTAAATAGCTATAATCCGATGAAAGTGGGTACGGAAAGATAAGTATCCAAAGATATTTCCACAGAATCAAGATAGACGTAGCAAGATGCTGTGCAAAACCATCAGCTGATACAATCGGATTGTCCATGATATCCACAGGAGGCGATGTATGGCCATGAAATAAAGCAAACCGAATAATAAAGATAATTACCACAGGAATTATGAATATCAATCCTTTTCGTATTGAAGTATTAAGGCTTTGTCGATAAACAGTCCAACATAGCAATCCAAAAACAGGAAACATAGTTATAGCGGTTTCTTTAGACAAGAGGCTCAAAAAATAGAGCATAACTGACAGACATAAAAATGACTTTTTATTTTGTAGGATATAAACATCCCAGACCGTGAATGCTGATAATAAAAAGAATAGAGACATGATTTCATCCCTAGATTTGATATTGGCTACTACCTCGGTATGAATCGGATGTAATGCAAAAATGATGGCGATAGTTAATGGTACGAGAATGGATATGGATGGCAGCCATTTTCTCATTACCACAAACACAAGTACGATAGTAAGTGCGTACCATAAAACATTGAAAAAGTGGTGAATTAAAGGGTTGTCCGGCATCAACTGCCATTCGATAGCAAATTGTATAAGTGGTAAAGGCCGATATAATTGCCCACCAAAATTAGCTTCTCGATAACTACCAAAGAAGATATCCACAATGCCACTAAAGCCTGAAGTTACGTTTTTATTTAGGGTGATAGCTAAAGGATCATCGAGTACAAATCTATGAGCCAACGTATTAGCGTATGACAGAAAAGCAAGTAAAAACAAACCAATGGCAATCCACCTAAAACTTTGTTCAGATTTTAAAAAGTTTTCTGTCATTTGAGGTTTCACAAGCGTTTTAGCCGTTTTGGATTTGGTCATATTTACAGACTATTAGTGATGATGCAAAGCTATGCGTTTTTAAGTAAATCGATTAAATTTAACTGAGCTAATTTACTCTATAAGCCTGAATGCTGCCCAAAAGGCAGGTGGATATTTAGCTGAAAAATATTTTTGTGACTTTTCAAAAGCTTTTAATATGGTTTGCCCAGCTTGGAGTTCGCCGTAAAACATATCTGCATATTTTGTAGCAAAGTCATCCGGTATGTCCCAAAGGGTATATAAGACATTTTTTGCTCCCGCAGCATAAAAAGAATCGCCAATACTAAAAAGACCATTCCCCGCCATATTAGGACCAATACCAGAAGAACAAGCAGAGAGATATACCAGATTGACATTTTCTAGATGATGGTTAGTAATTTCGTAAGCTGATAAATATCCTTGATCTACATTGGAAAGGGCTATAAAGGCGGCATTACCTGATTTAAGATAGAGATATTCTGCATCTTTAATTTCGGATTTATTATAGACAACTCCATGGGTTGAAATGTGTACTGCCGAAAAGGTCTGTTGATTTAGAATTTTGAGTAAACTTTCTTTGGTTGCGTCGCAACCTGTGAGTAATGTTGTTGTGGATGGAAATTTGGATTTTATGTTTTCTACTTCGATGCGTGTCCCAGGAAGATAGACTAATGTGTCAGTTGAATTACGGTAGGCATACTCAGCAGTCGCAGGTAATGTATTGCAATAATAATTGATGCCGCCTAAAGCGAGAATGTTAGTTACTTGTAGGTCAGTTGCGGACTGTTCTATAAAGGATTTAGAACTGCTAAAGTATCTGAAAGCCATTCTGTTGATAAGGCTATTTTTTCTGGTGCCGTCAGGTGAGAGGATTTCAATGGGTGCTTTATTGATGATACCACTGCTTATGACGAAGATTTCGTTTTTGCCGTCTAATTGTTTTTTAATGGGCTCGAAGATGAGGCTATACCATAGTTTATTGATATTAGGGTCATTGATATAATTGTTTTTATTTCCTATGGTTAAAGTGTTTTGATCGATTTTAATTATATCAAAAGTCTGTTGAGAAATGACTGTTAAGTAGAGTGCACTTTGATTAGTTTCTGCTGTAAAATTTTGTGTAAACTCAAGAAACAATTGATCTTTTTTTAGTTTTTGTTGAATGATATCTGGTGTTACATTGGATATTGTATATTGGAGATTGGAAGCGAGTGCTGATTGAAGGATGTTTTCTATCATGACGATGGAATCCATTAATCTTTGTTTGTATATATTATCACTGTCAGAAACTTTTAAGGCTGTGGCAAACCTTGATGAGAGATCATTGAGTATGATTTTATCATCTTTGATATCTTTATTTGCATCCAGTTGTGCCATGAGATTATTTCTTTTTTTCAAAAACTGAGGTGTGAGTTTTTTTATATTTGTATTGAGCGTATAAACTTCTTTTTTGACTTCAGGATTGTCAGAATACCACAATTGATCTAGTAATTTCCAAGCTAAAAGCCGCATAGGTTTTATAATGGAAAACTGTAAGTGTGGTGATTCATTAAATACGTTATAGATATTGGCTAAAAAAGTGTATTCAATATCCTTTAAAATTTGAGTATTTGTCAGTATCTTATTTCTTTTGATGTCTAAATCTATTTTTAATTTTAGAGCGTTTAACCTATACTGATGGATCTGGGCTACTTTGTAAAAATCAAAAGTATTTTCTAAGTTTTTTATTAAATCCTCTGCTTCATCAAAACGATTAAGTGCAGTATATAGCTTAACAACTGTCATGCGCAAGTCATAGCTTTCTGCTGACATTTGTTTTTTGAGCCCATTTTCTAAGATGGAGTCTGCAACAGCATAATTACCATTTTTTACAGCAGCTGTAAATTTGAATTCGTCTAGTATGCAATATTCATTATCTTTTAGTCGTGGATCGGATTCGCAGTATGATTCTAATCTTTCTAAAGTATTGGTTAGTTCTTCCTTCATGTCGAGGGTAGTATAAAGACCAGCCATAAATCCGAGGTTTTTGATAAAGCTATTGATATTAGGAATACCGTACTGCGCTGCCATTCTATCATTTTTGATTGCTATTTCGAGTGCTTCTTCCCTTAGGTTCATAAATTGAAGGTATATATTGTAGTTATTACGAAGTAAAAATAAGATTTCAAGATTTTTTTCTGTGTTCCTTTCGGCAAATTGTATAGCTCGTTCTAATGTGGTTTTCATTTCGGTATATTGATTTGATCGAAGGAGGAATACAGCTTTAATATTAGAAATTAAAAGGAATGAACTATCCTGATTCGAAGCTGTACATTGTTCTATTAGTATGCTTATATCATCAAGAAGTTTTACTCTGCTGTCGGGATGGGCATAAAATAGAAAAGAGGAATATAGGAAGTAAAAATTATCATAATATTTAAAATTGGTAGTTCCACAATTTTGGTTAAATTTTTTATTGAAATCAGCATACAATATATCTACGATTTGGATGATGCTATCTGCTTTTTCTTGTTGCTTATTTTTCATAAAAGCACGATATTCTTTAATTTTTGTCTGTATGATGTTTTTATAGGCATACTTAAAGCTATCAACCAGCATTGTACAGGAATCAATTTTACCTACCGGGTTTGTATATGAAAATACATAATCAGCAACTGATGCTTTAATCGTTAATGGTAACATTAATATTAGTACTACTTTCAGAATTTTAGATCCCATAATCTTAATTTTGTACAAATATAATATTTATGTAAATGGTTAATAGAAAAAGGTCGAAAAATTATTTTTTCGACCTAACCAAACTATTTCATAGTTGCACAGTAATTCCTATTAGAGGGCCAAGCGTGTTTTCCTCAGCAATTTTTCTTTTTTGTTTTGTATTCATTATAAAACGGTTAGATTTTAAAATGAAAAAGTAGTTTTCTTATTTAAGTTACTTTCCTAGTATGCTAAAATTTATTTATTTATTTATTAACCACGCTATTAATGGCAATAATGATAAAAGGTAACCTTCTATTTTTTATAAATTATTTTTTTATTTGCATAAGATGGCAGTAAAGTATGCAAAGTAGGAAATCAAAGAAAGTTTTTATGAAATACAGGTATAGCTTTCTTCGAGCCTAGATAGAAGCGGGTTGTAATTATATAGTAAGATAATCGTTTGATATCAAATATGTTAGTAGCTATATTGCAAAAAAAAACGTCTGCTCTTCAGCAAGAGCAGACGAATCAAAACAAAACGAAAAACCAACTTTCTTTAACCAATTAAACCACTATGAAGAAAAAAAATTCTCCACAACAAAATTCAATATTTTCTATAAATTTTTCCTCAATAGGACTGGAATGTCTATTTCTTTACCTTGACGATTAACTTTTATATTTAACTTGTCACCGACTTTATTAAATTTTATATTTTTTTCGATATCGTCATAATCTTTAACGATATTATTGTTGATAGCAATAATAACATCACCTGGTAATAATCCACCGAGTTGTGCTGAGCTCCTTTTTTCGACTGCATCCACATAAAAACCTTGATTGTTTTTAAGTTTAAGTCCAAATTCAGAGATAAGTTCATTATTTACGTCATAACCACTGACGCCGATATCGGCTCTTTCTACATTGCCACCTGTGTCGATGATATTATTGATTACTTTTTTGACTATATTAGTAGGTATGGCGAAAGAATATCCTGCAAATACTCCCGTAGGAGTAGCAATAGCTGTATTGATGCCGATTAATTCACCTTGTAGGTTGACGAGTGCCCCACCGCTGTTACCTGGATTTATAGCAGCATCAGTTTGAATAAATTCTTCAATTCTCTTCTTATTAGGAATGATATCCAGTGATCTACCTTTAGCACTTACTATACCAGCGGTTACTGTTGATGTCAAATACCCAAAGGGATTTCCGACGGCAAGTACCCATTCTCCGACCTGAACTTTATCGGAATCCCCCATTTTGACTGGTGATAAATTTTGGGCACCCTCGATTTTGATGACAGCTAAATCGGTTAGTTCATCGACACCTACCTTTCGAGCCTGATATTTCTTGCCTTCGTAGTCAGTTACCGATATTTTATCTGCAAATCCTACGACGTGATTATTAGTAACAATATAACCATCTTTTGATATTATTACACCAGAACCACTACCATTTTTGGGTGCATAAAAATTTCCTTCACCAAAAAAATCATTGAATCCAAATATATCAAAAAAGGAATCATTGTATCTGCTTTTTTTCCTCCTTTGAGTCACTTGCTCATCGCTTTCTTCAGCATATATATATACTACCGAACCTGTTGATTTTTTAGCACTTTCTACAAAATCATTAGAAGTATTACCAAAGGGAACACCTTTTTCACTAAATGAAACTTGTCGTGTAGTATTGCTTTGGTCTAAGTTTTGCACGTGTTTTGGATACATAAAAAACATACCAGCCAAAACAATTAGGCCCCCTAAAATACCTGAAATTACTAACTGAAAATTCCGACTCATTGATGTGTACTTTGTAGTCATAAACGCAACTAAAAGTATATTGATTTTAGCAGTTAACTCATTTAACACAAACTTAACAGGGAATATAAAGAAGCCTTAAAGCCTTTATTAACAGTCAAGTATAAGCGATTTTGTTTGATTCCAGAATATAATTTTAAAAAATAAATTATCTTTGTGTTACTTATTGATAAAATATAAGTCTAAACGAGTTGTATCCCTTAAAACGCATAAAAACAATATAGAAGATTGATAGTAAATTTACTAAACCCACTCGTTACGTACTCTTCAAAAAAAATGATGCGTGATGAAGAAGCGGTAGAACAATATCTATTGACGAATAACATTCATTATTTTAATCTCTTGTATGATAGATACACAGATACAATATATGCTAAGTGTGTTGCTATGTTAAAGGTTGAAGCTAAAGCAGAGGATGCTACTCAGGAGATTTTTATCAAGATTTTACTAAACTTGTCTAAGTTTACCGGTAAATCTAAGTTTTCGACTTGGATATATTCAATTACCTATAATTATTGTATCGATCTTATCAGAAAAGAAAGTAAAGAACATACATTATTAATTGACGATCAGCCAAATATCGAAATTGTGGATAACAATGATAGCGAAAATGAAATCCTTGAAATGAATGTATTTAGACTTCGTGAAGTACTCAAATTAATGCATATAGAGGATAAAAGTGTTTTACTGATGAAATATCAGGATGAAATGTCAATAAATGAAATCTGTAGTGTAATCAATAAATCCGAAAGTGCTGTTAAAATGAAAATATTAAGAGCAAAGGAAAGATTTTTAAAAATTTATCAAACGGAATTCAAAGGATTAGAGAATTCGTTTTAGTACATAAGAAGTTTTTATGAAAAAGAATAGTTTTAAAGAGCTTGAAAGTGTAATCATTAAGGATCGGAGCGAACAGAGTAAATCCACAAAGCAAAATGTACAGTCCAATATTGATTTTTTTAAATTGGTAGGGGATATTGTAGAATTATATGGACCCAATTTCCCAAAAGTATTACAATCTTTTGTTAGCGTAAAAAATGAATCAACGGACAAAATAGTTGTAAACTCATCATCTGATAATACATCCGACTTATGATACCTTTGATTTTTAGTACAGACATACAGCAAGTGCTCTCTGAGATGCTATTAAGTATGGTAGGCGTACTGCCTAAATTGATTTTGGTTTTTATAATATTACTTGCCGGTATCATTATAGCTAATATGCTGAGTAAATTGATCAAAAAGACATTGGATCGTTTTAATCTCGATAAATATACGGATAAGCTAAATGAAATAGATTTTTTCTATAAAAACAATATCCATGTCAAGTTGAGCAGTATTGCAGCGAAGATTGTAAAATACATCATTTTGTTGATGTTTGTAATGACTGCAGTAGGTGTGTTAGATATGCCTGTTTTAGCCCAACTTATACAGGATATCATCAAATGGATACCTAATTTGATTGCAGCATTTATCATATTGATCGGTGGGTTACTCATAGGTATCTCTTTACAAAACGTAGTGACATCCACGTGCAAATCTCTGGGCATACCATCTGCCAGTATGATAGGTTCATTTGTGTTTTATTTTATTTTTTTAAATGTGCTTATAGTTGCATTAAGTCAGGCTCAAATTAACACTGCATTTTTTGCTCAAAATATTTCAATAATTATTGCTGGAATAGTATTGGCATTTTCGATAGGATACGGTTTTGCCTCTAAAGATTTAGTGGCCAGTTTTCTAGCATCATATTATACAAAATCCAAATTGAATATCGGTGATAGGGTTAAGCTCAATGAGGTCGAAGGCATTATCACAGAGGTTGATAAATCGTCTGTAAGGTTAAGGACAGAAGATAAGGATATCATTATTCCATTGAACAAAGTGTTGTTAAATAACATTGAGATATATCGTAATTAATTTTTTTAAAATTTAAATCCATTTATTTATGAAGCATGTTTTTACTTTATTAATCGTACTTATTGCAGGAAGCCTTAGCCTGTATGGCCAGGGGAATTTAGAGGAATTAAAAGCTCAAAAGGCGGCTTTAGAAGCTAAATCAGCACCACTCATTAAAGAGGCCGATGCTCTTAAAGGTCAAATAGAAGCATTAAATAAGCAAATATCAGAATTTCCAGGTTGGTACAAAGGTGCAAGCGGTATTTTAGGTGCTAATTTCATAGGAAGAGGAGACTGGTTTGCAGCCGGTGATCTTAGAAATTCAAAAGCGGCTTCCATTTCCGGTACTTTTACAGGATTTGCCAATCGTTTAGACGACAAATATTTTTGGCGTAATGCTGCGGGTCTTAATTTAGGCTGGCAAAAACTACGGTTAGGTACAGAAACACAAGATCCAAAATTTGAACCAGTAGCAGATGTATTAAATATAAATTCATTGTTTGGATATAAACTAACCTCTAATTTAGCTGCATCGACTTTGGGAGAATATAGAACTTCTGTAATTAAAAATTTCAATAATCCGGGTTATTTGGATTTAGGAGTTGGGGTTACTTATACTCCGATCAATAATATGGTGATAGTCTTCCATCCATTGGATTATAACTTTATTTTTGCAAAAGATAAAAAGGAATTTACTTCATCAATGGGTTGTAAAATTGTAGGAGATTATACTACTCAAATTACGAGCGGACTAAACTGGCGTACAAATCTGACGGGATTTTTATCTTATAAAAACAATAATCCTTCTTTGCACAATGGAACATGGACAAACTGGATAGGTTTTAATGTCTGGAAAGGTATAGGTGTAGGAGCAGAGATAGGTCTTAGATACAGCGAACAGGAAATAAAGAAAATGCAAAACTATTACACAGTAGGCTTAAGCTATAATTTATAAGATCTTTATAAGTAAGTAATTTGAAATACGGAGTAGTAGATTGTATGGCTACTCCGTATTTTTATTAGTGAGCGATCAAGCACTTATTTATGGTATAACTAGCTGCATCAGCATCGCGCAAATAATAGCACCAAAAGTGCCAATAATATAACCAAAAATAGCAAGTAGAACACCCACGCTTGCCAGTGATGGATGAAAAGCAGATGCAACAATGGGTGCTGACGCAGCTCCGCCGATATTAGCCATACTGCCTACGGCTACAAAAAAGTAAGGAGCTTTAATCAACCAAGCGACTAAGAGCATAGTCACGATGTGCACCAGCATCCAGATGATACCAACTACGAGAATCCCAGGATACTGGACAATAGAGAAAATGTCCATTTTCATACCAATGGTAGCTACTAATATATATATAAATAGGCTGCCTATCTTACTAGCACCGATACCCTCGTAATCTTTAAATTTTGTATAAGACAATATGATTCCGTAGAGTGTTGCAAGTGTAATCATCCAAAAAAAAGGATCACTAAATGTACTGAGATAATCAGAATCTGTAAAAGTATGCCCCAATAAACCCGTCAAAAATACTGGAATCATTTTTCCTGCCGCTTGAGCTATTGCAACACCACCAAAGATTACACCGAGCAAGATAACATAATCGTTAAGAGCAGGAATCCTTGTAATGGATTGTGTATAGTTTGAAATTTTATTCTTAACCATTTCGACAGAGCTATTGTCGGCCCTGAGATAAGAGTCTATTTTTGATTGTTTTGTAACTCCAAAAAGCAAAATAGCCATCCAAATATTTGCCATAGCGATATCGACCAACAAAATGCCACCATATTTTTGGGGATTAAATTTATTAATTTCCAGCATTGCCGTTTGATTAACTCCACCACCAATCCAACTACCAGCCAGTGTTGATAGGCCACGCCACATAGCATCAAATCCTTCACCGCCTACCGTATCGGGAGAAAATATAGATACTAAAAATACTGCTATTGGTCCACCTATGATCACTCCTACCGTACCCGCTAAAAACATAATAATCGCTTTATTACCCAATCTAAATAATAATTTCATATCTATATTTACGGTCAATAGGATTAATGCCGCAGGCAATAAAACCTGAATAGCAATTTTATACACGCCCGATTTTTGCAAGATAGGAAGATGGTCGTCACCGAGGATATAATTGCCGTTTACATCTGTTAAATGCCATTCAGGACTGATGATATTAAGGGAACAAAGTAAGGATGGTAGTAAATAGCACATGAGTAATGGAGGCAGCCAAATGTAAAATTTTGACCAAAATGTGGACTTGAGTGATGATGTGTAAAATATAAATGCCAATATTGCCATGATAATGCCAAAGACTACAAAGTCATCTGTAATTAAAGGTTGTGATATATATAGGGCGGTCATAATATTTTAATTTAATCCGAAATAAGCGACAAATCTAAAATAATAATTGAGTATTATACTTTAATTAAAAAAATCAGCGTTTTTTATATAAAAATGATAGATCGGATAGTATTTAGGCTTTGTTTGTATAATTTTGATAATCAGTTGTTTTTAAAGTTTTAGTCTAAATATTTTTACATTATTCAAAAATTTGTATTATCTTTGCAGCCGTTTTAAAGTAAGACATACTTTATCATTTTACATTTAGATTATGAGCAAAAAGAAAGTTCTTTTCGTTACTCAGGAATTGTCCCCTTTTACAGAATTGTCTGTTATTTCAGAATTGGCACGTAGGATTACACATTTTGCTACCAATGACGAATTTGAATTCAGAATACTTATGCCAAAATTTGGAATAATTAATGAAAGAAGACATAGACTACATGAAGTAGTGAGACTTTCCGGAATGAACATTATCGTTGATGATGAGGATTATCCTCTGATTATCAAAGTAGCATCATTGCCGGGTGCAAGATTACAGGTGTATTTTCTGGATAATGAAGAGTTTTTTAAGAGAAAGGCAGTATTTACGGACGAAGAGGATACGCCATTTGATGATAATCAGGAGCGACTGGTTTTTTTCTGCAAAGGTGTACTAGAGACAGTTAAGAAATTTGGCTGGTCGCCTGATATTGTTCATTTACATGGACAAATTACGAGCCTCATTCCATTTTATATGAAGGAAGCGTATAAAAATGATCCCGTATTTAACAGTGCCAAAGTGGTTTATTCTATGTATAAGGATGAATTAAGTGATACTTTTGATGCTAAGTTTATGGAAATTGCTGCTATTAATGATCTGGAATCTGAAGAGTTGGAGTTTTTTAAACAAGATGATTTGATTAATCTGGATTATGGTAGTATGATATATGCAGATGGTATCATTTCTGGTAGTGAACCAATGGATAGCATCGTAAAAGATTTTGGCGATTTGCATTCTAAACCTACTTTGATGAGTGGGCTGGAAACGGATGAAGCTGCAATGGCTTCCGTTGAGTTTTATAAGACATTACTTCAGGAAAATATTAATCATTTAGCATGAAATTGAGCTTATTTAATATATTTAAAGGCTGCGCCTTATTGATTTTGGTGAGCATGATAGTAAGTGGATGCCAGGATCCGATACTTGTAGGCGGCGAGTTGCTGGATGACGAAAAAATAAATATAGATGTATTAAGTGATTTTGACATTTCGACTTCTACTGTACCTGGAATTAGTGTTATTACGAAATCATCTACGAGTAAACTTTATCGTTTAGGAGAAGTAAATGAGCATGTTTTTGGTAAAACTGCCGCAGAAATGTATATGAAATTTGGCTTTAGCAGTACTACTACACCTGGTTTTATTACAGACTCTACTGCAAGATTTGATTCGCTTGTTCTAGTTTTGAAGTATGACACACTGGCTTCTTATGGTAAATCAAATGGATTGCAAACAATTAAAATTTATCAGTTGAGTGATGCATATAGAAGCACTGATACATTTTATTCCGATACAAAACTAAACTATATTCCGGTTGCTATTGCAGAGAAAACGACAAAGGTAAGTCCAAAGGATTCTATTACAATAAAAGAACACTCAACTGGTAAAACGGTAAATCAGATTCCTCAACTACGAGTACGATTAGATGATGTTTTTGGAAAATCATTGTTTGAAAACAAGGCACTGATCAGAGATTCTCTGTTCCGAGATTATTTTAGAGGAGTTTATGTGACATCCACATCAGCAGATAATAATCCATTTTTATATGGTTTTGATCTATCAACAGCTGCGTTGAATCCAAGTAATACATTCAATAAACTGATCATGTATTACACTGTTTCTGATACAGTAAAGAAAGCATACGATTTTATTATTGACAATGCTGTGATCAACAGATATATTATAGATAATACAGGAAGTGACGTAGCGAATTTTATCAACAAGCCTCAATTGGGAGATTCTTTGTTATTTACTCAGGGTTTTGGTGGTGTAAAGACGGAAATTAAATTTAATGACCTTTCAAAAGTTAAAGGCAGATTAATCAATAAAGCCGAATTAGAGTTTACTGTAGCGGATATTCCAGGTTTAGAAGCATATAAAAAACCTGGGCAGTTAATTGCTACTATCAAAAACCAAAAGGGAAGATATGAATTTATAAGTGACATATCACAAGCATTAGTATCAGGTAACTTTATCCCTGCGTTTGGTGGCACGTTGCAAAAAACATCAACAGGATATAAATATACAATGAATATTACTAATCACATTAAGAAGGCGATACAGGATCCCGGATTTATACCTACGATGTATATATCAGTACTTGCAGAGTCAGAAAATCCAGAACGCATCTCGTTTTTTGGCGCTAAACACAGTAAATATCCGGTAAAATTAAATATTTATTATACTAAAAACTAAAAATATAATTATGTGTGGAATCGTTGCATACATAGGACATCAACAATCTTATCCTATAATATTGGAAGGATTAAAAAGACTAGAATACAGAGGTTATGACAGCGCAGGCGTATCTATTCTCAATCATGATATTAAGACTGTAAAGAAAAAAGGTAAAGTTTCGGAATTAGAGACTGCTGCCAAATTGGTCAACCTTGACGGAACTGTCGGTATAGGACACACAAGATGGGCTACGCACGGAAAACCAGATGATATCAATGCGCATCCACACGTTTCGAGTAATGGTCGACTTTCATTGATACATAATGGCATAATAGAAAACTATCTGACATTAAAAAAGGCTCTTGAGGAAATAGGCCATACCTTTGTTAGTGAAACGGATACAGAAGTATTGGTGCATCTAATTGAAGAGTATCAAAACAGAGAAGATCTAACCTTGGGCGAAGCAGTGAGGCGAGCACTTGAAAAAGCAGTGGGTGCTTACGCTATTGTAGTAATTGATAAGGAAAATCCAGATATCCTCGTAGGGGCGAGAAAGTCCAGTCCATTAGTTTTAGGAATAGGTGATAATGAATTCTTTTTGGCTTCAGATGCGTCTCCTATTATTAAATATACAAATCGAGTAATCTATCTTAATG
>CAZCTQ010000006.1:0-127840 GCA_964501555.1 uncultured Aureispira sp. | reverse complement strand
ATTCCATAGCTTAAAAACAACACCGCTAACCAAAAAGCAAATGTTGAATCATAAACACTCCATCAGTGATACAATCGAACATCTAAAATCAATTAAAAAAATAAAATTCGCCCCCAATGAATATGTGATTTCTGAACAAAATAAACTTACTAAAACACTACTTGAAAAACTAAAGATAGATATTACCTAAAAATTTAGTGTTTGGGTTTAAATTGGATTTTATCCTGACACATAAAAAAAACAGGATTGTTTAAGTTAAAAGCAATCCTGTTTTTTTTATATCATTATTTGATTTTAAAGGATGTATAATGGGTATAATCCAAACTTTGAAGATGGTGTATCATTTTAACTTCTGATTCTATAAAAAAATCACTTATCTATTTCATCTGCAATTTTGAGTTTAGGTATATATTTATCAATACCTTTTATTATTTTTTTACAATAATAACTATCACTTAACTCTATTTTGCCAATTGATTTATTAACTTTTAAGGTTTGCCAGTCAAGTGACGGATGGACAACATATTTTTTATTGTTGATTTCAATTTCCAAAGGAATTGAAAAATTGGGAACACAATTTTCCCACCTATATTTTAATACATTATTCTTTACAATAGCATTAAAAGTAGGTATTTGTGTCGTCCTGAGATATTGGTCAAAAAAACCATCTAATTTTAAGCCTAAAACATCTGCCATATAATCTTCTATATCCTTAGTAGTTACCACCTGATGGTAAAACTTCTGGTTCATTCCACGCAGCATTTCACGCCATTTTACATCATCATGTACAATCGTTCTGAGCATTAAAAGCATATTGGCTCCTTTGTAATACATATCTCCGGATCCTGAACTATTTACATTATAAGTTCCTATAATTGGCCTATCGTTACGGATATTCTTTCGTGTGCCGATAGTATATTCAGCGGAAGCCTTTGAACCATAATAGTAATCTACAAACAGATTTTCAGAATAACTGGTAAAACTTTCATGAATCCACATATCAGCTACATCCACATGTGTAATATTATTGCCAAACCATTCGTGGCCGGATTCGTGAATGATTATAAAATCAAATTTAAGCCCCCATCCGGTGCCGCTCAGATCAGTGCCTAAATACCCATTTGAATAGCGATTGCCGTATGTGACACTACTTTGATGTTCCATGCCTAAGTAAGGTACTTCTACGAGCTTGTATCCGTCCTCATAAAAAGGGTATGGACCAAACCAATATTCAAAGGCTTTGAGCATTCTATCTACTTCTTTAAACTGTTTTTTGGCTTTATCAAGGTTATAGCTTAGTACATAATAATTACAATCTAATGGACCTCTTTCACCAGAATATACCTCTCCAAAATGAACGTAATCCCCAACACTTAGGTTGACACCATAATTGTTAATCGGATTAACAACTACCCATTCAAATGACTTGGTTTTGTCATTATTTTGGGTCACAGAGCGCAGTCGTCCGTTGGATACGCCAAAGAGGTGATCAGGTGCAGTAATCGTAATACGCATACTATCCGGTTCATCGTAGGTATGATCTTTACACGGATACCAAATGCTTGCACCGATACCCTGACAGGCTGTAGCAATAAAATCTTTACCATTGGCATCTTTTGACCACACTACGCCTCCATCCCATGGTGCATTTTTGGCTTGATGGACTTTTCCACCATACGTTATAATTAGTTGATTGATATCATTGATGTTTTGTGGTTTTTGGACTTGGATATACCATACATTGCCATCTCGGGTAAAATCTAACGAAACGCCATCTTGAGTTACCTTGGAAATAACCATAGGTGTTTGAAGATCTATCTGCATGATGGATGCTGGTTTTAGAACTCTGTAAGTGACAGTATTAGTACCAGAGAAAGATTTATCTTTGGGATCGACATTTACTTTCAAATCATAATGTACTAAATCCCACCAAGCACGTTCTTTAGTGATAGATCCACGAAGGGTATCCTCATGGGTAAACTGCGCCTTAAGGTTAAGTGTAAGACAAAAAAAAGCAACTACAAATATGACATTCTGTTTCCTCATCGCATTAAGGATTATATTAAAAATAGGTGCAAGATACGGCTAATATCCGAGAAAATAGAGCGATTGAAGTGGCATTAATGTAAATAAATTTACCTACTTATTTTTTTTAAAAATAAGTATACTAAATGATTCATTTATGCTGATTTTTAGTGAATATTATATCTACTTTTATTATAAAATGTCATATTTATTATATATCTTTGCACATTCGTTTTAAAAACAAATATATAAACATATAAATGGCTAATGATCAGCGGGTTGTACCGATATTGATAGAAGAAGAGATGAAGTCGTCGTATATTGATTATTCGATGTCAGTTATTGTCGCCAGAGCCTTGCCGGATGTTCGGGATGGTTTAAAACCAGTACACAGAAGGGTGTTATTTGGGATGTCCGAATTAGGCATTCCTTATGGGCGTGCACACAAAAAATCAGCAAGGATAGTAGGAGAGGTCTTGGGTAAATATCACCCTCATGGTGATTCCTCTGTATATGATGCTATGGTGAGGATGGCACAGGACTGGTCCTTGCGCTATCCACTAGTAGATGGTCAAGGTAACTTTGGCTCTATGGATGGTGATAGCCCGGCTGCGATGCGTTATACAGAAGCGCGTATGGCACGGATCACGGATGAAATGCTGGCTGATATTGGAAAAAATACAGTAGATTTTAAATTAAATTTTGATGACTCTTTGGAGGAGCCTACCGTATTACCGGCTAAAATTCCAAACTTGCTTATAAATGGTGCGTCAGGTATCGCCGTAGGTATGGCTACAAATATGTTGCCTCATAATCTTTCTGAGGTTATTGCAGGTACAAAGGCTGCAGTTGATCATCCTGAGATTACTATTGAAGAGCTGATGACCTATATTAAAGCACCTGATTTTCCGACAGGTGGGATTATCCATGGATATTCGGGCGTTAAGGAAGCTTTTGAAACAGGACGCGGGAGGATAGTAGTAAGAGGGAAAGCTAATATCGAATCGCATGATAACGGTCGAGAGACTATTATCATAAATGAAATACCTTATCAGGTCAATAAAGCAAATTTAGTTGCCAGAATCGCTGAGTTAGTAAACGAAGGAAAAATTGAAGGTATTTCTGATATCAGAGATGAGTCTGATAGACAAGGACTACGTATCGTCGTAGAAGTTAAGCGTGATGCTATGGCAAGTGTCGTTTTGAGCCAATTGTACAAATTCACACCACTACAATCCTCATATGGTGTCAATAACATTGCTCTTGTAAATGGAAGACCTATGATGTTAAATCTAAAGGACATGATAAGAGAATTTATCACCTTTAGATTAGAAGTGATAGTAAGACGCACAGAATATGATTTAGAAAAGGCACTTGCTCGGGCACATATCCTAGAGGGTTTATTAATTGCTTTGGACAATATTGATGAAGTAATCAGGATTATTCGTCATTCCAAAACAGTAGAGGAAGCTAAAGACGGATTAATGTCTGCTTTCCAACTTTCTGAGATCCAGGCTAAGGCCATTTTGGAGATGCGTCTTCAAAGGTTGGTTAGCCTCGAAATCGATAAGGTACGAGAAGAATATCAGGAAGTATTAGATAAAATTGAATATTATAGAAGTATTCTCGCCAGTGAAGAATTGCAAAGAGGTATCATCAAAACAGAGCTGGACGAGATTAATGAAAAGTACGGTGATAAACGACGCACTGAGATTTCGTATGCCGATGAAGGTATCAGTATGGAGGATCTGATCCCTAATGAAGAGGTTGTTATTACCATTTCTCATTTAGGGTACATCAAAAGAACAAAAACGGATGAATTCAGATTGCAAGGTCGGGGTGGTAGAGGCTCACGTGGAGCTAAAACTAGAGACACCGATTTTGTCGAACAAATGTTTGTCGCTCATAATCATGACTATTTGTTGTTATTTACTGAGCAAGGGAGATGTTTCTGGCTTCGTGCATTTGAAATACCTGAAGCGAGTAAAACATCTCAAGGGCGCGTGATTCAAAATTTAATGTCCATACCTTCTGATGATAAGGTTAGAGCATATATTAAGATCGAAAACCTCAATGACGAATCATTTATTAATAATAATTATATCATCTTCTGTACTAAACAGGGCATGGTCAAAAAGACAATAGTTGAGGCTTTTTCACGCCCAAGAGTCAATGGTATAAATGCGATAACTATCAATGAAGGTGACCAATTGCTCGAAGCAAAATTGACCAATGGCAATAATGAGATTGTTATTGCAAATCGCGAGGGTAGAGCCATTCGTTTTAACGAATCCAAGGTAAGACCTATGGGCCGTACAGCAGCGGGAGTTAAGGCAATCACTTTAGGAAGTAGTCATGATGAAGTCATAGGTATGATATCAGCAGACTCGACTCAGGCTGAATATTCAGTATTGGTAGTATCAGAGAAAGGCAACGGAAAACGCTCACCTCTGGAAGATTACCGCATTACTAATCGGGGTGGTAAAGGTGTAAAAACCATTAATATTACGGATAAAACAGGTAGCCTCATAGCTATCAAGTGGGTGAGCGAATACGATGATTTGATGATTACAACACAAGATGGTATTGTCATTCGTACATCAGTATCTGATATCAGAGTGATGGGTAGAGCAACTCAAGGGGTTAAAGTAATCCGAATCGACGATAAGGAGTCCATTGCAGACGTAGCAGTAATTACCAGAGAAGATAGTAATGATGAAGAAGAATAATCAAATTAGCATTCGTTTATCAATTTTAACGATACTTTTTTAAGTATTTAACTAATCATTGTATCAAAAATTTAAATAACATCGTCTATATGGTATTATAGTATTGATTTTTTAAAAAAATTATCTAATTTTGTATTCTTAATCTAAAATATTAATCAAATTTTAAAATGAAACGATTCTTATTAAATGTATTTATTCTGATGTTAACTGTAAGTGTTTCTTATGGCCAAGAATATAAAAAACAAATAAAGAGTGCCAACAAATTGTTGAGTAAATATTATTTAGATCAAATAGCCAATAAAGCTTCTTTAGATGAGGCAGTGGCGATGATAAACACAGCTTTTCAGTCAGAAGAGGCTATGAATAGCCCTGAAGCATGGATATCTAAAGGACAGATATTTAATGAAATAGCAAAAACAGAGATGACCAAAAAGATCTTAGACGATCAAATGGGAAAATCAGGAGTTTTAAATACACCCGATGCAGGTGTAATAGCACTCCAGTCCTTTGAAAAGGCAATGGCTTTGGCACAGAAAAAATCTCAAACTAAGGATGCTATTGCAGGTATTAAAGAAAATGAAGAGGTGGTTAATAATCTCGGTATTGTATATTTTCAGACAAATGACTATGACCAAGCATATAAAAACTTTAATGCCGGTGTCAAAGATTATGAATACCTAAAGAAAAATGGTGAAAAAAGTAGATTGGATGATCAGACAGCCAGAAACGATCATTATTTTTATACTTCAGTAGCTGGTTATTTTGGTAATGAAAAGCAAGATGTATTGCCTCTATTAAAAGAATTGTATGCTGCCAAATATACGCATCCGCTCGTTTATGAAGCCCTATTTACATTAACTGTAGATCAGGATGAACCTAAGGCAATGGAATACCTCGAAACAGGTAAAAAAGTAAATCCAGATGAAAGTAGCTTATTATTTGCTGAGATTAACCATTACCTGAAAGTAGGTAAATTAGATGTGTTGATAGGTAAATTGAAAGCTGCGATTGCTAAGGAACCAGAAAACGTATCCGTTTATACCACACTTGGCAATGTGTATGATCAGTTAAATCAAAGAGAGCGTGCATCAGGAAATATCGCGGAGGCAGATAAGTATTTTGACCTTGCATTTGATTATTATGGACAAGCATTGGCAAAAAACCCTAATACTTTTGATGCAATATACAGTCAAGGTGCTTTGTATTATAATAAAGCTGCGGGGATGGTAGATAAATTAAATGAATTAAGTAATGACTATTCGCCAGCAGGGAATAAAAAATATAAAGCACTTAAGGACGAGATGGATGGCTACTTTACTAAAGCACTTCCATATTTTATTAAAGCTGAAGATGTCGATCCAAAAGACCTGAATGTTAAAATAGCCCTGAAAGAGATTTATGCGCGCCAAGGCGAACTTGAAAAATCTCAGGAATACAAAAAGAAAATCGAGCAATTAGGTGGTGGAAACTAATATTTCCCAAGCATAAAATTATCAAAAAAGGCTGTTGAGTTTTTCTCACAGCCTTTTTTGATGATACCATTATACATTCAAATTAGCCCAATCCGGGAAAAGGAATAAACGTTTGGTCTCTTTCATTTTCTATATGAAAATTGGGTTGCTTGTTACTGGGTTTGGCAAAGGAATCTTTGTATTTTACAAGTGAATAATTTAATGAATAAATCCATTTCCCTTTTTTAAGGACATCCGCCTTTACAGAGAAATGCGTACCCAAAAGGTTATTGGGTTTGATACCACCCTGAAAAGTGAACGATTGGCAGTACCCCGGCTGGAATAATAATGATAAAAGCCCGGTAAGTAAAAAAGGATATAATTTCATTGGTTTAAAATTTTTATATTTTTTTAAAAAAGTAGGAGTGGGAGATTGTCTCCCACTCCTACAAAGGTTAATATCCACTACTGGATTAAAAACTATATCCTACTTTAAGCATTGCACCGACATTTGTATCACGACTTTGATAAAACTGCCCGAATAATAAAAGTGAAGTACTAAAATTATTGTATAACCTAATTTCATTTTCTACTAACAAATTATAACCAACTGTCCTATAATTTTGTATTTCGTTAATTACTTCATAACCGCCATTAGGATTCCAAAATCCAATAATATTCCCAGTCCTATTGACGGCTAAAATAGAAATACCCGACCCCAATTTTAGTTTATAGAAATCCGTTTTTATTGGTAAAATAAGTCCATTCAGATTAATTTGTAACGTTGATAAAACGGCTTCATCACGTGGTAAACCTTTGCCAAAACCAACGCCTAAGGACATCTCAAATCGGTTAAGTACTTTATAATCAAATTCGTTCAAAAGGTTAGTGTGCGTGTAATCACCTCTTCCCCATAATGAGACACCAAGACCTAACTTATATTTGTATTTGAGATTTTTATCTTGTGCATTCGCCTCTAAAGCAAAAATCGAAAATACCACTAATATAATAACTCTAACACACATTTTATGATATTTAAGCATATTTATTATTTTTTAATTGGTTAGATATAATTTTACACCGCCTAAAGGAAATTCTAAAATTGGACTTGTCGGATTATGGTATTTATGTTCACGTTTACCACAATCTTCATCTGCACTATTCGTTATATCCTCGAATGTAACTTTAGATGAACCGTTTAAAAACATAGTTTTTGATGTATCCTTAAAATTAAACCCGGCGTCTAAATTAAGATCAATTTTGGGTCCTTTATCGTATTCTATTACTGAAAAGGATAAGATTTCAGCCCAATCTGATGGCTGCCAATTTGATAATAGCCTATTTGTTATTAAAGATGTTCCATCCATCTCAAACTTTAATGCACTTTGAACAATTGCAGCATCACCAGTTTGACCAGCTTTTGCAATCGAAATTTTAAATTCAGGTTCACCTCTTATCCATCCTTCTATTTCATGTTTTTTATCACTATCGTAAGATATTTTATGTAGTATTAATGGTGTTTCTACACCGACATTTCTAAAAGGTACATTTATAAAATCATATTTTGGATTAGAATTTCCCTGATTGTTAATAAGTTCAAGTTTGTAATTCACCCTTTTACCTTTATCAACATTTGGATCAATAAAACCATAGATTGTTGAAGGAAAAGTGCCCACCAAGACATATTCAGAGTTCACGCCAATAACTCTTTTATAAAGTTTGGAATTTTGTATATATTGACCTTGAGGATATGTCCATCTCAATTCAATTTCATCTTGTATATAATGATTGGCAGTAAAGGTTTCAGCGGGATTCGGGACGGATGGAGCTGTAATAGTTGCAATATTTGAACTCCCTGATTCACCCATTGCATTGTAAGCTTTGACATAATAAAAGTAATTCTGAAGTGCATCTACTGCATTATCATTATAGTTTTTATTATCTTTATCCATATTATCAAAAATGGCAACGAATTGATTACCAAATAAAGATTTTTTATAGATTCTATACCCTACGATTTCATCATTATTAGGATTGGAAATAGTCCAATTTAAAGTAATACCAGACACGCTTTGAGATGCTGTAAGTTGTATTGTTACATTGGGAGGATCGACAAGTGCACCCACCTGTTGAATCCTTTCACAATTACTGACCACAATTACAGGCTCGTTTGGTTCATTAACCGCATCGACAGTTACCGATGTTCCATTGTCAAAACCTTCAACCGTTAAGGTAGTTGATTCATTGTAATCTTCCGGTACATAGGTGCAAATAGGAGTGTAAGTATTTACATCCCAATTTACTGCATGAACAGGAATACTTATTTGAATGTCAGGATATACAGAAATAAGATAAGGAATAATATCTGTAGGATTAGAAATTTGAGGAATACCTGTTGGGTTGGTTATTGTATAAGTAACGGTAGTAGGAACGTTAATAATGCTTGAAACACTTGAACCGGAACCATCTCCACCAATAAATTTAGGACTTAAATTTAACCTTGAATAAATACTACCCAAATATTCTGTCAAAGTTTGTTGCCCGCTTGGAATCAAAATTACTTCATTTTTGACCTTGTTTAGTAAAATGTCAAAATCACCATCGAATTTTAATAAGGCTTCTGTTTTGAGAAGTGTTCTAAGTGAAAGATTTTCCTTAACACCTATACTCAAAACTCTCGCTAAGTCTCTAAAGTCTTCATCTTGATATAAACTTAAAGCATATATAGACCTGTTTTCTAACTTGTTACCTGTTCCAGCATTTGATACATCATCCTTATTACAAGACATTAAAATAGTAGAAATTAAAAACAAAATAATAAAGGTTCTAAATGAAATATTGAAAACACTCCATCCTTTAGAACTGCGCTGGGGCTTGGAAATTATATTTGGCCCCCCCCCATTTTCATAAAATAATATTTTGGATTTCATAAAAAAATAATTTTAAGTGTAAAAAAAATATTAATATTCATAAAACAGCCATATCTTCCAAATCCTATTCTTAGCTATGTACACTCACTAAAAAATAATTTTGAAATGCTATACTATTTTAGTCAGCCATAAAACTAACTCAAACTCAAATACGGAGGTTGTTTTTTTAAGTAAAATTTACAAATTTAAGAAAATTTTAACTTTATTCTAATAAATCAAGGATTTAGCTATAAAAGTAGCGAGGCAATTTGATTGATTCAATAATATAACAAGCCGAATTATAGATCATTAAAATGATAAGCAACACCAAAAAAAAATATCTTACTCATGCCCACGCTTAGCAAAAATATATTACCAGATATTTACTTCAGGTGTGATGTCGATGTCAAATACCGATTTTACTTTTTTCCGGATTTCCTTTGCTAATAGCCAAAGGTCTTTCCCATGACCACCGCCAAAATGCACTAAAACTAACGCCTGATTTTTATGAACGCCAATATTGTTTCGTATTAAACCCTTAAATCCGGTTTGCTCTATAAGCCATGCAGCCGGTATTTTGACAGACTCATTAGATACAGGATAGTGTGGCATTGTCGGATAGAGCTTTTTTAGTTGCTCATAATGGTAGGTACTAATGACTGGGTTTTTAAAGAAGCTCCCTGCATTTCCTATATCTTTAGGATTTGGTAATTTTGAATTTCTTATCTCGATGACTGCTCCGGCAATATCAAGAACCGAAGGCATTTTTATATTTTTGTTATTAAGTACATCCTGTATCGCTCCATAATTGGTATGCAATGGTTGTTCTCCTTTTAACAAGGAATATGTTACGTGTGTAATAAAATACTGATCTTTGTATTTGTTTTTGAATACGCTCTCTCTGTACCCAAAATGGCAGGCTTCTTTGGTAAAAGTATGGCTTTCACCTGTTTCTATATGCACTGCATTTAAGGAATGAAAGGTAGCTTCTTGTTCAACACCATAGGCACCGATATTTTGCATAGGCGCTGCACCAACAGTACCCGGTATGAGTGCCAAATTTTCAAGGCCGCTAAACTGATGGGCTAATGACCACATTACGAACTGATGCCATATCTCACCTGATCCGACTTTGACTAAAATGTGATCGTCATCTTCTTCAAGTATTTGGAAGCCTTTAATTTCATTTTTTACAATATAGGCGTTTACATTTTCCGTAAGGAGGATGTTAGAGCCGCCGCCGAGTATTTTAAAAGGTGTTAAATCTCGTTTTATAAAATCCTCAAAATCCTGTATGGAATAAACGCGAATAAGCCCTTTGCAACTGGCATCAAAGCTAAAAGTATTATACGGTTTTAGATTGACTTCCTGTATATGATGCTGCATCGTTATAGTGCGCTTTCAGGATTGTCAATGCGTTTGAGCATCGGAAGATTGAAGTCATATTGCAGTCCGATATTTAAGGTATTGCTACTTTTATTATCAGGATTAATACCATATCGTGCAAATCCATGAACGGTAAATCCGCTTACACCAAAACCCCAACCAGCTTGAACGATATAGGTAGGAAAATAATCTCTGGTCACGCCTTTCTCTTTGGCTTTGTCGCTTAATCCCCAAAACTCAGTTTTACTCCACTGGATTCCACCGCCAATGCTAAAACCTGTTTGTCCTTCACTGTTTAATCCACTTAGCCCTTTAAAATTGAGCTTTCCCATTACTGGAAATGCCATAGAACCTAAACCTTTATAATCTCCTGTCGATAAAGCAAGAAAACCTAATACGGCTTGCCCTTCGGCTGAAAATGAAAATTTCTTTCCGCCAATCCAGATTTTTGGGCCACCACCTAAATTAAGAAGAGCACTTCCGGATGCAGGCGATAGAATGCCATCTTTGGGATTAACATAGCGTTGATATAAATCAGTAGAGGCTGTCAATCCATAGCCAAACTGGGCATAAGTATGGGATGAAATGACTACAAGGAGCAGAACTAATATCTTCTTTATCATGGTGTATGTGTTTGGATTTAGATGAATAACATTATATTTTGACGATAAGTTTATATGGATTGGTATATAGGATTGTTATACTTTATGTTGTTTCAAACTGAAGTTTAGCTAATGATGCATATACTCCATTTTCTTTTTCTATAAGATCTGTATGCTTTCCTTGTTCGCAGATCTTACCATTTTCTATGACATAAATCCAGTCCACATCTTTAATAGTAGCCAATCTATGAGCTATGATTATCGAAGTCCTGTTAAGCATCAACTTATCCAGTGCTTCCTGTACTAATCTTTCTGATTCTGCATCTAATGAGGAAGTGGCCTCGTCGAGAATAAGAATTTTCGGATTTTTTAGTAAAGCCCTGGCAATGGCAATGCGCTGTCTTTGGCCACCGGATAGTTTTACTCCACGATCTCCGACGATAGTATCAAGGCCTTCCGGGAAGCTGTTGATAAATTCCCAACTATTGGAAAAGTGGGCGGCTTCTATAATTTCATTTTCTGATGCTCCCGGTTTTCCATAAGATATGTTTTCACGGATTGTACCTCCAAATAGAATGACTTCTTGAGGTACGATTGCCAGATTATTGCGATAATTAGTAAGATTATAATTACAGACATCCTGATTGTCAACAGTGATTACACCACTATTAGGCTTATAAAATTGGAACAACAATTGAGTTATCGTGGATTTTCCGGCGCCACTTTGACCTACTAAGGCTATTTTTTGACCAGCTTTGATTTCAATATTAATGCCATCAAGTACAGGTATATCTTTGCGAGTAGGGTAGGCAAAGTGAACGTTTTTAAAATTGATGTCGCCATGGAGTTTTAAAGGATTATTATTTTGGCCTTCATCACTCAGAGATAATTCATTAGTATTGCCTAAAATTTCCAAAATACGTTCTGTAGCGCCGATCGCAGTCAGTATCTGTGTTGATAGCGTACCTAAGCTTGCGATGGCACCGCCGAGTATGCCCGTGTACATAATAAAGGAAAACAGATCACCTGCCTCCATTTCATGTCTTTCGAGCATCAATGCTCCCTGCCAAAGGATAAAGAAAATTCCACCAAAAAGGATAGTGATGATAAAGGTAAAAAACAAGCCTCTCATTTTAGCAAACTGTAGGGAAACAGAAACTACTTTTCCTATGGATTTATTATAACGGAGCGCTTCATACCATTCATTAGCAAAGGCCTTGACTATGGCAAAGGATTGAAAGGTTTCCTCTACAATAATATTAGTATGGGCGAGTTCGTCCTGCCTTTGTTTAGAAAGTTTTTTGATATACCTGCCAAAAACCATAGCACTTAGCACGATAGCCGGAAAAGTAATCAGCATGATCATAGATAACTTAGGTGTCCAAACAAAGATGATGATAATACCGGCAAACAAGACGACAATCTGTCGAATAAATTCGCCTAAGGTGACAGAAAATACTGATTGCAGCTGCTCAACATCAGTAGTTATTCTACTGGTTAATTCGCCGACACGCCGTTCTTCAAAAAATGTAATAGGTTGTGTTATTATCTTTTGATAAAGATCTTTTCTTAAGTCAGCCATACCCTTTTCAGAAACCACTGCAAAAAGATAGGTGCGAATATAACTCAAAACGCCCTGTAATATTAAAATGATTAAAAATATCCAACCAAAATCCCAAACACTAAGTCCAAGCTTAAATTTAGGTTTACCTAACGCAATATTAGCCATTTCGCCAGGTAATCCCATGAGTCCCATGAAAAGGAGACTGCTCAGGATTAAGGCTACCATTCCCCAGATAAAATACCCCCGATAGGGCTTTACGTAGCTAAATATGCGTAAAGCTTTCTTTGCAGAATCTTTTCTAAATTTAGGTTTTTTTTTGATTTCTTCCTCTTTACTCATTTTAATTTTCTAATAACTTGTATTTCAGAATTTACCTCTTATTGGGCACCTTTGATTAGTGGTTTAAATTTGTTTTCTACATTGAGGTGGGTACTCATAAATATATCATATAATTGTTTACTGGCTAAAAAAGTTATTTTCTTACCAAAACTACTGTTTGCTCTCAATTTAAATTTGATAAGAATAACTCTGCCCATTGGATTGAGATCTATTTGCTCGATATCATCATAAATAAGCCGGTAAGTTTTTAAGTAATTAGTAACTATATAACTGTCTTCGCCAAATTCAACTCGTTTAAGTTGAAAAATTGAAAAATATATAATTAATAGCATACTCAAATAGAATACGATAAAACCAATTTTAAATCCAGTTGTGGTAATGGCAGGTAAAGTCTGATCACTGATGGTAAATATTGTGATTAATATTGAAGTAAAAAAGACAATCCAAACTGTGGGTAAAAAAACTTTAAAAAATATGGTTAGATTTGAAGAAACTCTATGCATTATTGATTTCTATTGGTGATGATTTGGCAGCATTTCGCTTTAATTCGACTCTCTTTGCAACATTAATCGATATTTCGTATAGCATGTACATTGGGACGCCTACGAGTATTTGGGATACGACATCAGGTGGTGTGATTACACCGGCTATAATAAAGATAATCAATATTGCCTCACGACGGTATTTCCTCATAAATACTGGACCTATAATGCCCAGCTTAGCTAAAAAATACACGACTACCGGTAATTCGAAAGCTAATCCTACAGGAATGGTAAACATGGTGAGGTATGTGATATAAGAGGATAGTGTCGGGCTATTGATGGCTTCTGTACCGACAGTATAGTTTCCGAGATATGTAATAGCAAAAGGCGCAATTACAAAGTATCCAAAACAAATACCCAGTAAAAATAAAAATGATGTAACACCGATTAGTCTACTAGCGACCTTAGCCTCTTGCTCGTACAATCCAGGTTTAATAAATCTCCAGAATTCATAAAATAAATAAGGAAAAGCAATAATAGCACCTAGATAAAGAGAGACTGACATTCCTAAAAAAAACTGTTCCCCTAATTCTCTAGTTATTAATTGAAGGTGAGGAGGTTCAAAGCAAGTGCTTTCAGATATTGCACACATTACCCTATAGGTGATAAAATTGGGCTTTTTAGGTGCGTAGATGATGTATTCAAATATTTCGTCCTGAAAAAAAAGAGATATACTCGCTATTGATATTACGACAAGACCACCTCTTATGATATGCCATCTCAGTTCTTCAATATGTTCCAGAAATCCCATTTCTTTTGAATCATCAACTGCTGGACTTTCCGGGCCTTTTATCAGATTCTTTAAAAAACCTGCCATTTATCCTGATTAATTTCTATAAAGTTGCAAAGATAGGTATTTTGTATTCTATGTTTTAAAAAAAATCATTAACTGTATGTTAAGTACTGTGATGTCAATATGTAAAATATTGGTAATTAAGATGTCTTTATATAAAATATAAAAATAAAAGATGATAAATGTATGTAAAGTTTGTTTAATATCTTAATTTTGCTTCATGAATTTTTCATCTAAAATACTCGAAGATGCTGTCAATGCTTTGGCAACCCTGCCTGGTGTTGGTAAAAAGTCGGCTTTGCGACTGGCCTTACATTTAGTCCAAGACAACTCTAAAAAATCTGAAAGGATAGCAATGGCACTTCAAAAATTAGATAGTGATATCAAGAAGTGTGTTATCTGTTTTAATTTGTCAGATGAGGATACTTGTGAAATATGTAAATCTACATCAAGAAACAAGCAATTAATATGTGTTGTTGAATCTGTTAGGGATGTAATGGCAATTGAAGATACGGGTCAGTTTAAGGGTAGATACCACATTTTGGGCGGAGTTATTTCACCTTTAGAAGGTATTAGCCCACAGGACTTGACTATTGAGGCATTGCTATCGCGAATAAAAAAGGAGGAAATCGACGAATTAATAATGGCCATAAGCCCTACTATAGAAGGTGAGACAACCATATACTATATTTCAAAATTATTAAAAGATATGGATGTCAAAGTAAGTATTATTGCTCGAGGCGTTTCTTTTGGTGGGGATTTGGAATATGCTGATGAGTTTACTTTGGGTAGATCGATTACATCCCGAATTCCCTACAAGACTCAGATCTGATGCTTATGCCTGCGTATGATATAGGTATTGTGATAGTAAGCTATAATGTAAGACATTTTCTGGAAAGATGCTTACAATCTATTGATAATGCCTGTAAAGCACCTTTTAAGGTAGAAATATGGGTCGTGGATAATGCTTCTGTAGATGGTACAGCTCGGATGATACAGGAACATTTTTCTCATGTTCATTTTATAGGTAATGAAAATAATGTAGGTTTCTCTACTGCCAATAATCAGGCTATCCGACAAATGGATTCGAAGTATGTATTATTGTTAAATCCGGATACCATTATAGAAGAAGATACCCTCATGAAGTGTTTTAATTTCATGGAACAACATCCAGCAGCTGGCGTAATGGGTGTGCGTATGATTGATGGTGCAGGTAAGTTCTTGCCCGAATCTAAACGCAGCGTCCCCAATCTCTGGAATTCATTTTGCAAATTGTTTTTCCTTTCTGATATGTTTCCTGAATCCAGACGATTTAGTGGCTATAACTTAGGCTATTTGCCGGAGATGGAAACGAATAAAATTGAGGTACTTTGTGGCGCTTTTATGTTTATCCGTGCAGAGACATTGACTAAAGTCGGATTGCTGGATGAAGATTTTTTTATGTATGGTGAAGATATTGATTTATCATATCGCATACTACAAGGTGGCTATGAAGTATGGTATTTTCCCCAAACCACGATTTTACACTATAAAGGCGAAAGTACAAAAAAAGGTAGCTTTAACTATATTAAGACCTTTTATGGCGCTATGCAAATTTATGTGGACAAACACTATGGCAAAGGCGATGCAGGGATATTTGCCAAGGTAATTAAGCTGGCTGTTGCCATCCGTGGATTAATTAGTGGTATATCCAGTGCAACCAAAGCTATCTTTCATCCACTTGTAGATTTTATCTTGCTTATGGTTAGCCTAAATTTAGTTAAAACAATTTGGGCAGATTCCTATTTTCAGGATACTCATTATTTTAGCGATAGTCCGATATATTATATTTTGATAGGCTATGCTTTGATTTGGGTGCTCGTATTGTGGTTTAATGGATATTATGAATATTCCAAAGCATGGAGAAATAGATTGATTTCTATAATCACCGGGATGCTGATCATCCTTATTTTTTATGCTTTACTTCCGGAATCATTACGCACAAGCCGTGCAATCATTTTGATAGGTGGGCTACTTAGTTTTCCAGTGCTTAGCTTATCTTACTGGCTTATGCAATATATTAAGACCGATAAGAGTAAGGAAACAGAGGATAAATCAGTGGCCATTGTGGCTTCTATGAAAAATGCCGAAAAGCTTAAAACCATAATTAATACCTCTGGTGATAGCACCAATGTATATTATATAGCACCAAATGAAAGTTACTATAATGGATTTTTTACAACTACTTTAAATAATCTGCCACACGTCGCCCGAAAACTAAAGATCAATGAAGTGATTTTTGGAAGTGAAGATGTCCTGATTAGCGAAATTATTAACTCTATGACCGGTATCGGTGCTGGTGTCTCTTTTAAGATAGGTAGTGCTGACACCCTAAAGATTATCGGGTCGGGAGACCGAAATACACAGGGAGATTTGATGTCGTTTGATATAAAATATAGACTGGATGAAACCCATATCCGGCGGTTAAAACGCTTGCTGGATATTTGTATTGCCTTGTTGATGATTCCATTGAGCCCTCTATGGATGGCGATGCACAGCCTTTCAACCGAGATATTTAAGTGGATAGGCAACATTTTTTCCGGTAAAAATACCTGGATTGGTTATGGAGGCACTCTGGCAGATTATGAATTTTTACCTAGCTTACCTTCACCCATTTTCCCTTTGATTACTACACTTGATAGCGGTAATAGTATCAGAGAGACAAATACTGCCTATGCTAAAAACTATAGTATTCTATATGATGTAAAATGGATATTAAAACATTTATTTTGATAGCAAATCAGTAAGTTATGATTCGGATAATTTATCTTTTGGTAATTTTACCTTTTTTGTTGACTTCTTGTAATAATAATAAGGATGAAAATAAAGCTATTCAGGCCCAATATGTAGATCGGATATATTTAACGAAAATGGAAGCTGAAAACCTGATTAAGTTGCCGCTTAAATGCTTGCAAAATGAATATCCAAATAAACCTAATCAAGTTTTGAGTAATGCAAAAGAATTGGGAACACCTAAAGTGTTGCATCCTGCATTTTATGGCTGTTTTGACTGGCATTCTTCCGTGCATGGACATTGGATGACAGCCAGATTACTGAGATTATATCCAGAATTGAAAGATGCTGACCAGATCAAGTATATATTAGAGGATAATCTTTCTAAAGATAATATACTTACTGAATTAGCATATTTTATGCGTCCGGGCGAAAAATCATTTGAACGTACCTATGGCTGGGCGTGGTTATTAAAGCTGGATGAAGAACTCATATTATGGAAAGATCCAGTAGCCGCTAAACTTCATGACAATCTTAAACCATTAACAGAGATCATTATAGAGCGATTATTAGAGTTCCTCCCTAAACTTAATCATCCCATCCGTACAGGTGAGCATCCAAATACTGCTTTTGCTTTGTCACTAGCTTACGATTATGCAACAACGGCTAAAAATGAACCTTTGCTTGAAAGCATCAAAGAGGCAGCACTCCGATTTTATAAAGATGATGTAGATTGCCCATTGGCTTGGGAGCCTGGTGGTTTTGATTTTTTATCGCCTTGTTTACAAGAAGCGGATCTGATGAGTAAAGTTTTGAGCCATGGAGATTATAAAATATGGTTTGATAGGTTTTTACCATCCTTGACAAAATCTGATTTCCATCTAAAGCCAGCTGAGGTTTCTGACCGTACTGATGGAAAGTTGGTACACTTAGACGGCCTCAATTTTTGTAGAGCTTGGTCATTATACGCTGTTGCGAAAGCGATACCGCAATATAACTATCTGATATCAACTGCTAATGAGCACCTACACGCTTCTCTTGGTAAAATAGCTGATGGAAGTTATGAAGGTGAACATTGGCTTGCTTCTTTTGCAATTTTAGCTCTTGGCGAGCCCAAAAACTAAAAAAAGTTTTGGATTATAATGACAATCCAAAACTTTTTACTTATAAAAAATACCAAATTATAATAAATTTACAATGTTGTCTTAGTCCATAATATAAGGATAATCCTTTTGCACATAGTTATCATCATACAATTCTGATGGAAGTGGAAGTGGTGAATTTTCTGCAAACTCCATTGCTTTTTCTATCTCATCATTAATTCTATTAATAACTTCATCTACTTCTGCTTGAGTAGCGATCTTGTTTTTAATAATATTTTCTTGGATCATCTCCACCGGATCTTTTTCTTTATAAGCTTCAAGCTCTTCTTTAGTCCTATATTTTGCAGGATCTGATACGGAATGTCCTCGATATCTATAGGTCTTGATTTCTAAGAAATAAGGGCCTTTGCCTGATCTGATATGGTCCGCTGCACGAGAAAGCGCTTCATGCACAGCTTCAGGATTCATTCCATCCACAGGTTCACTTGGCATGTCATAACCTAGTACCATTTTATACATATCTTGTACATTGGAGGTCCTTTTTACAGAAGTGCCCATGGCATACAGATTATTCTCTACAATATATAATACAGGAAGGTTCCAAGTCATAGCCATGTTAAATGATTCGTGTAGAGCTCCTTGACGTGCAGCACCATCACCAAACATGGTTACACATAAATTATCCGTACCTTTATATTTTTCAGCAAAAGCAATACCTGTACCTATCGGAATCTGAGCTCCTACGATACCATTACCACCATAAAAATTATGCTCCTGAGAGAAGAAGTGCATACTACCACCTTTCCCTTTGACACAACCTGTCGCTTTACCGTATAATTCAGCCATACAAGCGTCAGAAGACATACCTCTTGCCAGAGCGATACCATGCTGTCTGTAAGCAGTTATTATTTTATCTTCAGGCCTTATAGCAGTAGCAAGTCCGGCTGCAATAGCCTCCTGTCCGATATACACGTGAAAGAAACCACGTATCTTTTGTTGTGAATAAGCAAACAAACCTTTCTCTTCAAATCTTCTGACCCGATACATAATCTCCAACCACTTCATATATGTGGCTTTATCAAATTTACTTGAAGCCGTTTTTTTACTTCCTGATGTCTTTTTTTCTAATACTTCTGCCATAAAATATTGATTGTTAATACAAAATGTTTGTTGATATTATTAAAGCGATATATAAATCGCACTAACAAAAGGTAAAGATAATCATTTTTACATTACCTGTCACTCATAATTGTAAAATTATTTTTCTGAAACATTATAACAAATTTTAGTATCAGAGGTTTAATATAATCTCAAAGTATAACAAAAATATAGTTTGTATCGTTATATGCAATATTCAAACACTTATAATCAGCCATGAAAGGGTATCTTTTTTTTGTTATATTTACCATATTCAGCATTGCTACACAAGCTCAAAAAGAAATTAAATTAGCTACTCCTAAAGATTCTTTGTATAACGAAAACATCAAAAAATCAAGACTTTATGGTGTTTATATCCCGAGAGATTTATCTGATGCACTACAGAAATTAATGGAGCTCACCACAGACGAAGCCCGTCAATCCATTAAAAAGGCTGATGAAAACACAATTGCTAAGAAACTTTTTTTTGGATTGGGTAGATGGATGGAATACAACTGGAATTTTGTAGAGGGATCTCGATTCTCTCATTATCTACGCAACAAAGGTTTGTACGACACTGATGATATGGTGACATTTATGCTGATTTCTTTTCATAGACATATTAATAATAGACCTCTTGATTCAGACGCTTTACTCAAAAAACTTGCGGCGGAGAGACAAAAGAAAATTGAAGAGGAAAGAAAAAATAGAGGTACAATTATTGAAGAGATAAGAATCAAATAGCAATTTAGAATATATTCCATTTGGAATGTAGAACATTTTTTATTTTTTATTGTCTTATTAGTGATTTTACACTTATATATATAAGGCAACTATTAATTTTTAAAATTTTGTTCAATGAAAAACATTTTTAATTATTTTACACTAATGATGGCTATGTTTCTTACTATAGAAACTAATGCTCAGATTCAAACACCTGCAGCCAGTCCGGTTTCAAAATTTGAAACTACAATCGGCTTAACTAAGATTGCAATTGATTATTCAAGACCGAGTAAAAGGGGAAGAGTGATTTATGGTGATTTAGTTCCTTTTAATACGATGTGGCGTACAGGTGCAAATAAAAACAGTACTATTACTTTTAGTGATAATGTAAAAATAGGCAATAGTGAATTAAAAGGTGGATCATACGCTATATTCACTAAGCCTGGTAAAACATCTTGGGAGATTTATTTCTATAGTGATACAGAAAATTGGGGATTACCTGAAAAATGGGATGATGCTAAGGTTGCTGCAAAAGTGAGTGCAACGCCCTATACTATTCCTTCAACAGAAACCTTTACTATAGGTATCAACAATGTAAATAATGATGGATGCTCTTTGGAAATATTATGGGATAATGTAGGAGTAAACGTTAATATTGATGCTTTGACGGACAATAAAGTAGTTAATAGCATTAATAAGGTGATGTCTGGCCCGACAGCTAATGATTACTTTAGCGCTGCGAGATATTATAAAGAATCAAAAAAGGATTTAAAACAAGCGTTAGCATGGATGAACAAGTCCATTGAAATGGGCAATAATATGTTCTTTCACCTTCGCCAAAAATCTTTGATAGAAGCTGATTTAGGTAATTATAAAGATGCTATTGCTACCGCTAAATTGTCTTTAGAAAAAGCTAAGGAGGCAGGTAATAACGATTATATCAAAATGAATAACGATTCTATCGAAATGTGGTCTAAAAAGCTTAAATAAGTACTAATTTTAGATAAATGTAAAGGGAGGAGCTTATCGAATGTGTAAGTTTCTCCTTTTTTGTTTACTTTAGCACTTTATTTTAGGATAATGAATCATGGATAAACTCCTGCTTGTTAAATCTCTTAATGTTGTCCTTAAGGATAAAAATAGGGAATCTTTTATTGTAAAGGATATGAGTTTCGAAATGCTATCCGGCGAATTATTATGCATCACGGGTTCGTCAGGAAGTGGAAAATCTCTAACGGCGTTATCTATTGCAGGCTTATCGACATATACGGGCAACTTTGAAATTTCCGGAAAGGTCATTTTTGATAACAAGCCAGTTTTTAATTTTAATTTTGAAGCTTGGCAGCAGATAAGAGGTAAGGATATTGCCTTTATCTTCCAAAACCCGCAGACAGCACTCAATCCGGTCAGGTCCTGTTTCAGTCAACTAGTAGAAAGTATCACCGCCCACCACCCCGATTGGGATAAAATCAGCGTAGATGCAAGAATTCAAGAATTATTAGAAGATGTTGATCTTACAAATGTGAAAAATATCAGATCTGCTTTTCCACATGAGCTCTCAGGAGGTCAACTTCAACGGATGGTAATCGCTATGGCATTAGCCAACCATCCAAAATTGATAATCGCTGATGAACCTACATCTTCCTTAGACAAAGTAACAGCTGATAAAATTATACACCGTTTGGTGAGTTTATGTAGAAAGCAAAATACCGGATTGATATTAATAAGTCATGATTTGCACCTTATAGAAGCCATAAATGATAGGATAATATTAATCATCGAAGGCGAAAAGAAAGCAGATGTTAGTATAGACCAGTATAAAGCCGGAAAATTTAATGATGCTTTAAAAACCTACATCAAAGTTCTACAAGATAAGACAAATCGAAAGCCAATCGTCGAAAACGAAGATAAAGTATTAGAAATCAAGTCTGTGAGTAAATCCTATAAAACTGATTACAATTTTTGGTTAGATTCAAATAAGAAGACTAAAATATTGGACAATGTATCCTTTTACGTTAGGAGAGGAGAGATGGTCGGCATTTATGGGCCATCAGGTAGTGGAAAAACTACTCTTGCCCGGATCATCACTGGATTGGCAGAGCCGGATACAGGAAAAATGACCTTAAATAATCAAACTTATGATATGGAATTACTCCACCAAGATAAAAGTTTAAGGCGAAAGATTCAGATGGTGATGCAAAATGCAGTTTCGAGTTTACAGCCAAAGATGAAAATCAAGAATCAATGGAAAGAGATATTAGATAGATATGAGTCGAAAAAAGATGAAATAGTGTCTTTTGATGAATGCCTAAATTTAACAGGTTTGCCTATTGATACGCTTGATAAATATCCCAATCAATTATCAGGTGGCCAGCAACAAAGGGCAGCATTAGTAAGGTCATTGCTGACTGATCCCGATCTTATTATCTTTGACGAGTCCCTGTCGGCATTAGATAAGTATCATCAAAATAAAATAATAGATATTTTAATTCAAATTCAGGATAAGAAACAATTTGCAGGTATAATGATCAGCCATGACATGGACGTTCTACAACGAATTAGCCATCGCATTATAGAAATAGATGCAGGTAAGACAATCAGAAAAATACTCCTTTAAAAATAACTTTTGGACTGATAAACCTTGCCTACGTTATCATCCATTTTGACGGCATAACTAAACCCAGGTTGTATAGCATAAGCGCCAAATTTTCCTTTCTTATTCAAAGCAAGAAAGCCGACCTGAAAATCCTTGGCTTTCTTTGGATTGATTTTGATGATGCGTTCTATTGCTATTCTACAAGCTTCCTCGGGTGATTTGCCCGTCCTCATCATCTCGACTACAGTATGAGTGCCACATATCCTGATGACTTCCTCTCCTTGTCCGGATGATGTAGCTGCTCCGACTTCATTATCTACATATAATCCGGCACCGATAATAGGGGAGTCACCAACTCTTCCACGCATCTTAAAACCCATACCACTGGTCGTGCACGCACCAGACAAATTGCCATGGACGTCGAGAGCTATGATGCCCATAGTGTCGTGGTTAAAAGAGCCGTCATTTAATTTACTAGGTGGATTTGTCTTTTGAGATTGCTTGTGTTCAATATTGATTTCAGGTTTATATTCTGATTTTTTAAGCCAGTTTTCGTATTCCTTTTTAGCCTCAGGAGACAATTTGTATCCTTCATCTTTAAATCCATCAGCTATGGCAAATTTTTTAGCACCTTCACCCACAAGCATGACATGAGGTGTCTTTTCCATAACCGCCCTTGCTACGCTGATAGGATTTTTTATCCTTTCAAGAAAAGCGACGCTACCACAATTATGGTGATCGTCCATGATACATGCATCGAGCGTAACAAATCCATCCCGATCTGGATTACCCCCGAGTCCAACACAACAATTGATGGTATTTTCTATTTGATTTGCTCCTTTTTCTACGGCATCGAGTGCCCTGCCGCCTGATTTTAGGATTTGCCAGGCGACATCATTAACTTCCAGCCCTGAGTCCCATGTAGCTATGGAAATAGGCTTTTTAATAGCAAAAGTGTCTGCATGCCATGGTTTGATTAGTGGAATGGCTGGCATTAAAAAAGCGAGCTGCTGTAAAAATGTTCTTCTTTTTGTCATCATTGCAATAATTAGGCGCTGTAAAAATACTCAATTTTTAGTAAAAATGATTTTTTAATTCCATAATCCAAAAAATAATCATAACAGCCGTATATTTGCAAAAAAAATTGAATAATGTTTGAAAACCTAAGTGATAAACTTGAATCAGCCTTAAAAACACTCAAAGGAGACGGTAAATTAACAGAGCTAAATATTGCAAACTCCATTAAAGAAATCAGAAGGGCATTAGTAGCAGCTGACGTAAACTATAAAATTGCTAAAGAATTTACAGATAAGATTAAAGACAAAGCGCTGGGTACTGAAAACGTACTTGATTCAGTAAGACCAGGTGAGTTAATGGTTAAAATCGTTCAAGACGAAATGACCGAGCTCATGGGAGGTCAGGCAGCTGGTATCAATATAAAAGGAAATCCGGGTGTTATTTTAATTTCAGGTTTGCAGGGTTCAGGTAAAACGACCTTTTCAGGAAAATTAGCTAAATATTTAAAAGATAAAAAGGCTAAAAAGCCACTATTAGTAGCTTGCGACGTATATAGACCAGCAGCTGTTGATCAGTTGACCGTACTTGCTGAGCAAATTGGTGTTCCAATTTATAAAGAACCAGAGAATAAAAACCCGGTTGAAATCTCAAAAAATGCTATCCAATTTGCTAAAAGCAATCATAATGATGTCGTTATCATAGATACTGCCGGACGTTTGTCTGTAGATGAGCAGATGATGAACGAAATAGAGCAGATTAAAAATACAATTCAACCAACTGAAACGCTCTTTGTCGTGGATTCCATGACTGGGCAGGACGCTGTTAATACAGCTGCAGTATTTAACGAAAGGCTAAATTTTGATGGAGTTGTACTTACAAAACTCGATGGTGATACGAGAGGTGGTGCCGCTTTGACCATTAAGTACTCAGTAGGTAAGCCGATTAAATTTGTAAGTTCGGGTGAAAAAATGGAAACATTGGATGTGTTTTACCCGGATAGGATGGCACAGCGTATTTTAGGAATGGGAGATATTGTCTCCTTTGTAGAAAGAGCACAGGAGCAATTTGATGAGAAGGAGGCTGCTAGACTTGAAAAGAAAATCAAGAAAAATAAATTTGATTTTAATGACTTCTTAGGCCAGCTTAACCAAATAAAAAGGATGGGCGATATTAAATCACTGATGAATATGATACCCGGTATGTCCAAGATGACAAAAGATATCAATATCGATGATAAGGCTTTTGTAAAAGTCGAAGCTATAATTCATTCTATGACTCCTGAAGAAAGAGGTAATCCGGATTTACTTAACATGTCTCGTAAAAAGAGAATTGCATCAGGCAGTGGTAATAATATCAACGAGATCAATATGTTTATTAAACAGTTTGATCAGATGCGTAAGATGATGCAAATGATGAGTAAAGGCAAAGGTATGGACAAATTTATGCAGGGATTACCCAATGGACCAAGGCGTTAAAAGGTTATATAAGGTTTAACGGTATAAAAAATTCAAAAAATTAATAAAAAATTAATGAATATTTTTTGAGTTTATCAAATATTCCTATTTTTGAGAATATTTTCTAACAATCATCTAAATTAAATTTTTTATGAAACGCATTTTACTTGTTTTTGCCTTATTAGTCAGTCTGTTAAGCGTAGGAAAGAGCCAGTTGTCGAGTGGATCTACAGCTCCCGATTTTACAGTTACAGATTTGAATGGCAATTCTTACAATTTATATTCACTATTAGGTAGTGGTATAGATGTAGTAATAGATGTATCGGCTACTTGGTGTGGTCCTTGCTGGAATTATCACAATAGTGGAATTCTAGAAAATATTTATAATACTTATGGACCGAGTGGCACCGGTCAGGTGATGGTCTTTTTTATGGAGGGTGATCCAAATACTAATTTGGCATGTCTTTATGGCCCATCAGGTTGTGTAGGTGGTACTCAAGGTAACTGGGTGGCTGGTACACCTTATCCTATTATCCATGAACAAGGGCCTGCAGTTCGGTCATCCTACCAGGTCAATGCCTATCCTACAATATTTATGATTTCTTCTAAAAACGGAAAATCATATACAAATGGCGGCGGCGGACCTTCTCAGAGTTATATTGAGTCTTACATTTTGGAATCTTTCAAATTAGATGCTCAACCGTATGCGACTGATGCTACTTGTGGTGGTGATGGTGTAATTTCATTAGATGTGTCTTATGGTCACGGAAATCTTAGATATGCTTGGAGCAATGGTGCCAAAACAAAAGATATTTCAAATCTAAGTCCTGGAGTATATACTTGTACGATTACCGATGCAAATAATTATGAAATTGTAACAGGACCAATTAGCGTAGGTGGTACATTTTACCCATTATCAGCTGTGCAAACGTTGGGTGTAAACCCTTCATGCTATGAAGGTACAAATGGCTTAGCTACTTTTTTTGCTACAGGTGGTACGCCAGGATATTCCTATTTGTGGGATAACGGTACTACAGGCGATACTAAGTATAATTGTGCAGCTGGCGAGCACCATGTTACTGTAACCGATGCCAATGGCTGTACTTTTGAAAACTATGCTATACTGATTGATCCGGAACAGGTTACTGCAACTGTATCAGCACCAGAGATTCCATGTGGACAAACTAATGGCACTGTAACAATTTCTGCTCAAGGCGGTACATCGCCATTTACTTATAATATTGGTAGTGGTCCACAGTCATCAGGTGTATTTACTAATGTTGCACCTGGTACTTATACTTATACAGTTTTAGATAAGAATTCTTGCTCATTATCCAATACATTTACTTTGACATCAAAAGCAGGACCTGTAGCTGTAGCAAATGCGCAAGATCAGTTGACTTGTACTAAATCAGAAGTTAATGTATCTGGCGTTGGGTCATCTTCGGGCAGCGATTTTACGTATAGCTGGACGACTACGGACGGTGTTATTGTGTCAGGTCAAGATAGTATAGTCGCTACTGTAAGCGCTGCAGGTATTTATGTTATCCACGTATCAAATGGTACAAATGGATGTGTATCGACTGATACAGTTGAAGTATTACAATCAATTGATGTACCTCAGGCAAGTATAGCGACTCACGGTGATATAACATGTTTAGTTTCAGAAGTTCAGTTGAATGGTCAGATTAATGGAGATCCTCAGGATTATAATATAAGTTGGTCAACTACAGGTGGAAATATAGTATCTGGTGGCAATACTTTATCACCAATAGTTGACAAGGCTGGAAATTATGTTATGAGTATAACTTCTAAATCTAATGGATGTAATGCTGAAAAATCAACTAATGTGATTGAAGACATCAATACACCTTCAGGACAATTTAACTATACTTTTTCTGATAGTATATTTGTTGGAGATCCGCAGACAACTTCTAAAAACAATACCTACCTTTGGGATTTTGGAAATGGCGTTACAAGTAATGATGAAAATCCAACCATCACATTAGGTGAAGGTACATTTGAAATTTGTCTTACTGTGACAAATGAATGTGGCAGTGATAAAAAATGTAACACGGTATCTAATCTTTCTATATTAGCGATTAACACTGCTTCTACAAATATTACTTGTCATGGCCAAAACAATGGTACTGCTTCAGTAAATATCATCAGTGGATTAGCACCTTTTACATACGAATGGACAGGTCCAAATGGATTTACATCTTCTGCAGCATCTTTAACAGGATTATCAGCTGGTAGTTATACCATTAAAGTTACAGATGCAAATGGATCAAAGGCTGAACATACAGTAGAGATTACAGAGCCTTCGGCGATTACTGCAACTTCTGTTAATATTGTAAATGACATAGATAATAAAGGTCAGGGATCAATAACTGTCAAGGTAGAAGGCGGTACCGGAACTTTAATATATTTGTGGTCTAATGGCGAGACTACACCTTCCATTTCTAGCCTCAAATCAGGTAGTTTTACTTGCACAGTTAGTGATGCTAATGGATGCCAAAAGGTGTTAGGTCCATTCGTATTGGAAAATACAAGTGCAGTTAATGAAGCAAAATATTTAACTTCTTTAAATATATTTCCAAATCCAGCTTCTGAATTAATTCATCTTAATGCAGATTTTGTAAATAGAGAAAAAGTTACTGTTGAGATCAATAACACTCTTGGACGTAATTTTATGGTTAGACATTATGATAATAATATCAGTGATAAAATTGATGTAGCTGAATTACCAGCGGGAGTTTATCATATTATTTTAACAGGAAATGAATTTAAAGTAACAAGAAGAATTGTTATTATAAAATAATACTAGAGCTAAATAGATTTTAAAAAGGGGCAGCAATATTGTTGCCCTTTTTTTTACATAAAATAATTTTAAAAAATCCGAGTATATCTTTATGACCATTTTTTTGATTGGGATGCCAGGGTCTGGAAAAACAGCTATTGGCAATTATTTAGCAGAAAAATTACAGCTACCTTTTTATGATACCGATAATATCATAGCCTCAATAGAAGGTATGAGCTTGTCCCAGATCTTTGAAATACATGGAGAAGACTATTTCAGAAACCTTGAAGTCGAATTAATGAAAACTTGGAAGCTGCATAATGCCGTCATTGCAACTGGTGGCGGCCTCCCTTGTCATAACGACATTATGGCAACATTAAATAATAATGGGATTACAATTTGGTTAAAAGCATCCATCGACATTTTATCTCAAAGACTTGAAATTGAATCAAATAACAGACCTTTGCTCAAGGACATTCATATCAAAAGTTGGGTTAAACATGCACTAAAAGAACGTAAACCATTTTACAGTCAGGCAAAAATTAAAATCAATGCTAATGAAACAATAACGATTGTTGTAAATCGCATCATAAGTAAATTGTATTCAAATAAAATTAAGGATGACCTAAAATGATAATACATTAACCAGCGATAAGCATCTATCTTTTGATCAAAAGATATTTAAGTCTATGAAAAAAGTAATGTTAATTTTATTTTAATTATCGAATAGATAATAAGTTATTGTACTATCTTTGTTGTAACAAAAATTATAGCACAATGAAACGTAATCTTTTTATTTTTGCAGGTTTTATAGCCTTTATGTTTACAGCCGTAGCATTTACGACTTCTGATAAGGACGATGTGATTGAAAAGATGGAAATCCAAGGGCCTAAAAATTTAAAAGTCCTTCCTAAGGATATCGACCCAGAATCTTTAAAAGAAATAATGCGGTCTTTTAATTCAGCACTTGGTGTTAAGTGCGGATTTTGTCATGTTCCATCAGCCGATGGACAAGGATTGGATTTTGCAAGTGACGAAAATATGCATAAAGAAATAGCAAGAGGAATGATCGTCATGACAAAGGAAATTAATGAAAAATACTTTGCTGCTTATCCTCATGATGGTATGGTCAACCAAATCAGCTGTATGACTTGTCATAATGGTCAAAAAGAGGCATATCACTATAAAAAGGAAGTTGAAACTAAATAATTGTTTCGATTTACGAAAGTCAAGGTAGGCCATAAAAAAGGCAAAGACCGAACTTAAGCATTCTAAACAGAATCCTAAGTTAAGTCTTTTTATATTTCACAAAACTAGTCCATCTACTTATCGTACTCTCCCAAGTTTAGAAGCACCAAAGTACAAGCTTCTTCCTTTGCAATACCATTTTCAGAAGCAATTTTATAAAATTCAGGATTTTCAGTTCCAGGATTAAATATAATTCTTTTGGGCTTTAGACTAATGATATACTCGTAATATTCTGTTTGTATCCTTGGGTTGATATATAAAGTGACCGTATGAATATCATTAAATGATTTTTTTCCTTTTTCAATCTTTACGCCTTCCACTGTCCCTTCTTTATTGCCAATAGCTACCACAGGAAACCCCTTTTTAATTAAGAGCTTGATTGCTTTATTTGCGTAACGATCTGGATTTTCAGAAGCTCCGATAACAAGTGTTTTGAAAAATTCTTTAGACTTCATATTTTATATTTTTGATTAAAACTGTAAAAGCTATCCTACCTTTAATTAAAGAGAATTTATGGATAAAAGTTTTAATAAAAGAAAATCATATAAATATCTATACTATAAGACTTCAAGTAAATATATTACCAATATTAAATTTCGACCATATTTATCTAATTATTTCAACGGTTTAATACAATCCATTACCTTTGTATCAAATATATCATTATATGACAGAGAAACGTTCGTTTTTAGGTAACCAAATAAATCCTAATGTTATTCGTCAATTGTTATTTCTTGGCATTTTGTTTTTTACCGGATATCTGATAGTAAATGGCTTGTACTTTATGGTGAGCTCCTTTTTAGGCGCCATCACGTTTTATGTGATTTTAATGTGGCCTATGAAATATTTGGTCATCATCAAAAAATGGATGCCGTGGTTAGCAGCTTTAGTATTGATGCTCTTATCATTGGTAATTATGGTTATACCTTTTATCTACCTTACGACAGTAGCCATTAGTAAATTATTGCCGGTAGTCAATAATCCGACCATTATCAATGACGTTTTTAAGACCATTCATGATTATTTATTATTACATTATAACATTGATATTTTAAATGCTGATAATGTTCAATCGTTAAGTGGTCAAATAGTTCCCATTGCTCAAAAGGCGCTTGGTGGAACCTTTTCTGCACTTGGAAATATATTCCTTATGTACCTGATTCTATATTTTATGTTGGTAGAAACAAGAAAAGTGGAACACTGGCTAAAGAAAACATTGCCATTTAAGCGAGCCAATGTCAAGACTATTATCGGTGAAATACGCAATCTGGTATATAGTAACGCTTTGGGTATCCCAATAGTTGCTTTGATACAAGGGATTTCTGGTGTAATTGGCTACTGGATTTTCGGTGTGGATGAATTTATACTAATGGGGATTTTAACAGCCATCAGTAGTGTTATACCTGTCGTTGGCACGCTCACAGTATATCTACCTTTAGCAATATATCAGTTTATAGTAGGTGGGCCATTTCAGGGTATTGGCGTATTATTATGGGGATTTATTGTCATAGGCTCAGTGGACAATATTGCCAGATTATTAGTTCAAAAAAAATTAGCGGATGTACATCCCTTAGTTACATTACTAGGTGTGTTTTTAGGGATTAATCTTTTTGGGTTTATAGGCATTATCTTCGGTCCTTTACTGATATCCGTTTTTTTTATTTTACTACAAATCTACATTGACGAATTTGGGCGTTCAGACGCAAATAATGAGGCTGCATATTTTAATGATGATGAAGATTCATTTTAAAATCAGATATGACCCGTAAATAAGGTATTGGCATTTCGCTGTAGATAATCATATTTCAAGAAATTTAGTGATGATGATTTTACGCCAATAAAGAAACTGTACACGCCATTAGCCGGTGCCCAAGTAAAATTCATTTGCCAGCAATGTAAATCTCTGGCAAATGAAAAATACGGATACACAAAGGACTTGTTTTTTAAGTCGTAAGCGATATTCCCTATATTCATACTCCAGTTCTTTGTTAATGGAATACTTCCAGATACATTAATACTGTGACTAGTGATTAAAAAAGTATCTCTTGATCCCATCTTCCTGATTTCAAAATTTAATGAGTGGCTAAGATTGAAATTTTCAAACCAATCTGACAATAACGTCTCAGTATGATTTGCTTTTCCATCTTGGGCATTACCTGTATTTTTCTCTTGTCCCTTTGCTTTATTATCTTTAGTTGGCTTACCAAACAAAACTTCACGAACCTGTCCAAAGCTAACACCAGTAGAAAATTGCCCACCGAAACTTCTAAATTCAGGTAGGATTTTACCATTTTGCCAAACAGTCTGCTTAGTGATTTTATTGTTTTGATCATATCTATAAGGGCTAAATAATGCTCTGAAACTAAAATTAGATAAGCCTTTAAAAAGTCGAGTATTACCACTGACATTAATAGGCGACCATTGAAAAGAATCTGCAGCAAAATTGTAATTACCATTAATATTGATATTATCAAATAGCCTGACCTTTTTCTCTACACCTTCCTTTTTTGAATAATATTTTGCCTCTATGATATTGGTAATTCCATAACTTAATGCCATTTGCTGCTGAGTACCTGTAAGTGTACCAAATGGCCCATTTGTCAAAGTACTGTATGTAATCGGCCTGTTAAATCCTTCCCTCGTGTCTGTATTGACAATGGCTTCATACCTGGATTTATTTTCGGGCATATAACCAAAACTTACATTTGGCTTGATCACATGCCTTATCCCTCTGAAAAAACCACTGCCTCCGCGTATGGTACCAAATATTTGCGTATTGACAGAAATAGCAGCAGTAAACTGTCGATAGGCTGATAAATCTGACTTAAATGACGAGACTGGAGCTTTAAAACCAATCGTATCGCCAGTAAAACTATTTGTCTTTACACTATCTGGATTAAAGATGAGCTGATACCTTTTTGTAAGCCAGGTTTCTTCATAATTTATCGAAGGTGATACATTAAAGTACTTGAACATCCTAAAATTGTTGCTTAAGCCCACTTTATTTTGTAGCCCTGTTTGCAAGTCCTTCAAGGTCTGTGCTGTAAATAGGGTAGTGTCTGTCGTCCGAACAAAATTTCTAAATTCGGAACTATATGTTAGCGCTATACGATGTGTCCATTTTTCCTGTGTAGCGTTCTTAGGTTTTAGAGGATATATTGTATTCATTCTCAGTGACATGTTAGGTAAAGTCACTTCCATCTGTCTGGTCATAGTATTTTGACTATGTCTAAATTCAGCATTAAAATGAAAAGGCGTACCAGGCATATCATGCGAAAAGCTAAAATTTGAGGAATATTGATTGGTCAGTACAGCATTTGGATTTTGATAGACTCGCTGATCATATCGGTTTGACTGGATATTTATTGCACCACCAATCCTACGGTACGGATGGGCTTTGGGATCTTGGTCGTGACGGATATTGATAATAAAAGACTTATTAGAACGTTTACTGCCATCTGTAGGACTTTCGGATATATTATTGGCATAGCCCAATGTGATATTTCCTGTATAACCGTATCGCTTTTTATAATTTGTATTGACACGTACACCGTATGTGCCTCTGGTATATATGTCGCCCGTTACTTTCAAATCCATATAATTACTAACAGGAAAGTAATAACCAACTTCCCTAAAACCTAGACCTAACTGGTCATTATACTCATAACTGGATGGTAAAATCAGACCGGATGAACGACCTTTAACTAAAGGAAAAAATCCAAAAGGCAAAATCAGTGGGGTAGGGACACCAGCTATTTCAACCTGTGCAAGACTTAAAACAGCCAGCTTGTTAGGGATTAATTTAAGTCTGTGTGTTCGGATTCCAAAATGTGGTGGAACATGATTACACGTAGTGATAACAGCATCTTCGTTAAATGCAAAATCATCCATTTTTACGCCTAAGGAGTCCGTAGCACCAGAAATAAACTTAGTCTTTGACCCTAATAGGTAAAAGTCATTTTGTACTGTACGCGCATCTTTTACAAATCCCTTTTTGGTATTATAATTAAAAGTCAATTCATCATAATTAAATATATTAGACCCTTCAGAAAAAGAAGGTAATTCTTTCTCTCGACCACGTACCTTAGTTCTGTAACCATGAACGAGTTGGTTTGAAAAATCGATAATCAAAGAATCAGCCTGTACCTTGATATTTTGATATTGTATCCAAGCTTTACCAAATAAATATATATTTTTTGTATCAATTGCTGTCCAGGATGAATCTCTGGCACCATAATTGATATCATCTAAAATAGCATCTTTAGACAATTTATAGTCCAATCCCGACACACCTGCCGTATCCTGTTTATTATTTGTATGGATAGTATCTCGTTTCGGCAGCGTATCAATAATATTAATTAAATCTTTAACTGCAATTGCAAAACTATCCTTTTGGACATTGGATTGCTGCACAGTTAGAGGATTTAACTGAGAAAATGAGGTACTTTTAATACATATTAAAAATAAAAATACTATGTAAAATCTTATTTTCAAATAGTTTATGATTTATATATTAAATATTTCTATTATATTTGCATTTTATTTAAGCACAAAAATACACTAATGGTCTCAGATTTTATTCAAAAACACGTTGTAATATTAAGAATCATCATTTTGATGATGCTTATTTCTGGTATTATTGCCACATCTGCTAATGCAAAAAGCATCATATTTTTGCATAAGGACAATGTAACTCATTATCAAAACGCAACTTTTTCAGGGATTAGTATGCCTACGAGTTTAGAGGCTGTCAAACCATTACCTGTAAAAAAGAAACGTTTCAAAGTGGTTATAGATGCAGGTCATGGTGGTCATGACACAGGTGCGACTGGCAAAAATTCTAAAGAGAAGGATCTCACATTGAGCATGGCACTAAAATTAGAAAAATACATCAATAAAAACCTACCGGATGTGGAAGTATTACTTACAAGAAATACCGATGTTTTTATTCCCTTGTTTAGTAGGATTCAATATGCTAATGAGCAAAATGCTGACCTTTTTATCTCTTTACATTGTAATTATATATCCAATACTAAAACGCGGGGTACAGAAACGTTTGTAATGGGTTTGGTCAGAGCTAATGAGAACCTCGAAGTAGCTAAACGTGAAAATGCATCCATCTTATTGGAAGCCAATTATTTGTCAAATTATGATGGATATGATCCAAATTCTGCCGAAGGCCATATTATTATGTCTATGTATCAAAATAATTATTTAGAAAAAAGCATAGAGCTGGCAGCGAAAATAGAAGATCAATTTTCTAAATTACACTTGAGCAAAAGCCGAGGTGTAAAGCAGGCAGGTTTCGCTGTATTGAGAAGGGCAAGTATGCCGGCAGTTTTAGTAGAAGCCGGGTTTTTAAGCAACGAAACAGATGAAGCATTTTTATTGTCAGATGAAGGGCAGCAAATCGTAATAGAATCCGTTTTTAATGCAATTAAATTATTTCAAGATGAAAATAAGAGCAATATTTCTGCTTCAAGTAAGGAAGACTTGGTTAAAGCTGCTATAGAAGAGTCAAAAGGTAGTAAAACTCAAGTAAAAACTCAAGAGAATACAGGCAAGTCTAACACTACTACCACACCTCCTACATCTGCTAATAACGCTGAATATATTTACAAAATACAAATAGCAGCGTTTAAAAATGAGGTAGCTGATATGGATACACCCGAATTAAGAAAAATAGGTACTCTAAATGTTATTAATCAGTCAGGTATCAATAAATACCTTGTAGGAGATTATGTAAGTAGAGAATCGGCGGAGATCGCACGTGAAAAATTAAAAAATCTCGGGTATAAAGGTGCTTTTATAGTAGTACTCAACAGATAAGCATTTTGTTAGGAATATATAGAGCCATTTGGATAGAACATATTCAAATGGCTTTTTTTTATGAGCATACCTTTAACTTTAAAGTGTGCCCATTTTGTTTATGTAATTTACTTTCGTAAAAAATTATAAAATTGAAAACAATAAGTTGATATTCATAATTTTATGCCGGAATAATCATTATTTACTTAATCATATTGTGTGCGTATTATACTATATATTTACAACAAAAGCCCTTAATTCGCCTCATTTATATAAAATTTTAATGCTTTATTAAAAAAAAATAAATAAAAAAAGTACACGATATATAAAATATGTCTTAAATTTACCCGTGAATATAATAATATAGATATAGAAAGATAATAATTAAGTGTAAGATATATAGCGTTTCGCTTTAAGAGTTCCTGTCATAGAAATCGACCAAATTTTTACAACACAGGGAAGTAAAGTGGAAACGCCTGCGGAATAAGCGTGGGCTTTCCTTTTTGCTTTGTGTTGTGGGTTCTTGGTCGGACCTCTATGACGAGTGAGAGGATAAGTTCACGCTTTTTCTATTGTATATTTTACTGATGATGTCACAGAGAGTATAGAGCGTTCCTGCCATGCTCGCGGTATTGCAGGCCGGCAATACGGCAGACCAAAGGCAGATGGGGTATTTTAATGTTGTGGGTGTAGCCCATCATGATGCTTAGCGACTAAAAAAATAAATTCGACAAGAGGCGGAGGAAATCAAAGATAGCCGCCCATGATGAATGAGTACAAAGTATAGTGGCTGGAGGCTCAAAGCACATGGATATCGTGTGTGCAATATCCCGGTATGTATTTTATGAACATTTTTTAATCAAAAATTTTAACACCATGAGGATATTTTTAATTTTACTAATGACATTATCGTATGTTACCTTATTTAGCCAAAAAAGCAGGTGTGCGGGAGTGTTTTAGACCCGACAGGTGGATGTGTCGGGTTTGCAGGCGTTACTGTAAAGATTAACGATTCAAATGGGGCATTGCTCTGCGAAACCACGACCATGCCCAATGGCACTTATTGTTGTGATATTGATTCATCGGATTTTCCTGTCGTGGTTTGCCCGGAGGTTTTCTGCCCTTTTGATTCTACGATGATTAAAACTTCAGATATAGTAGGTATTCAAAGGTACATTTTAGGGTTACCCTATGATGCCACTGATATTACTAAGCCGTATCCACCTTATTACGGCTATTGGGCAGATGTGAATGGGGATGGACAAGTGACGGCACAGGATTTAACATATCTCCGAAAGAGTATTCTGGGCAAGCCCATAGTTCCTCCTATTAATTTTTGTCGCATAATCAGTAAGTATTGCTTAGATAACTATACTGATGCTGATTATTATGATGGTAATTGTTTAAACCAATGCCAATGGGTTGATGCATTCAGTAACTCAGGGGCTGTTGACTTTGACTTGTTCCTTGTTGGAGATGTAGCGAATCAAATGGCAGATCCGGACTGTAAAAAGCCTTTGAAACAGAGTAATACTGAAATAAGAAATGTACTTTCTACGAATACAGAACAACTTGTACACCGGATAAATCATGACCGAAGCGCTACAATAGGCTTTACCCAAAGTAAGCGGGTCAACATGCTAAGTCTGGGTATTGAAGTAGGTGTTGTTAACTATGAAGATATAGTATTTCATGTCAAGGATGCTGATTACGAATTATTGGACGGTGTATTATACATCACTTATTTTTCAGAGGACATCTGCAATTATATAGAGGTAAAAGATTTATTTAGCTTTAAACAGGAAATTGCTCTACCTGTGGTCGTATCAGAAGATAGCTATTTTATTGAGCATAGTGGAATAGTCGGAAAAGTAGCAAGTCAAATGAAAAGGTTACTGTCGTCTTGCAGCAAATCAGTAATAATACATGAAAACGCAGGTAATATCGTCATCGCTTTGGATAATGAAATACAGGCGGAGGATATATCGTCGGTAACGGTTTATAATACCGCCGGAATCCCTGTTGCACATGTTGATATGAAAAATTCAGGATATGCCGGACGTTTAGAAATCAATAATCTTCCTTTGCAGGCTGGTGCTTATATTTTAAGAGCCAATGCCTCAAATGGATTAGTGCTATATTCCGGCAGGCTTATGGTCGTGAGATAATGATATAATGTATTTGTGTGGATGATACTAAATATCCACACAAACTTTTTGTTAGAACTAATAATCTATTATAACTTTGTCAAATAAATCAATAAAAATATTAAGCCGCAAAATACCTTAGCCAAAGTATGGGTTATCATCTTATTCATGCTTGCATCCATGTCTATATCTGCACAAGCAAAGTGCGTCTTAGAAAATAATACCTTTACCCGCCAATCTCAGTTGGACAGCTTTCCGCTACTGCATCCCGGATGCACAGAATTAGAAAGGATAGGAATATATACTTCCGGAATTACCGACTTATCTGCGCTTGGGAGCCTTAAAAATATCAATAGTTTGACTATTTATAGAACCGCTATCACGACGCTTACAGGCTTAGATAGCTTAGAAAGATGCGGCCACTTTGATATATGGGGAAATAACAGCCTGATCGATATAAAGGCATTGAAAAAATTAAAACAAGTGGGAACGGTCTCTATAGTAGATAATCTGTCTTTGACGAGCTTGGAAGGCATGTCAGTAGATACTGCATCCCAGATAATAATCTCAGGTGGTAAACTCAAAAGTTTAAAGGGGCTAGGTGCAGGATATTGCCCAAGACTTTATTTGGCCAACACAAGTTTAGATGATTTGTCTGGGCATAATTTATCTAATGTTCAATATGTCATACTTGAAAATGTAGGCAATATCAATGCTATCAGCAGCATTAATCCTGATAAATTATCCTTATATAAAAGCGAACGTCTCCACGACATCACGCCACTCAATGCACTTACAAAATTAAAATGGCTTGAAATATGGTATAATTCAAATTTAAGCTGGTGCTCTGTTGACTTTATATGCAAGAACTTAGATAATCCTGATTTTACGCTGGAAATCAGCTATAACAATGCGAAAGGATGCCGCAACATCAATGAGATAAGAGAAGGATGCTTTGTAAGGGTAGAAAGCCATGAAAACAGCCATATATATATCAGCCCACAACCTGTCACAGATGTGATCAACATATCAGGGCTACTAGAGGACACGCCTTACAGACTGATCAATATAACCGGAGGACAGGCCTTATCGGGTATGGCTTACGAGTCCATAGATATATCCTCATTACCTGCCGGCATGTATCTATTGCAGCTGTATGATAAGACATATCATAAGCTATTAAAAAGTACTAAGGTGGTAAAAATGTGATATAAGTGTTTTCATATAGAACATAATTACTTGCTACAGCTTTATGGGCTTTACCTACATTATATAGTAAGGAACATTATAATATTTGGAAGAAGTTGAAATAGAAGGCTGTAATCGCTAACAATATATTTATGCGCTGCATATCACCAAATAAGCATTATTAAACTTTACGGGTCATTAACAAATGAAGAATATGAAAGAATTGAGGCTGCCTCAAGCAAGCTGATTACAGTCAGCGTTATGTTTGCTTTTATAGTAGTACTCAACAGATAAGCATTTTGTTAGGAAGCCATTTGAGTAGCACATATTCAAATGGCTTTTTTTATGAGTTGCCGATTATTTGACTATCTTTGCACCATGAAGAGCAATAGTTTAAATTTACAGGATTTAGTCGTTATTTATGAGGATAACCATTTGATAGCGGTTAATAAACCGGCTGGTATCTTAGTGCATGGTGATGAAACAGGTGATTTGACATTAGTGGATCAGGTAAAAATGTATATTAAAATCCGATATGAAAAACCAGGAGATGTTTTTTTGGGTGTCATTCATCGATTGGATAGGCCTGTAAGCGGTGTCGTTATCTTTGGTAGAACATCTAAGGCACTCACGCGCATGAATGAATTATTAAAAAATCAAATGATATCTAAAAGATACTGGGCTATCGTATCTACCAGACCCGAAGATTTATCTGCGAGATTAACACATTTTCTTGTCAAAGATCCTGCAAAAAACATAGTCAAAGCTTATGCTTCAAAAAAGCCAGGCACTAAAGAATCCATTTTAGACTACGATGTAAAAGGAGAATTGGATGGTAAAGTACTTCTTGAAGTAAATCCTATCACCGGAAGATCGCATCAGATACGCGCTCAACTAAGTAAAATTGATTGTTCGATCGTAGGCGACCTTAAATATGGTGCTACTTATCCACTTCCGGATAAATCGATTGCATTACATTGCCATAGAATGTCCTTTGAACATCCTGTTACGCATGCTCAGGTTGTAATTGATGCTGAGCCACCCCATAAGTTTCCTTGGAATACCTTTTCTTATTTGTCCGAGTAATACAATCTATTGAATCGGCTTGTTGTTTTCTACACTGTTACAGGTTGCAAGTGCATTTTGTATTTCGAGTATCGTTTTTTCTTTAAATTGAGATGACCATTTTGAATTAATATAATTAACTAAATTTGTCATTTCAACAGGTGAAAGCTTATTAAATGAAGGCATCTCTTTAGGTAGAAATTCGCTACCTGAGCGGATAGTATCTTTAATGCCGTAGTGAATAACACATACAATTTTATCTTTGCCTAAAAGTGAGGATACATTTAACGGTTTTATCAAGGATTCAAGGCCACTTCCATCTTCCATATGACAGTTTTGACATTGTTTTTGATAAATACGCTCTCCTTGTACATAGGGCGTGTCATAGCAAGCAAATAATAGGGTAGAGGCTAAGCTCAAGACTACAAAATATCGTAGCATTAAATTATCTTTTATAAGAGTCAGATAAGATCTTAATATCCTCGATTAATTTTGGAGTTGATTGTGGTTCGGTTCCCTCACTATAGGATCGAACATGTCCATCTTTATCAATCAGAATTATTTTTCCTGAGTGATCAAATCCGCCTGGCACATCTGCATCTTCATAGGCCGTAACAAAATAAGTATCGGCTAATTTGAACGTAGCATCTTTATCCCCTGTCAAGAAATACCATTTTTGGTGATCTACTTTAAGATTATCGGCATATAATTTTAATCTGTGCGGTGTGTCTCTTACTGGATCTATTGTAAAAGACACTAATTTTACCTGAGGATCATCCTTAACAGCATTATAAATTTTTAGCATTTCTTTAGAAACTCTCGGACATATAGACGGGCAAGAAGTAAAAAAGAAATCGGCAACATAGATCACATCTTTAAAATCCTCATTTGTCATCAAGATACTATCCTGATTAAGATGATGTATTGTTCCCACAGTATGCTTCACTTCCTTACCATTTACAATATCAACAGTTCCAAGGTAGGGTAGTTCTGAAGGCCTTTGCTTACATCCACTTATTAAAGCTAAAGTCAAAACACAAAAAAATATTAAATAAGAAATACGCATTTATTTTACTAATTAATCACTCCAAAATATATTGATATAACCATTATAAAGTTAATTATAACATTGATAATAAATTCTAACAATCTCCGTGCAAACGCTTTTTGCGCGCCAGTAGCACTTCTACCGTTTCGACTCTGTCAGGGTCTGGAACACAGCAGTCCACAGGACAAACCGCTGCACATTGAGGTTCTTCATGAAAACCTTCACATTCGGTACACTTATCAGGTACTATAAAATAAAATTCATCAGAAATAGGTGTTTGTTTCGTCGTAACATCTACGATACTTCCATCCTCAAGTGTATAATTGCCCGTAAGAGAGGTGCCTTCCGACATAGTCCATTCTATACCACCTTCGTATATTGCATTGTTGGGACATTCCGGCTCGCAGGCTCCACAATTAATACACTCATCTGTTATTATAATTGCCATCGATCTCTAAATTATTATAATTTATAACAACAATATACATATTTATGTTGTCTCAGAATTGCCAATTTCTTTGTTCCTATTTAGAATAGTGAATAGGATAGATAGTACGATATAAGCCAAAACCATATAAGCTACAGATTCGTACCTAAAGACAATAACTAGGAGGATTGCTACTGCTACCATAATATATTGAAAGATATTGTCCTTGTGATCTTTAGTCATACCTTTTGTTGAGAACATATGAATTCTAAACATGACCATCATCATACTCATAAAAACAGGTGTGATAAAATAATTGAACTTGGAGTCAAAAAAATTAATAAAAGTTTCACTCTCATTTTGAATGGCCAATATAACACCAATGTAAAATAAAGCATTCGCAGGAATAGGAAGTCCTAAAAAATAGGGTAGTGAAGGCGTAATGTTAAATTTAGCTAATCTAATTGCACCACATACTACAATAAATGAAATCGCAGTTATCGTATAAGGAAGATTTTCTTGATCCGGTGAATATAGTGAATATAAATATGCTGGAGCTACACCAAAGCTAATCACATCGGCTATAGAATCAAGATGTTTCCCAAATTCACTCTGTACATGCAATGCTCTAGCAACCAGACCGTCAAGGCTATCAAACACAAAACTCATTAATAAAATAATCGGACTCCAAAAAAAATCTCCAATCATTATAGCCGTAAATCCGGCAACCAAATTGAGAGCTGTAATCGCTGAAGGTATATATCGTTTCACACTTTGTAAATTAGAATGCAAAGATAAAATAATATTGTTGCTTATAAAATAATAATGTTGTTATGATATAGGGAGAATGTTAAATCCCTATTTAACATAATATTAATTATAGGAATAAATAAATAACAACTATTTTATAAGACAGTCGTAATCAAACGAATACGGTATAATGAGCCTGGACAAAGGTCTATAAAAAATATTGAGGAATATTCCTCAGAAATAATAGAGATGAAAAAATAGTACAAAAAAAGGAAACACAATTTATAATTGCATTTCCTTTTACTTAGTGAGATTGGACTAAAAGATGAATTTAGAATCCGCCCATGCTACCCATAGCTTTTTGGAATTCGTCCATCGTCATCTTTTTATAACCTTTAGTATCAAGAATGAATTGTTTTTCATCAACTGTATCTTTAATCTTAACTGCTTTTGTTGTCATCGTAAAAGCCGGATTAGCATTTTCTACTGTATATTCTAATGGATATCCTTCAAACTCTACGCCTTCATAACCACGTATGATGTTTGCATTTGTTTTAATATCTGATGTAACATAGCCAATAAGTTTCATACCATCCATTTCTGGATTGGTAAGTGTCATTTTATAACAATTATAACCCAAGATAATTTTTGTATCTTTTTTGTCATATGTTATTTTACTTTTTGATATGGCTTCCTTTTCAGTCGCATTTTGAGCTTTATCTAGGTCAGATTCAACCCATATTTTATTACCCATAGCGTCCATCAAAAGGTTCATTTTGTTGTCTCCTTTGTTTACAACATTTTTCATACTAATCATGCCACCCATCATATCCATATTGGTAACATATTGCTTTTCGTTAAAAATGAGTTCGGTTTGTGATCCCTTCAGAGCTGCAAGTCCCATTTCCATCTGTGGATCATCAGATTTTACATCTGTAATTTCCATAGTAATTGTGCCCTTATTAAGCACCGTTTGTGCAGTCAAAACATTATTTGAAAATACTAATAAAAGCCCTACAAAAATTGATAAAAGATTTTTCATTCAGATTAAAAATTTTAATTAAAAAAAATATCACATAAATAATGCTCAAATGTAACAAATAGTTACAAAAGAAGCCATAAAATCTACTTAAAACAACAAATTATCTACTAAATTAAAAAATCAATGGTCTATCCGACCACTCCTGTCGATAAAATTACTCCCTGCTTGTTGGGTGCCCATAAGTAAAATATGTTGGATGTTGACATGTTTTGGTTGAGAGATCATAAAGTAGATGGCATTGGCTACATCTTTAGATTTTAAAGGAGTAAAATCTTCATAGATCTTAGCCTTTTCTTTATCACCATCAAACCTTATCAATGCAAACTCTGTTTCCTCTACGTGACCAGGTGACACCTGCCCTACTCTGATATTGTGCTTATACATGTCTAATCTCATGGACTTTGTCAAGGCATCTACAGCAAACTTTGTAGCTGAATATACATTGCCATTTGGATACACATCATGTCCAGCGGTCGAACAAATATTAATGATTTGACCATGGTGATTTTGTACCATCTTAGGTGTTACTAATCTTGTTATATAAAGCAGGCCCTTGATATTGGTATCTATCATAGTCTCCCAATCTTCCAATTTTCCTTCATGAACAGCGGCAAGTCCCTTAGCTAACCCGGCATTATTAATCAGGATATCAATATTTTTCCAATTTTCATCAAGTGATTCATATGCTTTGCTGGTATCTTCATAATTACGTATATCGAAGCATAGTGTCTTAACTTCACCGCCATATTTCTGCATGAGTTTGTCCTGTAAATCATTTAATTTATCCTGCCTTCGTCCTGTAATAATCAGGTTATACCCATGTTTAGAGAGCAATTTAGCGGTTGCCATACCTATACCGGATGTTGCGCCGGTTATCATCACTATCTTTCTAACTATACTTTTCATAAACGATTTGCTGTTTTATCGTTGTTGTTTAGCCTTGTCTAATAGCTCAGTAAATTCCTTTTTGAAGCTGGCATATTCCGGTGTAGCAGGTCCGTTAAAACCGGTATGAACTGATACTATTTGGTTCTGCTTATTAGTTATAATTAAAGTCGGATATGATGTTATTCCACTCAATTGGGGAAATCGGGAAGATGCATCGTCTTTACCGGAATACCCACCGTACAAAACGGGGTGTTGTATTTGCATTTTGTCTTTAAATCGTTTTAGAGCCGCGACTGCCCTGGTAGTATCCTTATACCTTTCAAAACCTACGCTAAACATAGCAATATCCGACTTGTCGTGGCTGTTAAAATAATCTTTTAAAAATTCAGTTTCATCCATACAATTAGGACACCATGTACCCATAATCTGGATAATCTTAATTTTATTATTATATGCGGGATCATTAATGCTAACCAGCTTACGGTCAGTATCCATAAAGGAAAAATTCAGATTAGGAACTTTTACCTTTGTTAAACTATAAGGGCTATTTAACGCTGCTTTGTCATCTCTGACTCCTTCCCAGCTTTCCATATACTGACTCCCGGATCGGAAAGTACCACTTATTGTTCCATTAGGCATTACTTTGCCTAAAAATAGATAAACATGTGCCCCATCAAAGGATGACAAATATAGTTTTTCGCCGATCATCTTTCCTTCTAAAAATCGGTAATCACCTGTTTCTGTTTGAAAAGTACCCGTTACTCTATCCTTTTCCTGCTTAAATATGCCGATCGCCGGATATTGATCAGGAATACTATCACCAAAAGTACATCGCCACCTACCCGCTACATTGCTTAACTCGTGTTGATTAGTCCACTCAAAACGATCTGACTTACCATGAATTGCCTTAAAGGGAATCCTGTAATTATCTTTATAATTAACAATCCAGTCACCTTCCATGACACCATCTTCATAAATAGCTTTTATCTGTGTATCATAAATAGGGAAATTTATTTGAATTGTGTCTTTTGCTGTGGCATTATCTCTGTTAAACTTGATATCAGTGACTTTGATGCGCTCGGTGTCATTGTGGATTACAATATGAAAGGTCGAGTCATTATCATAAACTACTTCAAAATTGAATGGGACTTCACCGTCAATGTCAAATTTTTTTACTATATCTCTGTCATCGCCATACGTGACTACAGGTGTTCTATCCAACATGAAAATACCACGCCATATTCCTGGTGGTATCTTGTTAAATGTCTGTACAGGCGAAAGACACCCGGAAAAAGTGATTAAAATTAAAAATGATAAATACTTCATATTAATAAACGGTAAATTTATAGAATAAAGACATGAAAATCAATGTGATTGTTCAATCCTATACCCTATTTAATCTGTACTTTTTTCTCCTACAAAGTTGTCTTCTTTGTTTTTGAATAAGATATTGAATGTAGTAAGACTGCCGTAAATTCTTGTTATATACTGTTGGAGGTTGACTTTTTCTTCGTCAGTGAGACCAGATGCATTAATACGTTGTTCCATTACGCGTAAGCGATCACGGACCATAACAATCTTGTGAAAAAAAGCATCAATAGGAATTTCCTTAGGCTTTAAGGCTTCATCACCAGGTTTTAAGATCATCAATCCGTTTGCCCACTTATCTCCGAGAGGGACTACTTCTGAGATATCAGACCATGCTTTCAAAATTTTTATTAGTGACTGCTCGGCTTCAGAAAAGGACACTTTATCATCAGCTTCAATATGTTCGATAATATCCCATGCTTTGTATTCTTTACCTACTATTTTGATGCCATAGGTTATAAAACAAACGCGATATGCGGCTACTTCAGCGCCTATCACTACCCCATCACCAAAAGCAGGATGTTTAACTCTTGACCCAATTCCTAAAATCATAAATCTTACTATTATATATTTACTACTATAAAAATAGCCGTAAAGATAAATAAAATATATATAAAATAAAATCTATATATGATTTTTATTAAAAAATGTTTTTACTTGTTTACTCTAACAGTTTAGCAAACAGATTTTTATTTATAGTAGGTATCAACGTTTTTGCAACAAATATTAACTGATCTTCTGATGTAACCGGTCCATTGAAACCTAACATCATTAAATAGTTATTTCCTATATTCCAATATACCTGACCTAATTCAAAGCTATATACAAACCGCACTTTTCCTGCATGCTCCTCCTTGTAAAGTATTTTTGAATTGGTCGCTGATATAGTTTCACCTTGCGTCATCTTATTATCTAATGTAAAGGAAATAAAATCTGGAGCTTCTATATATACCGGATTTGTGCTGATTTGAAATAACACTCCATTCATCACCTCTTCACCATCTTTTAAGGTGTAAAATATGGATTTGATTTTTTGCTCTGCGGCTGATTTTGCATTTTTATAGGCCAATACTGACTCATTAACATTGAGCGCCTTGGCAAGTGAGGATTTATCCAGCAAGCTTACTGGATTAGGTAATGGTAATAAATCTGGATTAACAATCTTTCCAAAATCAAAACTATTGCCATTAAGATATCCCTGACTGAAAGCTGTCATATAGAAACCACTTAACAATAAAATAGCTAATACCTTGTTTTTCATTTATTTATATTTTGTTATTTAATGTTTTAATTTAATAATAGATTATTCAAAACAGTATTTATTCATTATCATGCCTATAACTCGTAACAACCTAGATCCGGTGTTGATTTACGTAGTTTTCCATCAATATCTGTTTGAATCTGAGGAATAACTATGCCTTTTTTCAAAATAACAGAAGAAGAATCCGGGCTGTAATTATTTTTACGATAATCTGCAAATAACTTCTCACGGCCATTCAAACTGATATAATCTGTGCAATGTTTAAAGAAATCGGGCTCATTTTTAGGGTTTAATAAATCTTTAACGCGGAAGGCGCAGTTTATAAAGCTGTATTCAAATTTTGATCTATCACCAGTCCAATTGATTAAGCCGATTTCGTCTTCGTCGCTACCTGTCAGGATACAGTTTGTAAATTTACTTTTTAGTGGTTTGGTACGATACGCTGCAGGATTAAATGGATCAGTCGTATAATAATCAGTAAGGATGACTGCCTCATTTTGACCTTCATAACTACCCACTGTGCAATAATTAAAGGTGTATTGACCACCATAAATAAGTTGAAGTCCATAGGTAGCACTTCCATAAAATAGGCAGTTTTCTGCATTGATTTCTGAATATCGCGCTATCATACCTGATCCGCCAGTATTAAATACTTTGCAACCCTTCATACTCAATTGTGTCAAAGAATCTGTGCGAATCCCAGTAATCGCATTTTTGATAATGGTCGATACTATTTTGTTTTGTCGTGATTCCTGCCAGAATAATAATCCCGACCATTGGGATTTAACATCCTTATAAGCTGACTCTAATCTGTCGCCCTGAAACACTACCGGATGCTCTGGCGTACCACGTGCATCAAGATGCCCGTCTTTAAGAAAGATAATCAGCCCATCGTTATAAACAGCTTGCTCGTTGCGAACTATACCTCCATGTACATATATCTGTGTACCTGCTGGTAAGATGACAGTACAACTGTCTATATACAGTACACCATAGATGACGTAAGGCTTGGGGTCATCCCAGGTACGTTCACCAAAATCACATGAATAGAGATATGATTTTCCTTTCCCATTAGATGGTGTGATGTAATTAGCATTTTGTCCCCATGCTTCTAAGACGATTTTTGATTCTGATCCATTTACAGAGACATTAATTTTATCTTCAATAATAAATGGGGATACACTCAAAGGCTGATCAGGATCTATCGTCACTTCCACAAAGACATAAACACTATCTTTAGCACCAATTTCTACATTTTTGATTACAGGGCCTTTATATCCGTCCACATTAATACGAAAAAATGCGTGATTTGTATTTTCAAGTTTAAAGTCAACTAAAATCGGTTGGTTTTGATGGTTATAAACCTTCAAGTACCGTGTCGCCGAACCTATTGTCGTAAAAACCGTATCCACCCGTAACGTATCTTGAGAGAAAGAAAGATTCACATCACTTCCCTGGTAATAATCATCCCGTTGACAAGAAATGACTACCCATATCGATAGGAATGACAAACACCATAAATATATCCGGGATTTTTTAATATTCATCTTCTATGCTCAAACATTAGATTATAAACGACTATATTTATCAGATTGTTGTAAAATATAATTTCCAATGTATTTTTATATAATAAAACGATCACTACTCTGTTCAATTTTTACGATTTTGAGCAGTTGTACAGTGTCATTATGGCTTACGAAAAATTCAAGGCTTGTATTGCTATCTGGCGTTCGCTGTATAGTACGTGCTAAGATAAGCCTTTGATTAATGTGATCTACTATCGGATGAAACCGGTAGTATTGGATATTTGGATGATTGTCAACGACGATTACTCATCAAGCAGCCATGCATCTTTGTTGATTTTAGAGCGGATTTCTTCTTTAAATAATGCTGCATCTGTTTTACTGCAATCAAATTTAATCCCTACCCTTCTTAATCCGCCATTGTCGGCTACATAAGTCTGATAGCCTTTCTTCTGTATCAAAGCTTTAAGTTTAACTGCATTGTTATGGTTTTTAAATGCACCAACGATAACAACACAAGCTGACCCTTTGGTTGAAGTATTAGTTTGTACTGATTTAGTAGAGGTTAACGCTTTGGATTTTTCTGATACAGGATATTTCTCGGGTTTATCTGGATTAGTTTCCAATGTTACTGGCTGAACAATTGGTGTTTCAGAGGCTTTGTTATCTATCTCCATGTCGTTATCTGAAATAGTATCTCCACTCGGTAATACTTCTACATGGGTAACTTCCTGCTGTGGTTGTACTGAGGCACTATTTGGTGGCAATACTGTATTATTAGGACGTATAAACCAGAAAATAATAAAACCTGCCACGATCAATGATGCCAGTATAGGAAGCCAGTATTTGCTAAGTGCAGACGGATTCTCTTCAACCCTTTTCTTATTGATATCTGATAAAAATGTCTCATCGTGGCGGATACCTGTCGGTTGTGGTGTGACTGATATCTCCTTTAGCCCGCGATATATGTTAAATGCATCTTCATCTTTAGGTGTAAATATGCCGTTTTCGATATATCCAAAATCTTGTAAAACGAAAGCTTTGTTACTTTCTATAGCATTATTATAATCGCTTATTAATACGGACTGGGCGTGTGCTGCCAATGCTCTATCCATCCCTGCTTCTATAAGCCTTTCGGCAAAGGTCGGTAGTGTAGTACTATTGAAATCAAATAAAACACTGGTAGATGGCGGATTTAAAACAGTCATATATTGCTGAAATGAGGCACTCCGAAAGTCGAGACTAAACCGCCCCACTTCCGGTATAAACACACTTCCATACTCCATCAACATCCGGTATAGATACCGCGCATAAACCTGATTTTGCATCTATAAATATATAACTATTCTATACACTACTGAAATAATTATGCCAAAATTATGGATTTATTCAAATTTACAATAATAATTGCTATTCAACGTCTATATTTACACGGATTTTTCAACAAACAGATCCCTATTCGAATGAAATTTCTCTCCTATGGCGTGATGTCATATATGTTGTTGGCGTTAATATGGTGGACAGTATTATTAGCTAAAAATAATAATGAGATCTATCTTAAAAACATCGAATTGCATAAGCTCAACCCGGATTTAATAATTCATCCAGAGCAGTTGCAGATGGCTTTAGATAAAACGAAGACCCACCATGATCGGATTAAACTTATGATTATCGGCGAAGGTCTTGTTTTTGGTTTGTCATTGGTAGTCGGTATGTGGATGATACAAAATGCACATAATAAAGAAGTTGAGCAAACACGCAATCAGAAAAACTTCCTACTTTCCATTACACACGAATTAAAATCACCTATTGCTTCCGTACAGTTGATTACAGAAACACTCTTAAAAAGAAAGATATCACATGAGGAACAGGCAGATTTGTTGCAAAGTATTCTTTCGGAAAATAAACGGCTTGAAAAACTTATAAATAACCTACTACTTGCAACAAAATTAGAAGCTGATTACCAGTTTAATTTTGAAAATATTGATATTAATGAAGTAATCAAAAAGTGTATCCAACGACAGTTTATACCCAATCCCAATGCGACTATTACCTATGAATACGACCAACCTCTATGGATTTCTGGTGATAAGGAAGCCCTTGTTTCGGTATTTACAAATTTGATTGAGAATGGCATTAAATATGGGCATTCTACACCGGAAATTGTAATAACTCATAAAATCATTGACAAAAATCTGTATGTAATGGTAAAAGATAATGGACCAGGCATTGCAGAGTTGGAAAAAGACAAAATTTTTAATCAATTTTACCGAGTCGGTAATGAAAAAACACGTAAAACAAAAGGCACAGGCCTTGGGTTATATATTACAAACAAAATCATTAAAGCACACAAAGGGAAGATAAAAGTGGATAATGATCCGAATAGCGGTGCAATATTTTCTATTATTTTGCCTATAGTTTGACCAATCTTAAATAAGTATATGCGGATATTATTAGTAGAGGACGAAGAAGAAATCAGAAAAATCATTAATATGAACCTCGTTATGGAAGGTTATGAGGTCGTTACAACTGATAACGGGATGAAGGCACTTGAAATAGCTCAAAGCCAGCATTTTGACATCATTATCCTTGATGTCATGCTACCCGAAGTGGATGGTTTTCAAATATGTGAGCAGGTAAGGCTACGCAATTCTAAAGTGGGCATCATCATAGTATCTGCTAAAGACACCTCAGAAGATCGGATCACAGGTCTCAAATTAGGTGCTGACGACTATCTCACAAAACCATTTAACCTTGAAGAATTGCTACTGAGAGTGCAAAACCTACTTAAACGTTCGAATGATGACGAAGCTAAGTCACTTGAAACTTACACTTTTGGCAATAATTCCATTAATTTTGTAACTTACAAAGCTGTAGGTCGCAATGGCTCCTTTCAACTTACTAATAAAGAAACTCTATTGCTTAAATTACTGATAGAAAGACAAAATGAAGTCGTGTCTCGAAACCAAATCTTACAAGCTGTATGGGGATATGATGTGTACCCTTCTACCCGGACGATAGATAATTTTATCTTGTCACTACGTAAATATTTTGAAGAAGATCCTCGCAATCCAAAATATTTTCAATCTGTACGAAGCGTAGGTTATAAATTTACAATTTAGGCACTTCGATAGAACACAAATATTATCCAAGTGCCATTCCAACTAAGAAAATAAAGTACCCATAGTGCTCGGAGGGACTTTACCGATATGCTTATATGCTTTAGGGGTAGCTTCCCTTCCACGTGGTGTGCGTTGTATATAGCCTTCCATGATGAGGAATGGCTCATGTACTTCTTCAATAGTACCGGCTTCTTCGCCGACAGCAGTAGCGATAGTACTGATTCCTACTGGCCCACCTTTAAATTTCTCAATAATGGTCGTTAAAATCCGGTTATCCATTTCGTCGAGTCCACTTTCATCGACATTCAACGCATCAAGACCAAAGGAAGCTATTTTTTTATCAATATTGCCATCACCTTTGATTTGAGCAAAATCTCTAATTCTCCTTAGCAAAGCATTTGCGATACGAGGTGTTCCCCTACTCCGTCTAGCGATCTCATAAGCACCATCTTCGCTGATTTTTACACCTAATATTTCTGCACTTCGAAAAAGAATTTTCTTTAAAGTATTGACATCGTAGTAATCCAGTAAAAAAGTAATGCCAAAACGCGCACGCATAGGCGCTGTAAGTAAGCCCATACGTGTCGTTGCACCTACTAAAGTAAATGGATTCAAATTGATTTGGATACTTCTGGCATTGGGTCCGGAATCTATCATGATATCAATTCTATAATCTTCCATTGCAGAATACAAATATTCCTCTACAACGTTGTTAAGTCTGTGGATTTCATCTATAAATAAAACATCGCCTTCTTCAAGGCTAGTTAGTAATCCGGCTAAGTCTCCAGGTTTTTCCAGTACAGGTCCGGAAGTAAATTTCATATTACTTTCCAGCTCATGTGCGATGATGTGAGACAAAGTAGTCTTACCAAGACCTGGTGGACCGTGTAATAAAACGTGATCCAATGCTTCTTCTCGGAGTTTGGCAGCTTTTATAAATATACTTAGATTTTCCACAATCTTAGGCTGTCCATGAAATTCTAATAATTCCTTGGGGCGTAGCGCTTTTTCTACCTGTTTGTCTTCAGGTCTAAAATGAGCTTGTGTGGGATCTAAGTTTTCATTCATAGAGAAGTTACCTCAGATTATGCAGAGAATGAAGTCCCGCAACCGCAGGTTTCCTTAGCATTAGGATTAGTAAATATAAAGCCACGATTTTCTAAATCTTCTTTCCAGTCTATCTCCATGCCAATCAAATAAATAGAATGAGACTTTTCCATAAAGACCTTGACACCGTCTATTTCATAGACTTCATCTTTATCGTTTTGTACGTCGAAGCCCATTACATAACTAAATCCCGAACACCCACCACCTTTAACACCAAGGCGAAGACCATGATCCGAGCTTAGATTTTCTTCTTTAAAAACTCTTTTGAGCTGTACAATTGCGCTTTCTGTCAGTGTTACTGGAGATGCATTTGTCACTATATCATTAGACATATAGATACAAGTTTAATTTGATTTAACAATTAAGGGTCTAACAAGAGTTAAATGTAAAAAGTTTATATTTTTTATACAGATGTCAAATTTTCTACTTCAAGATTAAATAATTGCTCATAGTATTCCTGAGCCATATTATCAGAAGAAAAAGCAGGTACGATCTCTCTCATACTATTTTTAACAATCTCTAACCATTTTTCAGGTTTTTGATAATAAATAGGTAGAATTTCATTTTGCAATACTTCAAAAATACGACTTGACTCGATATCATCCTGTTTATCTGTTGTTAGATTTCTATCAGCCGGCTCAATTAAAAATGTATTATGTCCGTGTATAGCAAATTCGGGGATCCATCCATCTGGAATGGATAAATTAACTGAGCCATTCATGGCTGCTGTCATGCCGCTGGTACCAGAAGCTTCTCTATATAATCTCGGGTTATTGAGCCAGATATCTGATCCACGCTTTAATGCTGCCGATAATGCTAATTCATAGCCAGTAAGTATAGCTACATTTGGCATATTAAGTGTATCTTTAAAGATTTTATTAAAGGTCTGAATAGCCCCATTATCTAATGGATAAGGTTTCCCTGCCCAAATAATCTGCACCGGCATTTTTTGATCAGCTACTAGTGCCTCAAATCGTTTCATGTCGCGCATTATCAAGTCAGCACGTTTGTAGCCTGCAAACCTTCGCGCCCATACGATGGTCAAGATATTTTCATCAAATAGTTTTCCTGTCTGATCTGCTACTATCTTAAATAGATCTCGCTTAAGCTGTTTTTTTCTATTAAGTAGCATTTGATTATCATTTGTTTCAAATGCTGACTCCAGTTGATCATCCTTCCAATAATCCTTATTTTGAGAATTAGTAACATGGGTGATCTCACAAATATCACTATATCCTGACCACATCTGACGTGAAACCTCTCCATGCATCTTAGATACACCATTAGCAATCTTAGCAAATTGTAAGGCAGCTAATGTGTAATTAAGTTTGCCTTTTTCTATGGTAACCAATGATTTAACTTCATCATCTTCAAGTCCGTTAAAAAATGACATTTGACTTAACAAATCAAAATTATGAGATTCATTTCCTGCCTCCTCAGGTGTGTGTGTGGTAAAAACTAAACGTCTTCTGACCTCCTCTTTATCTTTAAATTTTGAGTACAAATAAAAACACAATGGCAACGCATGTCCCTCATTCATGTGGTATATATCAGGTGTTATTTCTAAAATATCCAGTAATTTAGAACCACCTATCCCTAAAACAATTGACTGTGCAATACGAGTAGATTCATTAGCATCATATAGATTATGTGTAATCGTACGTGATATTGCATCATTTTGATCAATATCAGTAGATAATAAAAATATAGGTGCAGAATTAAATACACTTGGTTTTAGTAAAAATGCTTTAACATAAACAGTCGCACCATGTACTATAACCGGAAAGACTATCTTTGTATCTGTCAAAAAAGAATAATATTTTTGCACATAATCCACTTTCATAGTTCCATCAGTACCTCTAACCTGATCATAATAACCATATTTCCAAAGCATTCCTATACCTACTAAATTTTGTTTGAGCGTATAAGCACTTTGCATATGAGAACCAGCAAGGAATCCTAGACCACCACTATAGATTTTAAGTGCTTGGTTGATAGCAAATTCCATAGAAAAATAGGCAACTGGCTTTTTATATTTTTCTGGAGATTCAAACCCAAAAATTTCTGACTTTGATAACATGAATCTAATACGATTATTAAAATTATGAAATATTAAGGCGTAAAAGTAATACAATTTATCATTTCATAGGCTATTTAATCATGATGAATATTACAGTTGACCATACAAATCGTTGAATCTCAATTGTTTAATATATCAATAATTTTGATAAATATAAGGTTAAAACCTTTTGACGTATATAAATATAGTCATAAAAATGCTCGCCATCTTCTATCAATATGCAGAAATATGGCAAGCATCATATTAATTACAATCATATAAGCAAACAAATATTATTATTTGAGTGCAGCAGCATAATTTGATTCAACTACATTCCAGTTTAATACATTCCAGAAAGCAGCTATATAATCAGCTCTTCTGTTTTGATAATGCAGATAATAAGCATGTTCCCACACATCTAATCCCATAATTGGCGTACCACAATTACCAGATCCCGGCATCAAAGGGTTATCTTGATTAGGTGTGCTACATATTTCTACTTTACCATCTTTATGAGCAGATACCCATGCCCAACCAGAGCCGAACCGAGATGCGGCAGCAGCTGCAAATTTTTCCTGAAAGGCTTCTTTACTACCAAAAGCTGCATTAATAGCATCTAATAGAGGACCGGACAATCTACCTTTGTTTTCAGGAGATATCACTTTCCAAAACATAGCATGATTCCAGTGACCACCACCATTATTTCTGACAGCCATATTGCTCATATCTAAGTTTTTAAGGATTTCTTCGATGGATTTACCTTCGAGGTCGGTACCTTTGATGGCGTTATTCAGGTTGTTTACGTATGCTTGATGGTGCTTTGTATGGTGGATTTCCATAGTGCGTGCATCAAAATGTGGTTCTAAAGCATCATATGCATATCCTAATGCAGGAAGTTCGAATGACATATTTATATTTTTTAAAATGAATGAATACTAATTTTAGTATTGTAACACAAAATACCCTTGATGGTTCATAAAATTAGGCATTAATTAACGCTGGTATAATTTAGATTTATATCAAGAAATAATTCACAATCCCATAAATTCCTTTATGCTCATCGTATTATCCAAATTACTATAATGGGATACAATTTAATTCGGTCAACACACTAATTTATTATACCTTTGCATTTTTTGCAGTTTTAACAAATCGACAGAGTAGTATATTAATCAATATGAATCAATCTAAAAAGTACATTTATAATAGAACTATTTACGGGGTAATAGTTTTGATTTTTATAAATCTAATAGGTTGTAAAAATGAATTAACTCCAAATTATATTCAAATCCAAGGTAAAGCTTTAGGAACCAGTTACAATATTGAAATAAAATCTACTGATTCTATTCTACTTAAAAAATCCGTAGATTCAATTGTTCAAGTTATAGAACAGTCAATGTCATTAACACTAAAAGAAAGTACATTATACAGATATAATCACTCAGACAGTACATTTTGTTTTAACAAAAATGAGGACATATATTTTCAGCCGATTTTTAATAAAGCTAAAGAAATATACTTATCCAGCCAAGGTGCTTTTAATCCTGCAGTGCAGCCGCTGATTCAATACTATGGTTTTGGTAGTGAGCAGATTACACCTCTCAAAAGAGAAGATACTCTCAAAATCAAAGCATTAGTCAAATTAATCGTTTTTGACAGTATTCAGTTGATTGATCAAAATGATGGCACGATTTGTCTAACAAAGCCATCTAAGGATGTCATGCTCAACTTTAATGCTATATATCCGGGTTTTGCTATTGATGTGATAGCTTCATTTTTTGAACAAAGAGGATTGAAGGATTTTAAGATTAATATTGGTTCCGAATATCGTGCAATGGGCAACAATCAGCTTCAAAAAGCATGGGTTATCGGTATAGAGAGACCCGAAGCAGGTCAGGCCAATAAGCATGTAGATTTACCATTACTAATTTCTAATAAATCCATGGTGACTAATGGAAATTATCAAAAAATGTATGAAGTCAACGGACAGAAATATTCACATATTATCAGTCCTTTTACAGGTATATCGCACCCTACGGATATTTTAAGTGTGACCGTTATTGCTGATGATTGTACTACCGCTGATGCTTTTGCTACTGCTTTTATGGTGCTTGGCTTAGATAAATCATTAGAACTGGCAGAACAATTAAAAGGCGTTGAAGCCTGTTTTATATATGATAGTGATGATGATGGCGTATATGAATTTAAGACAAGCCGTGGGTTTTCAAAATATTATCTCAATAACGAACAAAAATAAATAATATGACAGATACTGTATTTAATCTTGAAAGAGACATTGTGTTTTTTGACATCGAATCTACAGGGCTTAATATAGTTAAGGATAGAATCATCCAGATAGCCCTTATTAAATATTCGAAATCAGGTGGCGAGCCACAAGAACTCACCATGCTGGTTAATCCTGGCATTCCGATCTCAGAAGAAGCCTATCAGGTACATGGCATCAGTAATGAGGACGTCAGAAACAAACCTACTTTTCAGCAGGTAGGACAAAAGATATATGATTTTATAGGTCAGGCTGATTTAGCCGGATATAATTCTGATAGATTTGATATCCCGATGTTGATAGAAGAATTTCATAGGATAGGTATAGATTTTGATATCACACCAAAGCGCTTAATAGATGTACAGAAAATTTTTTACAAAATGGAGCCACGTACACTCAAAGCAGCATATAAATTTTATTGTGATAAAGATCTTGATGACGCACATAATGCACTCGCGGATGTACGAGCGACAATAGAAGTGTTTATAGGTCAAATCAAAAAATATAAGGATGTGGACTATGTCGATGGCGATGGTAATGTCACAGTAGCACCGATAAAAAATGATATAAAACAAATCGCTGATTTTATAAAGGATGAAGCTGCTATAGATATTACGCAAAGATTAAAGTTAAATGGCAAATCAGAAATCATCTTTAATTTTGGGAAATATAGTGGTAGAGAGGTCAAAGAAGTATTTAAAATAGAGCCAAGCTATTTCCACTGGATGATGGAAAAGGATTTTTCGGCACAAGTCAAGCAAATTATCAGTAAAATCAATGATGAATTGTATGGTAAAAAGCTATACTAAATACCTATTTATACTGGTGATAGTATGGATTATTTCCGGTTGTTATTCCAGGAAGGAAGGTTGCTTAGATATTTATGCTGCCAATTATGATGTATCCTCTGATGACCAATGTGCAAATTGCTGTCAATATCCCGCACTCAAATTAAACTTCCTAAGATTGTTTGGTGACAGTACATACTTTCAGGGTGACACACTTATTAACCAATATGGCCAAAAATACATTATTCTTGGATTTAAATATTATATGTCTCATTTTAGATTGTTTCAGGCAGGAAATCCGATTACAGTCAGGGAGGCAATCCAAAATAGTATCAATGGTTCAATTATCCCCGACGATATTAAAATAGCTTTAGATGGTGATCCAAATCTAAATATCGGTACGATAAGAGCATTTGGCAAATTTGATAGCCTCCAGTTTACTTTGGGCATTACGGATGATTACCTTAAAGATGGATGGACTATTTTACCTAATGGTCATGTATTAAATACAGCAAACCGGCTAAATGACCCACAAGGCAATTTGTCCAGTGCCATTCTAAAATTCAAATTATTGGCGGCAAAAGACACAACGATTAGTGTTTCTGTTTCTCCTGCTTTTAAAATAAAATATACACTTCAAGACTCAATAAGCATTACAAAACCCGGATTACCTGTCACTGGAAAACTCATTGCTGATTATAAAACATTATTAGACAATGTTGACCTTACAGCACCTACCGATACTTTAAAAAGTCACTTAACAAAAAATTTAGCCCAATTTCTTAAAGTTCATTAACAGGAGTATTAGATGTAATACAGTAAACGCTTACTAAATCATGCAATCTTTATATCCGTCTAAACGTTATATAATTAAGGTTAAAGTTATCAATACGATTGTATGAAAATAAAAATAGTGACTTTGGTTATATTTTCTGTATTTTTTATACTTCTAGCATGTCAAAAGGAAGATATAAATAAAGGTGATTTAGAACATATTAGCTATAATCCAGATTTTTATACTCTGGATATTCCAAAGCATTTTCCACAGATGTATATCCCGGCGGACAATCCGATGACAATACAAGGAATAGAATTAGGAAGGCATTTATTTTACGACCCAATTTTATCAGCAGATAGTACGATGTCATGCGGATCATGTCATATCCAAAAAAATAATTTTACTGATGGCAAACCTTTTAGTACAGGTATTGCTGGCATAGGTGGAAGAAGGAAAAGTATGAGTCTGATCAATGTCGGATTTTTTCAATCTGGGTTATTTTGGGACGGGCGATCAAAAACGTTAGAAGACCAAGCGCTCAAACCTGTTGAAGATCCGGTAGAGCTTCATCACACCTGGCCCAATCTCATAGAGAAGATTAAAAAACATCCAATTTATCCATCCATGTTCCGAGCTGCATTCGGCATCAGTGATCGTAAAGAAATAACAAAAGAATTGGCAGCTAAAGCTATTGCACAATTTGAGAGGACACTTATATCAAAAGATTCTAGATATGATAAAATACAAGAAGGCAAAGCTTTTTTTACAGATTTAGAACTTACGGGTCAAGGATTATACTTTGACGATGATCCAGACTTACCTGATATGGAATGTGGTCACTGTCACAACACACCATTGATGACATCTGATAATTATTTTAATAATGGATTAGATTTTGCTTCTACTTTTTATGATTTTAAGGATAATGGACGAGGTGAAGTAACCTTAAGCCCTGTTGATAACGGGAAATTTAAAGCTCCTTCATTGCGCAATATCAAATATGGCGCACCCTATATGCACGACGGCCGCTTTAAAACGTTTGACGAGGTCTTTGATCATTATGGTGGTGGTGTTAAAAATGCACCTAATAGGGATAGAAACCTGCAAAATGCACCCATCACACCCTATTATAGAAAAGCACTGCTTGCCTTTATAGAAACGTTTGAAGACACCACTTTTATCAATAATCCTGCATTTAAAAATCCATTTGAAAAATAATATAGCCAATATATTTTAAAATCTACCACGTATTATACCAAAATTGTATAGATAGTTGCGCTAAAATCAACAAATTTTACTAACTTTGCGCCTTAGTACAATAATATTATGTCACAAATAGTAGCCATCGTAGGCCGTCCAAACGTAGGAAAATCTACCCTTTTTAACAGATTAATCGGCGAAAGAAAAGCCATCATTGATGACGTCAGCGGTGTAACCCGGGATCGAATTTATGGCTTTTCTAATTGGAATGGAAAAAACTTTACAGTCGTAGATACAGGTGGTTTTGTCAAAGGATCTTCCGATATTTTCGAAGCCGAAATTAGAAGACAGGTACAGATCGCAATAGATGAAGCATCTATCATCATCTTTTTGACTGATGTGACTACCGGGATAACTGACTTAGATGAAGAAATAGCCAGAATGCTCCGTAAAAGCCCTAAAAAAGTGCTACTTGCAGTCAACAAAGTCGATAATGCAACTCGCCAGTTAAGCGCTAATGAATTTTGGAGTTTAGGATTTGATAATACCTTTTTTCTGTCATCCATCTCTGGTAGTGGCTCAGGTGAATTATTAGATGTTGTAGCCGAAATGTTGCCGGATGAAGTCGAAGATGCTAAAAACCAACTCATTCCAGACATACCTAAAATCGCTATCGTTGGCCAACCGAATGTAGGTAAATCTTCTATGATTAACGCTTTGGTAGGAGAAGAAAGAAATATCGTAACTGACATAGCCGGTACTACTAGAGATGCAATTTACACGCTTTACAATAAATTTGATAAGGAGTTTTATTTAATTGACACTGCTGGGATTCGAAAAAAAGCTAGAGTGCATGAAGATCTGGAATTTTATTCCGTACTTCGGGCTATCAAAGCCATTGAAGAAGCCGACGTCTGTATCCTAATGATTGATGCTACAGCTGGTCTTGAATCACAAGACTTAAACATTATCGGGCTTATCCAAAAAAGAAAAAAAGGATTAGTCATCGTCGTCAATAAATGGGATCTAGTAGAAAAGGAAACGAATACTGCAAGAGATTTTGAGCAAAGACTTAAAGAAAAAATGGCTCCATTTAATGATGTGCCTATTTTATTTACATCTGTTTTAGAAAAACAAAGGATCTTTAAAACGATAGAAACCGCTCTTGAAGTGGATGCTAATAGGAAACAAAAAATCAAAACATCAGCCTTAAATGATCTGATGCTTGAGATCATAGAAAAAAATCCACCACCCACTTTCAGAGGTAAAAGCATCAAGATTAAGTATGTTACCCAACTTCCGGTGTACTACCCTGCTTTTGTGTTTTACTGTAATTATCCGGATCAGATTAAGCAAAGTTACCGCAATTTTGTAGAGAATCAGCTTCGAAAGCATTACAATTTGACAGGCGTTTCCATAAGCGTTTATTTTAGAGATAAGTAAAGTATAATATGGCTTGGAAAAAAGGCAAATTTGAAGGAGTCTGGCTGTTTTATCCCGCTGTTTGGCGTGATGATCGTGGCTATTTTACTGAAACCTTTAATACGAGTACACTACCTGCCGAACTACAAAATATAGTATTTGTTCAGGATAATGAAGCTCAATCTTCTTTTGGTGTCTTGCGCGGCCTTCATTATCAGGTGCGACCTAATGCACAGGCTAAATTAGTACGGTGTGTATCCGGAAAAATTTTGGACGTTATTGTAGATATCAGACCTGATTCAGAGACTTTTGGACAGTATTTAGCCGTCATTCTAGATGATCAAGAGAAGGCACAGCTTTTTGTACCTCACGGATTTGCTCATGGCTATGTTGTCCTCTCACCCACTGCAATTGTCGCTTACAAATGTGACAGCCACTATCATAAGAATGCAGAAGGTGGTTTGTTATATAACGACCCTACTCTTCAAATCGACTGGATTCTTAGTGATCAGGAACTTATCGTCTCGGAAAAAGACAGTATGCAACCACTTTTTATTAATCATCTACCATTTATATAAGCTATTGATAACATGGGTAAGCTCAGCATTGCTGTTTTAGGTGCGAATGGACAATTAGGTCAAACTTTTAGACAAATATCCGAAAATCTATCTGGTTTTTCCTTTGATTTTTTCGATAAAAGCAACTTGGATATCCTTGATAAAGATACTTTAAGGAAAGCGCTTTTAGACGTTGGATATAAATACGTTATCAATTGCGCAGCTTATACTAAAGTAGATCTGGCAGAATCAGAGCCAGACCTATGCATTGCGGTCAATGTCACTGCTGTCAAACACTTAACCGAAATCATGGAAGGTACAGAAATGAGGCTAGTCCATTTCTCCTCTGACTATGTATATCACCAATATAATGGGTTTCCATTGATCGAAACAGACACCCTCAATCCTCAGAGTGTATATGCAAAATCAAAAGCTGATGGCGAAATGATAATTAGAAACTCTAAGGTTCCCGCACTTATACTTAGATCCTCTTGGATTATATCGCCATACGGCCATAATTTTGTAAAGACAATGGTTCGTCTCGGCCAAACCAGAGATAGTATCCATGTTGTAAATGATCAGTTAGGTGCAATTACTTATGCTACTGATCTGGCAAAGACAGTCATGACAATCATAGAGAAAGTTGAGTCCAGTAAAGAAATGCTCCCAGCCTTTAACGACACCTACAATTATGCCAATGAAGGGATCACCTCATGGTTTGATATTGCAACAGCAACCATGAAACTCAAATCTCTCCCAAGTAAAGTTATGCCTATCAGTACGCGAGACTACCCTACTGCTGCCGCACGACCTCAATGGAGCGTCCTTTCCAAAAAGAAAATTAAAACTCGGTTCAATATTGAAGTTCCTCACTGGCATACAAGTTTACAAACTTGTCTTGAATCTATATGAGACCATATTTATTTGATCAACTCGGCATCTTTAAGGATATATACAAGATAATCAAAGTTATGATGATTGAGTTCTAACCTTCCTTTGAGTTTTATCTTAGCATCTAGTTTTATAGAAGGTAGATTTTTAGGCTTTACAACATCTATGATGGATTCAATTCCAGCTTTGCCACAAAAAAAACATTGTGCATACGGATAAGCAGAAAGAATGACGACACTTTCATCACCGGTTTCACTAACCGGCACAAAAAAACCTTCTACGATTACCATCTGACCATCCAGTGCTTTAAGTGTATCATTAAACAAGGGTAGTTCTACGTCGATACCCAATGAGTCTATAAATTTTTCTTCAAATCGGAGATTCAAAATTTTTGACCAAGGTAAAACGTAAGCATCTTCAATGTGTTCAAAACTGTCCAAAAAAGCCCTCTTATTATCCGGCAATGCTGATATTTCAATCTCTTGATGGCTTGCATTGGTATTTTGGTCTGTCTTGTTTTGACACGACATTATAAATAAAAACCCAGTAAATATTATCAGCGTGTATCTCATTATTTATATCCGGATTGTTTAACAGTTAAAATTCAAGAAAATATACATCCTGCTTATTTCTGATAATATCAGGAACATGAAACCCATTATTTTCGGGGATAACTTCTTTGAGGTCAAACACCGTACACGAAGATGGCAATCCACCAAAAATGAGCGTAAAAGTAAATATTTTGCCGGGATCTATCGGTGTCCAGATAGGAAAAGCACTTATTTTTTCATAATGTAGTAATTCGCTTCGGTGTGGTGAATCCCTGTCAAAAAGATAAGTCGTAGGCCATATCCTGATAGCAGTGCCTGTAAACCCACCATAAGCCAATCCATGGATAATAACTTGCCCTTCTTCTGCTACAAAGGTTTTTAACTCTTCCAGAATAGAAGGTGCAACGTTTACTTTTGGGTTTTCAATGATTACTGGCATAATATTATAAATCTTATCTCATACAATTTTTGTAATCAACATTACAATCCCATTTCGAGATTTGTCCTGGCATTATTTAATTCGGATAACGCATGAAAATCCTTAAATTTCTTAGCAATAGCAATACCTTCATCATATATAGCCATCGCCGCTTCGTCATTATCTAATGCTTCCCATAGCTTAGCAAGATGGTAGTACAGCCCTACGTAATCAGGATCGTCCATTTTTAAATCTGTATAATACTGAAGTGCCTTGTTGAAATCATTTAATTTTTCGTATTCCTTAGCTAATGCAAACCTTACAAAACTATCCTTAGGGTCATTATTATGTAAAGATTGCAACATTGTTAACCTGTCAGTATTCATATATTTAACTTAGAGTTTAATTTTTAGATAAAAAGAATGTATCTTTGTGCTATAAATACGATAAACTTTGTTTTTAGTTCTTTTTATTAAACAACTATAGGCAGATATTGTTAAAAAAATAAAATTTTCCAACACATGAATATTTTAGTTTGTATAAGCAAAACTCCGGATACAACATCGAAAATATCATTCAAAGCAGATGATACTGAATACAACAGCGATGGCGTAACCTTTATTATGAATCCTTATGACGAATGGTATGCATTGGTAAGGGCTTTGGAAATCACTGAACAAAATGGTGGTTCTGTAACGGTAATCAATGTTGGCCCGGCGACAAATGATATAATTATCAGAAAAGCATTGGCGATAGGTGCGGCAGATGCTGTCCGCGTGGACATCGACGCACAGGATTCCTATGTAGTAGCGGCTAATATTGCTGCCCATGCCAAAAGCAAAAACTACGACATGATATTTTTAGGTAAAGAAACGATTGATTACAATGGCTCTGAAGTCGGTGCTATGGTTGCAGAATTGTTAGATTTGCCTTATGCTTCCTATGTTTCTCATTTAGATATAAATGGAAATACAGCTACCATCACAAGAGAATTAGAAGGCAGCGAAGAAGTAAGCCAGATAGAGGGCTCATTTGTACTTTCAGCTGCAAAAGGACTCGCAGAGCAACGGATCCCTAATATGAAAGGTATAATGATGGCTAAAAGCAAGCCATTAGCTGTTGTGCCGGCGATTGAAGCAGATGCAAGAGTCGCTGTAGTGAAGTATTCCGTACCACCGGCAAAGTCAGGTGTTAAGCTTATCGATCCGGATAATATGGACGAATTAGTAAGAGCTCTTCATGAGGATGCCAAAGTTATTTAATTGAATTATTTAAAAAAATCAGATTAAAATGTCAGTATTAGCATATATAGAGTCCCCGGGTGGACATTTTAAAAAATCAGCTTATGAGGTAGCAACTTATGCTTCAAAGGTCGCTTTAAGCCTCAATACTACTTCTATAGCTGTTGTCATCGGCAAGGTAGAGCAGGCAGGCAGCCTAGGCCAGTATGGAATTTCAAAAGTAATCCACGTTAATCCGAATGATGACGTTGCTTTTGATTCACAGGTTTTTACTAAGATAATAGCTGATTTATATAAAGAGCATGGAGCCAACACATTAGTAATGGCGCACTCAGCTAATGGAAAATCTTTTGCCGGTCGCCTTGCAGTACGGTTAAATGCAGGATGTATTTCTGGTGTAAATGCCTTACCATCAACTGATAATGGCTTATCAGTTACAAAATCAGTTTATTCAGGTAAAGCAACTGCTACTTACAATATCAGTACGCCCAACCGTGTCATTACAGTCATGGGTAATAGCATCCAGCCGGAAAAATCAGGTAGCGATATTACACCGGAAAATATAACTTTAGACTTAGGCACGCCAAAAGTAAAAGTAACGGAAGTAAAAGTAGAAGCTGGTGGCGTTCCACTTCCGGAAGCGGAATTAGTGGTTTCAGCAGGACGAGGTATGAAAGGCCCTGAAAACTGGGGTATTATCGAAGATTTAGCCAAAGCTTTAGGCGCTGCTACGGCTTGCTCAAGACCGGTAGCTGATGCGGATTGGCGGCCTCACCATGAGCACGTCGGGCAAACAGGTGTTGCTATCAGGCCAAACTTATACATTGCTATTGGTATCTCAGGCGCTATCCAACATCTTGCTGGTGTCAATAACAGTAAGGTTATTGTAGTCATCAATAAGGACCCGGAAGCCCCATTCTTCAAGGCAGCGGATTATGGTGTCGTAGGCGACTTATTTGAGGTTGTCCCAAAATTAACGGAAGCAATAAAGAGATTTAAACACCAGTAATATTAATTACTATCACATAAAGAAAAAGCATCTTTTACGATTGATAAAAGATGCTTTTTTTATGGCTTCTATGATAGAAGTCTTTATAGTGTCCCATATTCTGGCAATATGTTCAATAGGAATACACGTACCTTGAATAGAAAAAATACATCATGTGACCTACCTACAAACATATCCTCCTCACTCTCTCACCCACTTCACACTGCCGACCTGTCCTGCCTTATCCCTGATATAGATGATGTACATGCCGGATGGCAGCCAGTCCATGTCTATATCCGTATCTGATGCAGTAGTCATCGTACCTGTGATATGTCGTATGCCTGTGACCGACTGCACCTCATAGTGTAGTGGATATACTGCATCTGCTGACAGACGGACACGCACTCTGTCCCTGCCCGGATTAGGGCTAACTGTGACGGACTGTAGCCTGTGCATCGGCTCATCCTGTACGGCTGATATATCCTCCGGAAAAACCCAGTACTTACCTACTACATGAGAGCAGTCCGCATCTAAGCAGCCGCCCGGTGTCAATTTAAGCAACCATGAATCCTGTGCATATTTATATGGATCTTCAGACCGCTCTAATTTTCCACCTGCTATAATACTGCCGTCCGGTGCTTCCTTAATATCAAAAATAACATTATAACGGATGGTTGTATCCTTTTTAAATGGAACGATGGAGTGATGCCACAATAGCTTTCCATCGCTATTATACCGCGCAATATAACTGCCATTGCCGGATATGTATTTCTTCCGGGGCAAGCCCGGTATAGCAAAGCTATCCGCTACAAATACCCTGCCACTACATAGGATGTCCCCGTTTCTGGTCGTAGAGATGCGATACATCTGATAAGTATTAGTTGAATACAGATGTTTTGTTGGGTCATTTCTAAAGGCGGGCGGAACAATAGAAGTCCATAAAACCTCACCTGCTCGATTGATCTTACTCAGAAAACCAACGTCACTATACCTTACATTATACTCTTCACTACCGCCTCCTCTAAAAACAGGATTTATGATGTAATTTCCCTGACTGTCGATCGCCATTTTGGGATCTCCACGCCCTAAGTCTGCAATTGGATATTCTGCTACTGTATCAATACTATTATCCGGTAATATTTTAAAAAGCCCTCTTCTTAATCGATTGATCTCAATTGATACAAAAGGATAAGCCCATTCATATACGAAGACCATATTGCCATCAATATCGGTAGCGGCATCCGACATTCTTCTCAGCGGATATTCAGACATCTCAAACCAAAATAAGTCGCTCTTCCGCTCACCGTCTATACCGACACGCAGGAATGCAGACCGATACGGCACCTCATCAGCCGGCGGTGACGGCTGGGGCATCCGCTTGTCTAAGCCCTCACCCCACAGGATGACCTCATTGTTATTGACTAAGGTCAACCCATAGTTAGTCGGGGTCTGATAACCAAAGATACCAATACCCGTATCCTTTAAATGCAGGGTAGCATACTTATACTCGGCTATGCTATCTCCATTGATGCTCATCATCCCAAAATACCAATACATGATGCTGTCAGGTAAACTATTGGAATATCCACTGTAGAAGATTGTGTCATGTCTGATCTTCAAACTATTATCGTTAGTTGTAAAATAATATTTATTCTTTTGCCACCTAACCTCACCTTTACTGTCAATACCTCTTAATCTAGTACATCCATGACCAATACCACAACCCAAAATATCGATTGTTGCATATTTATCTGAATTAAAATATTCAACACCTGTTATTACACTTCCACCATTTACTAAGAATTGAAATGTCTTAGAAAAGTATTGCGAAAATGCAGTGGATGTCCATAGGACACCCACTGCTATTATAATTATTGTACGTTTCATAACCTGTTATTTTGTTATGGCTATTTTCTGAATATTTACTACTTCTTTGTTTTTCAATATATTTAAGAAGTATATTCCACCTGACAGAGAAGCAATATCTGCGCTCGTATCATGGTATATATTGCCTCTCAAAAGGCTGCGGCCTCTATAATTCATGCTTTTTCCTTTTTTTTTGTAAAATTATACATTTCCATAACATCTCGTGTTTGCCTTTAGCTTTAAATACAAATATGTCGTCTTTCTGACTTATTTATTAGGTTACCTTTGTGCTATGGTAAAACATATCCTCCTCACTCTCTCACCCACTTCACACTGCCGGTCTGTCCTGCCTTATCCCTGATATAGATGATGTACATGCCGGATGGCAGCCAGTCCATGTCTATATCCGTATCTGATGCAGTAGTCATCGTACCTGTGATATGTCGTATGCCTGTGACCGACTGCACCTCATAGTGTAGTGGATATACTGCATCTGCTGACAGACGGACACGCACTCTGTCCCTGCCCGGATTAGGGCTAACTGTGACGGACTGTAGCCTGTGCATCGGCTCATCCTGTACGGCTGATATATCCTCCGGAAAAACCCAGTACTTACCTACTACATGAGAGCAGTCCGCATCTAAGCAGCCGCCCGGTGTCAGCTTCATCAGCCAGGCATCATTTTTCCAAGCGGCATCCGATTTTTCTAATCTACCTCCTACAACGATACTACCATCCGGCGCTTCTTTTATATCTAATACGGCATTGAAGCGGATGGTTGTATCCTTTTTGAGCGGAACGATGAAGTGCTGCCACAATAGCTTTCCATCGCCATTAAACCGAGCAATATAGCTGCCATTGCCGGATATGTATTTCTTCCGGGGCAAGCCCGGTATAGCAAAGCTATCCGCTACAAATACCCTGCCACTACATAGGATGTCCCCGTTTCTGGTCGTAGAGATGCGATACATCTGATAAGTATTAGTTGAATACAGATGTTTTGTTGGGTCATTTCTAAAGGCGGGCGGAACAATAGAAGTCCATAAAACCTCACCTGCTCGATTGATCTTACTCAGAAAACCAACGTCACTATACCTTACATTATACTCTTCACTACCGCCTCCTCTAAAAACAGGATTTATGATGTAATTTCCCTGACTGTCGATCGCCATTTTGGGATCTCCACGCCCTAAGTCTGCAATTGGATATTCTGCTACTGTATCAATACTATTATCCGGTAATATTTTAAAAAGCCCTCTTCTTAATCGATTGATCTCAATTGATACAAAAGGATAAGCCCATTCATATACGAAGACCATATTGCCATCAATATCGGTAGCGGCATCCGACATTCTTCTCAGCGGATATTCAGACATCTCAAACCAAAATAAGTCGCTCTTCCGCTCACCGTCTATACCGACACGCAGGAATGCAGACCGATACGGCACCTCATCAGCCGGCGGTGACGGCTGGGGCATCCGCTTGTCTAAGCCCTCACCCCACAGGATGACCTCATTGTTATTGACTAAGGTCAACCCATAGTTAGTCGGGGTCTGATAACCTAATCCTGTTCTTCCAGTATCATTTATATGTAGTATGGGATATTTGTATCCACCCAAAGATTCTCCTTTAAGATTCGTAAGACCAAAATACCAATATGTTATACTATCCTTTTGTGAAAAATAACTACCGCTATAAAATATGGTATCATTTCTGACCTTCATCGTATTTCTAAACCCCTTCAATAATTCCCGTTCATTATTTACTAATACATTACCATTATTATCAGTACTCATTAAAACCATACATAGATCGTATTCATTATTACACTTATGATCTGCATTTATTAGAATCCTGTCTGGGATTTGAGTATTTACCTGCCATATTCCTATATTAAGTAAATTATCTTCTGTAAAAAAAGTCTTAGAAAAGTATTGCGAAAATGCAGTGGATGTCCATAGGACACCCACTACTATTATAATTATTGTACGTTTCATAACCTGTTATTTTGTTATGGCTATTTTCTGAATATTTACTACTTCTTTGTTTTTCAATATATTTAAGAAGTATATTCCACCTGACAGAGAAGCAATATCTGCGCTCGTATCATGGTATATCTTACCTCTTAATAGGCTTCGGCCTGTCACATCTTTAAGCTCATACTGATAGTTGCCATCCATACTCATATTTTCTATGGCTATGTTTAGCATGTCTGATGCAGGATTTGGATAGGCTCTGTAGAGCTCTTTTATCTCTCTGTCTGCTGATGGCACACTTCTGAGGTTTACATTAGATACTATGAGGGGCTCTATCTTCTCTCCTGTCAACAGGTACAACAACGATCGACCATAAGCAGCCTGTGGATCGGACATCGCCGCTACACTGCGCAGCAGATTGAGCTGTGCAGGTGTGATGCTATCCGGTTCCATACCTGTCCTCGTATATATAATATTGAGCTTCATTGCCGCTATCAGGGACGGATTCATCTCATAGTCTGTCTGGATGGAATCTAATGCTGCTAAGGCTTTGTCGTATTGTTGCATACTGACGAGTACACCTGCTGCTTTTATAGTATAGTCCTTATCCTCCTGTGACTTGTACCACGCATAGAGCTCAGGGTTTTTGCCTTGCTTGCGCAGACACCATGCCCATTGATGGATGAGGTATCTCAGGTGTCTGGTCAGCCAGGCTACTTTGGCTCGCTCGGCTTTAGTCAATGGTGTTAGCTTCTTTTGTAGTGCCTTGAGCTGGGCACGATAATTCAAAATGTAGTTATGGATAACGGTGCTGTCACATCCTAAGGCTTTGATATAGTCGTATTCGCCTACCAACGGTCCATTGAGGGATGTTCCACATTGATTACTATTTTGGTTACCTGAAGATGGTTCAACATCATAAGTACCCGGTGTCATGGGATATAAGCATGGCGGATATGCAATAGTAGGCTTAGGGACATAATACAGAAAGTGATTCGTATTGCAGTCCAGATCGATGACATAATTGGCATGGGTAAAGCAATTAGATGCCGCTAATATCTCATTGCCCTGCGCTCCGCTGACCGTTCCATAAGCCTCTACATCCTTACCACCGCTGTAAAAGCAATTCGCTAAGAAAGTATAGTTGTCGTTTTGAAAATAGGCCCTGATACCATAGACAGCACCGTTATAGTCATTGTGTTCAGAAATGTTAGTCGTAGAGCCGGTACTAAATAAGCCTTCCGCATTGTAGCCACCGGAAAAACTGTTGAACTCGGACTCATAGCCATTATATCCAGACATCCAGACAGCGTTATTGCAGGAAGTGAATATATTATTTTGCACTTTCTGTTTACTTGCATTCGCATAAATTCCTTTGCCGCAACTGGAAAATAGATTTTTAGTAGGCGATGCATAACCACCGATTAAAGATTCCTCAAAACTACCCAATAAATTTCTGACAGCAATCCCCTCTTCACATCCTGTAAACTGGTTGCCATTGACTACATTGATCTCTGTGTTGACTGCTATGATACCTTCCTTCGTCTGGTACGAAAACCTATTACCATCAAAGAGTACACCATTAGAGGTCGTACCTCCTGTGACATTGATCAGATACACGCCGCGCTCGCCACCTATAAAATCTGTATTGACAAAGCTGGTCTCTGTGCTTCCGTATGCCTGAACATGGACAATCCTATTGTCATAAAAGTGGGCACCGTTAGTGTGTATTTTACCGTGGGCATTGGTATTGGTAGTGATACCCAAAAATGAATTACTTAAAGAGCCATTCATATAGACCTGACCACTACCTTGTACGATTACACCAAACCACTCTGTATCACAGGTCGTCAGGTGCCCATTAGTGTTGACATCTAATCTGCCATCTCCTCTTACAGTTATTCTTTTATTTTGCTTCATATACACCGTATTATTGACGATAAGGTGACCACCAGGCATGATGATGATGTCGGTCGGAACGTAACTTACGTTGTCAAATACTTCTGTGTCTATAACACGGTAAGGGGCGTCTTGCTCATGATGGATTATTACCGATGGGGCATCGTCAAAGTAAGTTGCTAAAAGATTATAGCCACCACTGGTATCATAGGCAATACTTACGGTATAGTTGCCAGTAGGGATGTCTTCCATGTCAAAATATACCACCTCTCCTAATGCAGAAAATGATTTAACTTCTATCCCATTTTGATTTTTAATGGTCACAAAATATGGATAGTGGTCATAATTTACATAAGGGCAATCCGTACTTAGCACCAATTTATATAACCTCTTATTGCAATTTAGTAATTCATCAAAAGGAACTAAACTAACCTTTGCGTCAAATACTATATTTTTTTGGTCACAATCTATCTGGATATTATCTATCAGTGCTGCAAATGGATGTTCTTGGATCAACCCCAGACCCCTACTTAAAATAGTCGTATCCTTTGTTTCATCACAAACTCCAGCATCATTCGTATCATTAAAAAAAGCTAATTGTAATACAGCTCCATCTTCCGCAATATTTGCATCATTAAATTTAAAAATAAGAGAGTCGTAAACACCTATATCCATACCATTAGTAGTAAACAATCCTATAAATTCTTCAGGGTCTTTTAATGCTTCATTATAGGATTTACTATTTACTTGAAATCCACTTCGCCATGGACCCGCTATTCGGGCATATACGTTGATGGTAGGTGCTTTGGGCTGTTGGGTAAATACATGATGATGCCCCGTAGTATCTATACTAATCCCACCACAGCCATATGGAAATATTTGTTCCATATCAAACTGTACCTGATAAAAATGATTATTAGGTAATCTATCTATCGGGATCTCAACAAAAATACCTTGTTGATCACCTACCGGTATTTCTGTGGTGTTGCCATATACATTCATGTTCCCATTTTTATGAAATAACAACTTCCTATTTGCCGGTCCATTTAGTGGAACACTATGCTTTCCATCTGCAGCCAGCACCCATGTTACACATCCATCATTAGTTAGTCTGTTTCCTCCATATAATGACAATACTGGTATGTTAGTGTTTTTTATAAAGACACAACCATTACCAATCAAATTTTCAGTCATATCGCATCCATTACCACCACATCCATCTGTTTCAAAGTCTATCGTAAACAACTGTGCATTCATATGCAACACACTAAAAGCAACTAAAAAGAAGGTCAGAATTAAATTTTGCCCCCCCCAATTTTACCAAATAAAAAATGTTTTTTCATTGTAAATCAATTTTTGGTTTAAAAAAAATATTAAAATACTTTGGATAGCCGTCACCATTTTAAACATTCCACGCATCTCTATGGCCATCTTAAAATGCACTAAATCCATAAAAAAAGGGCGACTTCATCCTTTAAAATGTAAAGATAGTGTTAAATACAATAGGGTGGTATAATTTTTTTAAAAAAAATTATTGTTGTATAGGTTTTTATTAATTTACGTTACTTTTCTAAGAAGATAATACAAAGTAATACTTTGGAAAATGAATTAGATACTATCCTATCATCAAACTTATATAGATAAAGAGGTAAAAGTAGTATAAGTAAGATATAGCGAGTAATACTAACCATAGAGAGCTAATACACAATACAAGTACAAGGTAGCTTTTAGAGACTATATCCTAATGGTATTGGATATTGCTCAGTATTATTAAAAATACAATATAGCCAGAAGTAATTGTATTTAAATCAAATACACATTTCAAAACGAAAACTATTTACACCTATGTTTTTTTTGGGGATAATATTAGTTATTTCCACCACCTACCGCCTCTGCGGCAACTATAGCAGTATTGATTTTTTCGACTTCCTTATCAATATAATATAAGCTTTGACCTCCTTCACCTATGATTTTGATCCTATCCAAGATAGTGCGAATTACTGCTTCTTCTTCACGTTGTTCGTCAACATACCACTGTAAAAATTGCTGCGTATTAAAATCATTTTCTTCTTTGGCCAATTTTAACATAGCATGAATAGAAGCTGTAACACTTCTTTCCTGATCAAACACTTTTTGAAATACCTCCTGAATGCTTTTGTAATCGGCTGGCGGTTGGGCAAAAGCCGGAGTCACCGGATGCACACCTGATTCTGACATATATTCATATATTTTCATCATGTGCATACGCTCTTCATCAGATTGCCTGATGAAAAATTGCTTACAGCCTTCTAAAGCTTCACGATCACACCAATAGGCCAACGCAAGATAAAAATTAGATGCAAAACCTTCATAAGCAATCTGGTTATTTAAAGCTTCTTGCACTTTTTGAGATAAATCAATGTTCATACGGTACTATTAATTTTGTTTATAAAAAAACCCGCAATTTTATAAATAGTTGCTTGAAAAACTTTATAGACAGAAATTTAGAATCATTCTAAAGATAGCTCTAAAAACCGTATTTTCAGTTTTACGGAAAGGATGTTTTAGATTTTTAGAATAGTGACATAAGCAGTTAGATATCATTTCATGATTGATATATTCATCTATTTTATTTAATAATATTTTAAAAATAATCGGTTTATCTTGTATAAAAATTAATTAATTTAAATTGTACATAATTTTATTTTTTAAATATTTGTGCAAAATTGGCCTTGTACTTTAATAGTAGCATGTCACAAATTTTAAATATGTATGTTTAATTTTGATACAACAATTAGGAGTAAAAAGGCTTAAAACAGTCGTAAACTATACTATTAAAAATATTATGGCTACATATCAAAAAATATTGTAGTTTAGCCTCATAAATAAGTTTGTGATGTCAAAAAATTTAAGTTATCTTTCTAAAAGACAAGGTTTAACAAACAACCTATTTGACAAATTAGGCCAAGCCGCCGAAGAAACAGGTACTCCATCTGCATCTGATATGAAACGTCTTAAAGAGGAGTTTCTTATGGGAGATGCTAATATCTATGGTACGGTTTCATTTTATGATTTTCTAAGGGAAGAAAATCAAGGTAAAAAGGTATATGTTTGCAATGGTTCATCCTGCCTTACAGCGGGTACTCAGGGACATGTTAAATCAGAGTTACAAAAACACTTTAAAGAAGAAGAAATCGGTGAGATGTGTTGTTTAGGGCGTTGCCACGAAAACAGTTCGTTTCATTATAATGGTCATAACTATTCAGGTGATTCTATCAGTCAACTTCCGGAGATAATTGATACAAAGGAGGTTGTCATAGATGACTATCATGTCGAGGCATCCGGAAAACAAGTAATAACCTTTGACATTAAAGACAGTAAGTCTTATTACGACACATTCTTAGGTAAGGTTTTTAATTCAGATACGCTAGAGTTACTTAATGATATTCAGGTATCAGGACTTAGAGGGAGAGGCGGTGCCGGATTCCCTACGCACATTAAGCTGTCAGCGTGCAAAGACATGCCTAATCCTGACAAATTTATCGTCTGCAATGCCGATGAAGGAGATCCAGGTGCATATTCAGACAGGTACATCATGGAAGAAAGACCGCAGGCCTTACTCGCAGGGATGATTATTGCGGGCTTCATTACTAAAGCCAATTGGGGAGTAGTGTATATCCGGGCTGAATACCCGGAATCTATAAAACGGGTTCAGGATGAATTGGACACCCTTGAAAACTTAAGATGGATAGGCGAAAATATCAAAGGCAGTGGATTTGATTTTAGATTTAAAGTAATCAAAGCCAAGGGAGCCTACATCTGCGGAGAAGAAACAGCACTCTTGTCTTCAATTGAAGGCCAAAGGCCGGAAGTAAGAGTACGCCCACCATTTCCTGCTCAGGAAGGATTATTTAGACAGCCTACCGTCATCAGCAACGTGGAGACACTGGCTAGTATTCCCTATATCACATATAATGGCGGCGAGGCATATGCCAGTATCGGCGTAGGAAAGTCAACAGGTACAAAGCTCGTTTCTTTAGATGGTTTTTTTAATAATCCAGGAATTCGGGAAGTAGATATGGGCACACCATTGACAGATGTTATTTATAAAATGGGCGGAGGTTTTCGCGTTCCAGTAAAAGCACTACATATAGGCGGACCTTTAGGTGGTTTAGTTCCATTGAGTAAAATAGAGGAACTTAATGTAAGTTTTGAATCATTTAGTAGTCACGGTTTCTTGCTGGGGCATGCTTCGATTGTATGTATTCCGGAAGATTACCCGATGATTGACTATCTGAGGCACTTGTTTAAGTTTACTTCGCATGAGAGCTGCGGCAAATGCTTCCCTTGTAGATTAGGGACTATACGAGGTTATGAATTGATAGACAAAGCTATGACAACGGATTATATAATTGATACAGCCTTGTTTAAAGATCTATTAGATACGCTGGAAGCTGGATCATTATGTGCTTTGGGTGGTGGCTTGCCTTTGCCTATTCGCAATAGTATCCAATACTTCCATGAGGAATTAAAACAGTATTTTAATGGTTAATTACAAGATTAATTCAATTTTATAAAGAAACAAAATAATTAAAAATGGTGAAGGATTAGAGATGTATGGATAATCAAACAACTAAAAATCTAATCTTGTCACTATAAAATATAATCAGGTTATGACTAATAATATTTCATCTAAAATAGCTTATATCAACGGTCAGGCATACGATCTTAAAGAAGGAGAGACGATACTGAGTTTTGTGAGACGTCACACTACTTATGACTATGTCCCTACCCTATGTGATGCACCCAATCTTGAACCCTTTGGCTCATGTCGGGTTTGTAGCGTCGAGGTAGGCTTAAAGGAAGACGGCCCATATAGGACACAGGCATCATGTCATACACCGGCGATTGCAGGCAGTTACATTGTTACTGATTCTGACAAAATTCATGCTTTGCGCAAAAACATAGTTGAATTGGTACTAACAGATCATCCATTGGATTGTGATCATTGTAGTTCAAATAATCATTGCGAACTACAGACAGTAGCTAATAGATTAGGTATCAAAGATGTACGATATCCAGAAGGGTTAAATCACTTTGAAACAGCACCGGATCTAAGTCACCCATACATGCGTTCTGATTTATCTAAATGTATCAATTGCTATCGTTGTATCCGTGCATGTGACGAAGTGCAAGGCGAACTGGTACTAAGTATGATGGGTCGTGGATTTAACGCTACGGTTATTAAAGGTAATAATGTCAGCTTCTTTGATTCTGACTGCGTGAGTTGTGGAGCTTGTGCTCAAGCGTGCCCTACAGATGCGATTACAGATATATTTGATTCTAAATCAAAAGATTATGATGAGAAAGTTAGAACAACCTGTACTTATTGTGGTGTAGGCTGTAACCTGGAAGTAGCAATAAAAGATGGAAATGTTAAGTCTATACAAGCACCTTATGATGCAGAAGTCAATTCCGGCCATACTTGCCTCAAAGGACGTTACGCATTTTCATTCTATAATCATCCTGATAGGATTACCTCGCCTATGATACGCCGCAATGGAGAGTTGGAAGCAGTCTCATGGGACGAAGCTTATCAATATATAGCTGCAAAATTAACAGAGATAAAATCCCAATACGGCCCTAATGCCATAGCAGGAATTTCTTCAGCCCGATGTACAAATGAAGAGAATTATCTAATGCAAAAATTTATCAGAGCAGTAATAGGCACCAATAATATAGACTGTTGTGCAAGAGTATGTCACTCACCTACTGCAATCGGCATGCAAAAATCCTTTGGAACGGGTGCAGCGACTAACTCAATAGAAGAAATGAAGGATACTGATTGTATCATGATTATCGGTGCCAATCCTACTGAGGCCCACCCAGTGACAGGTGCTAAAATGAAGCAGCACGCCATGAAAGGCAAGACGACAATTGTCATCGATCCGCGCCGGACTACTTTGGCAGAATATGCTACTTACCATCTTGCATTAAGGCCGGGTACTAATGTGGCGCTGCTCAATATGATGTTATACTATATTATCAGTGAAGGCCTCGAGAATAAAACCTTTATTGAAAATAGAACAGCAGGATATCAAGAATTTAGAACACAGATTCTCTCACTTGATATGGATGAAATGTCGGAGATTACGCATGTTGATAAAGAATTAGTACGTAAAGCGGCGATAGCGTATGCAACCGCCAAAAATGCAATGACCTTCCATGGACTTGGTGTTACTGAGCATACACAAGGCACGTATGCAGTGATGCTTATTTCGGATTTGGCATTGATTACGGGTCAAATAGGAAGGAGGGCTACCGGTGTAAACCCACTTAGAGGACAAAATAATGTACAAGGTGCTGCCGATATGGGTTGTCAACCATATCAAGGTGCAGGTTATCTTAATGCTTATGATCCTGAAATCAACAAGCGGTACGAACTTGCCTATAATGCAAAAGTGCCGATGGATGAAGGGCTTAAAATACCTGAAATGTTTGAAGCAAGTATTGAAGGTAAATTAAAGGCACTCTGGTTAATGGGCGAAGACGTTGTCCAGTCTGACCCAAATACTCAAAAAGTCATTGATGCAATGAAAAGCCTTGATCTGTTAATCGTCCAGGAAATATTTATCACCGAGACAGCTAAATATGCAGACGTAATCTTACCAGGTGCTACTTTCTTAGAAAAAAGTGGAACATTTACCAATGGCGAACGAAGAATACAACGGGTCAATAAGGTTGTGGAGCCACTGCCTGGTACGAAACCTGATGGGCAAATCATCAGTGATATCATGAATATCATGGGTTATCCACAAAATGATTATGATGCTGCGGATATGCTGAACGAAATCTCTCAAATTGTACCTTTCTTTGCCGGTGTAACTTGGGAAAACTTAGGAAAAAATGGTAAGCAATGGCCAGTTAAACCTGATGGTACTGATACAAAGATATTACATGACGAAACCTTCCCGCTTGGAAGAGGAAGATTTAATTATATTGATTTCTGTGAGTCCGAAGAAATTTTAGACCATGGAAAAGAATATCCATACATCATCACAACAAACCGCAACTTAGAGCATTACAATGCAGGTACGATGACTAGACGTACTAACAATGCGCTTATAGTGACAGAAGATGTTTTATTAATCAATCCACTGGATGCGGCAAATCACCTCATTCATGACGGCGATTTAGTCTGTGTGGAATCACCAAGAGGTAAAGTTGATATCCGGGCAAAAGTTACAGATGAAGTCAGACCTGGTGTTTTAAGTAGTACTTTTCATTTTCCAGATGTTATGCTTAATATGATTACCTCAGATGTAAGTGATATAGAAGCATCATGCCCCGAATATAAGGTAGTAGCTGTAAATATACGTAAAAGTAAAGGAAAATTCAAGGCTATTAATATATAGTCCGATTCCATTAAAAATTGGAAATAAAAAAGCAGTATAATCAAGTAATTATACTGCTTTTTTTGCGTATATAAAAACAAAACTGCCCTATCTGGAAGTACTGAGTACCATCTTCATATCGTGTTTGACACCAATAGCCAAGACATCAACTAAGTCCTGCATAGTAAGCTCTTTAGCTAAACGCAAAATAACCGTTTTATCTTCATTATTTGCTACAGCACCACTTAAAGCAGCTTCAAGATCCTCATGTTTTATCTCCTCAGTATTAAGGAAATATTTAAGATCTTGCGTAATGGTAAGGGATACAGGTTGTTTTGCTATAGTATTACTATTTTCCGCTTTAGGGAGTAATACTTTAATTACATTTGGGTTTGCCATGGTAGAGATGATCAGGAAAAATAACATCAAAAAGAACATGATGTCATTCATCGCCGACATAGCGTCTTCGTCATGAAAAACCCTTCTTTTTCTTGAAAAATTCATTATATATATCTTTTAAACAGGACGATTAATCCCCTTAATAAATTCTAATACCTCTTTTTGCAGATAAAGGCTAAAGTTATCCACCATTGTCAGCAAATAGTTATATCCTAAGAATGCAACCATACCCACAATCAAACCAGTACCCGATGTAATCATCTTTTGGTACAATCCATTTGAAATAGTCGAGATGGATATATCTGCTGTCTGTCCTATACTATAAAAAATAGTAATAACCCCAAGGATTGTACCAACAAATCCAAGTCGTGGTGCTATACCAGAGATTATAGATATATAACCCATTCTGGATTCCATAGCGGATAATTCAATGTTAGACTGTACTGTCAATGCTTCTTTTACCTGCTCAATTGGTTTACCTAATGTATCAACTCCGGCTTTAAGAACACTGCCGAGACTTGTATTATTTTGTTCACACATCAATGATGCAGAGTCCATTTGTCCATGATAAACTTTATCTAAGACAGATTTGACCAAATTAGAATCAATTTTTGAACGTTTTTTGATGTAAAGATATCTTTCAACAATGTAATAAATCGAAATTACAGACAAAATTAGAAGGGGCCACATCACTATACCGCCTTTCGTAATTACATCCAAAACACTAAAACCCGAACCAGATGCACTTACACTAGTCGTATCAGCTACAGCCGCAGCCTGAAGAATAAAACTCATATTACAAACTATTTTAATAAAAGAAAGCACAAATATAATTTAATTCTTAATATATGTATGAAATCTCATAAAAAAAAATCAATTTCTCTAAAAGGATAAATTTTAATCTTAAAACGTTTGCTTTTTAAATTTTAGTGTTGTATTAGAAAAAATCTTACAATCACCTTGTTCTAAAACCCGGACATACATCTTATAATCATTTGAATCAACTGTCTATTACTTCATAATCTTCTATATTTTATAAGTTGTTTGAACAAAATCACTTTTAATTCGCTTAAAATAGTATTTTTGCAGCCTAAAAGATTAATTTAAAGTTATATGTCAGCGTATTTTGTCAATTTAAGTGATAGTGAAAAAGCACATTTAAGAGATGCAATTCCATTAATAGCAGTACTAATATCTGGTGCTGATGGTGAATTTTCTAATGATGAGTTAGAATGGGCAAAAAAAATTACCCATATTAGAAGTTATAATCTTAAATCAGATATCAAAGAATTTTACAAAGAGATTGATCTTGATGTTGAAGATAAGATTAAACACTTTATCGAAATCCTTCCTAGTGGTGTCCACCAGAGAAATGTCATCATTAGTGAAAAATTGGCTGCTTTAAATCCAATTTTGGATAAAATAGAGCAACCCAAAAGGTATAATCTTTATAAAGGCTTTTTAAGCTTTGCTGAGCACATTGCTAAAGCTTCAGGAGGTGTACTCGGCTTTTTTGGAATTAATGCTGAAGAAGCTAAACTTATTACCTTACCAATGATAAAACCTGTACCTCATTATGAAGACGAAGAAGAATAAAATTAATTATTAATAGTATAGCACTGTTCTTAAAAATCATTTTGGGTTGCTAATTTTATACAAGGTAGCTATTTTTATATCTACATTTAATTTTTATTATTATAATTTGTAACAAAAGTTACGCAACTATCGTATTGGTATAAGTGTAATTATTAATATTATAGATTAAAGTATTACGTTTTTTCTATATATTTAGTTAATTATTTCTTATTTTTATATATTTATTAAAACATTGAATATTTTTGTAATTTTAAAACGAATTTTAAATTGAATATGATCACATCTTTTTTTAAAAATTATTTAAAGTGGAGTTTAATTCTTGTTGTAGGTATTTACTCCCAATGTACGATGGATGCCCAAAATAAACAGAAAACTGACAACGGTATTGCAGTAGCAACGCCGGAGGTTGTTGAAGCAGAACCTGTTTATACTTCATCTAACCCAGGCTGGCATGTCAAACTTGAGGATGCCTATGCTGAGTCAAAAGCTACAGGCAAGCCGATAATGGCAAATTTTACAGGAAGCGATTGGTGTGGATGGTGCAAAAGATTAACTGCAAGCGTTTTTAGCAAACCTGAATTTACTGAGTGGGCTAAAAAAAATGTAGTTTTACTTGAATTAGATTTTCCTAGAAGGACTAAACTCCCTACAGAGATCCAACAACAAAATTACAGTTTACAAAATTCTTTTCAAGTTTCGGGGTATCCTACTGTTTGGGTATTTAACGTTAATAAAGATGAAAAGACCAATCAATTTTCTATTGAAGCTCTTGGAAAAACCGGTTATACACCTACAGTTGAACAATTTGTCAGCGATGTTGAAGCTATGATAAAAAAATAATAAGTAAAATGTACAGTTGTATGCTTTCAATTCATAAAATCAAATAACATCTAATCAAGCTATCATTTAAGTGATTAAAATTCCTATGTATATATTTAATATAAAATGGATTGTAGTAATTTTATAAATGATATGTAAAAAAAAGAACAGGCTAATATCTGTTCTTTTTTTTGATTATATTAAAGAAATAAAGATTGCATTAAATCCAATTCTAACAAAAATTAATTGCGCATCGAAAGCTTCTTTCAAAGTTTGATAATTAAATTTAAACAAGAGAGAATATTCCGGATAACCAAAGATATCTTTAACTGCAAAAAATAATCGCTTAAAATGCATTAATATTTACTCTCACCTATTTTATGACCATGTAAAATTGATAGATATTACCAATAATTTCATTTATTTACATTGATTTGCAATTAATACTCATTATATTTTTAAATGGTCCAAAGATTTAGTAGAAAAAATAGTAAATATCAAGGCAGAAAACGCAAACATAGCCTTAGCTATAGTGAGGCTTTCTAACACAGAGATTTGCTATTTTTTTATAAGGATTGGACTAATTTGAATGTATAATGGGTATTAGACTATTGTGACTTACACACGCTCGATAATCATAGCACTGGCACCACCGCCGCCGTTACAGATGGCTACCATACCGTATTTAGCATTGTTTTGATGAAGCACATTTGCTAAGGTAGTCAATATTCTTGCACCTGAACAACCAAGTGGGTGACCTAAAGATACTGCACCACCATTAACATTAACTCGATCTTGGCTCAAATTAAAATGCTTGATAAAGGCTAAAGTTACCACTGCAAAAGCCTCATTTACTTCAAAAAAGTTGATATCTTGAATTGTAAGGCCTGCTCTTTCGAGCGCTTTATCGGCTGCGATTGCTGGTGCTGTGGTAAACCACTCAGGATCTTGTGCTCCGTCAGCATAAGAGATTATCCTTGCTAAAGGTTTTAGGTTCTTATTTTTTACTGTTTCTTCATCTACAAGGACTAACGCTGCAGCACCGTCATTGATAGTAGAAGCATTAGCAGCAGTAACCGTGCCGTCTTTAGTAAATACAGGGCGTAAAGTAGGGATTTTATCGAATTTTACATTTTTAAACTCTTCATCCTGTGCGATAACTGTTACATTGCCTTTACGGTCTTTTACCTCTACCGGTGTAACTTCGTCAGCAAATTTACCTGCATCCCATGCTGCTGCAGAACGCTGGTATGACTGTATAGCAAAAGTATCTTGCTCTTCACGGCTGATTTGACATTTAACTGATGTTGCATCTGCAAAGCATCCCATCGCTTGACCATCATATACATTTGCAAGTCCGTCTCGCACGAGGCCATCCAACACTTCACCATTGCCATAGCCGAGCCCGTATCTACCTTTTGGCAAGTAATATGGAATCAATGACATATTTTCCATTCCACCGGCTACTACGACCTGATTGAGTCCAAGCTGGATAGACTGAGCACCAAACATAACTGCCTTTAATCCGGATGCACAGACTTTATTGACCGTTGTAGATGGCGTAGCTTTAGACAACCCTGACTTTAGAGCTACTTGGCGTGCAGGTGCCTGACCAGCATTGGCTTGTACCACCTGCCCCATATATATTTCTTGAACATCTTCTAAAGATAGACCTGATTTTTCAACTGCTGCTTTAACTGCTATAGCTCCTAAATCTGTAGCAGCAACTGTCGATAAACCGCTACCAAAACTACCTATGGGCGTCCTCTGAGCCGATACGATATATACTTTTTGCATGATAAATATTTATAGTTAATGAATAAGAACGGCAAAAATACAAAGAATTAAAGCATTTTCAAAGGAGAAAATGATGCTATTCGTCATAGTACCATCATTAAAGATATCTTTACAGTAAAATGATCAAATGAATACATAGAATCAAAGTCCTATAGAAAACATTAATTCTCGTTAAAATAACCCAATATGACCACTTGTTATTGTGGCAAGGATTTTAGTCTTAAAAAAATGATTGAGGTAAACATTATTAAGTGATTTAGTACCAGCATTTTCTGGTGTATAATCCCAAGTAGTCTCAGCATCAAAAACGCAGATTTCGGCTGAGGCGCCTTCAGCGATTTTCGGAATCTCTATATTTAGTAATGTACGTGGTCCATCGGTTAGTTTTCCAACAATACTTTCTATAGGCAATCTGTCCTTCAACTGATCTACCAAGGCAGGTAAACACGTTTCCAAGCCAGAAGCGCCAAAATGGGCATAAGGAAATTCGAGATCTTTAGCCTCCGTATCTAAAGGTACATGATTAGAAACGATGGCGTCGATAGTATGGTCTTTTAGGCCTTCTATCAGTGCTTCTCTGTCTGATTCTTGTCTGATTACTGGTAAGACTTTAAGGTTTGAATCAAAATCAATCAGAGCTTGATCATTATACAGCAAGTTTAAATAAGGGACGGTAGCGCCGATCTTAGCCTGTTGATTTTTAGCATCTCGAATCAAAGCTACACTTTTGGCACATGAAATTGCATGCTCGATGATAGAAGCCTGGCCATTATAGGATAACATAGTGAGATCGCGCTGAATCATCTGAGTCTCGGCGATATCAGGGACACCTCGCATACCTAAGGAAGTACTTACCTCACCTTCGTGCATCTGACCTTCATGACTAATATCTCTATCATCCGGATGCAAGATTAAGGTCAAACCAGCATTCCATCCATACAGCATGGCTCTGTCTATAAGGCTGGTACTTTGAACAGGTATTAAACCGTCACTGACAGCTTTGGCTCCGGACTTAGCTAAATCCATGTATTCAGTTATATTCTTTCCTTGTAAATCTTGGCTCAATGCCGTTATAGGAAATAGTTTAACACCTTGCCGGTCGGGATGTTCTGAAAGGTATCTAATGGACGCTTTTGATTGCGATATCGGATTCAAATTAGGAAACACACACAAAGTCGTAAATCCGCCTTTTAAAGCAGCTGATGTAAGAGATTGAATCGTTTCTCTATGCTCAAAGCCCGGCTCGCCACTATGCGTTCCTATATCACATAATCCTGTTGTACAATACAGTTGATTACCTGTTATCGTTTTTATACCGTTATCAACTTGTATATTGTCCCCTATCCTTTCAATTTTACCGTTAACTATCAGAATGTCTTTTTTCTGTTGGTGATACTTATTGTCCTTTTGCAGAATGGTAGCATTTTTAATTAAAAGGTCCATAGATCGTTTTATTTTAAAAATCTTATTAAAAATGTTTCTATAGCTAAAAATACAAGCGCTAGGATGACAAACCATTTCCAAAGTACTATACCCTTATCTTTCTCTACAATGGCATTGGCAATATTTGCCTGCAATACTTCGCCTAAAATATGGATATGGGGATTATTTGCTTCCATCTTTTCCAATTCCTGCTCATTAAAAACCTTCATGTCTGACTCTTTACGATCGTAATTAAAAGCCAGTTTACCCACTAATTTATCATCTAATAAAAGATCATAAAATCCAGCTTTCTTTATTTGATCATTCAGATCGAGGACTATTTTATTTCCATTAGGCATTTGTCCCGGGATAAATTCATCATTTCCATTTTTTACTTTATAGGTATAATCGCCAGACTTACGCATATTAGCGGTTTCTATAATTACATGATTAGAAATAGTATAAGCTAATGATTTTTGCTTAGTAGTAGAAATCGCAACCTTATAGACTAAGGGGACAAATACTTCTGCATTGTAAACCAGATCGTTAATCTCTGGATCTAATGGCGCTGTACATATATATATCTGTCCGTCCCCTGCTTTATATTTAGCAAGGTAAGTACCGCCATCTCTAAATATCAATAATCTTTCCATTGCTGTATTTGCAGCATTCAATAAATCGTAGCTAATATGCGTTTTAGGCAACTTTACGTTTTGGGAAGACTTGACAAAGACATCAGAAAATATAAATTCTTCCGTATTGATACTGGAAACGTCTCTAAGGGTTTTATTGATATTACCTAATGAACCTGTACCTATTGTGCTCAGGAAATTATTGTATGCATTGATATCTGCAGCCTGATTAGGGAACACAATTACTTTACCGCCATTGCGAATATACTGGTTAATCTCCGTAGTAAGCCCAGAGGTCAACTGGCGTAAATCATTCAGTATGATCAAATCATAATTGTCAAATTGCTGGTACTGTAGCTGATTAATGTTTTGATTAGTCAACGACAAATTTTTAATTCCATTAAATAGCGCATCCATATATTTAGATGGTGCAGATTCATTAATTAGCAACGTCTTAATCGTATCCGGCACATTAAAGGTGACGTAATAGTCATCGTCAAAAGTAATCGGATAATCCGTTATTTTTACAACTCCCTGATGCCATCCGGAATTAGCTATGGAAACATTTACGGTATCTATGACGCTGGCATCAGCTTCGATATCACGAACACTTACCGGTTTTTCCTGGCCATCTTTGCTAAAGGATATTTTAACCTGCTCGGCGGTTTTATTGCCATTATTTTTGGATCGGATAAAGAGCTTGTTGTTTTGATTTAAAAATGGAATCGGCCCTTCAAACCAAACACTATCTACCGATACATTGCTAAACTGACCAGTCTGAATCGGTAAGAGATTAATCTCCATTGTCGTATCTTGCAAGGCGTCAATCGGCATTATACTTTTCTGAAAATCAGAGATAACATAGCTGATTTTATTTCCCGACGCAGCTTCAAAAAGTTGCCTTTGACGGCTAATCACCTTGTCTAAAGACTGGACATTAGGTGTGGCATTTATTTCATCAATATAACTCAAAGCATCTTCCTTTGACACAAATCGCAGGTGTTTTCCTTCAAAATCATGGGTTAATATTTGGAATTTATCCTTTTCGTCATAGGCTTTGATAATAGAACGAGCTTTATCTTTGGCGTAGTCGAGCAAAGGTATATCATTGCGAGCGGCCGTCATCGAAAACGAATTATCAACAAATAACGATACATAATTTACACCAGATTTGACAGCTTCTCCTTTTGGAATGAAAGGCTGGGCAAATGCAAATACCAAAGCCATGACAGCCAAGATTCTACTTAGCAAAATCAATAGATTTTTAAGTTTATTTCTGTTGGTAGTTTCTTCTTTAATTTCTTTTAAAAAACGTACATTGGTGAAGTAAATCTTCTTGAATTTTCTAAATTGAAACAAATGTATAATAATCGGAATAGCGATCGCAGCCAATGCCCATAGAAAATAGGGAAATAAAAATTGCATATATATTACTTCAATGTCGTCACAAAAATAAAACTACTAATGTTTAAAACACAGTAATTGTTTAATTTTTGAATATGTTTAACGAATTTAGTCTAAAGGTTTTGATATAATTTGGCTTCTTATCAAGTAGGTATCCGTCTATTTATAAACTAATTCCATAAATACTAAAGACTAACACGAACACCCATTATCCAATTGCGTCCAGCCTGCGGATATACAAAATTTTGAGTAATCAGCGTTCCGGATATATAGGAATAAGTATATCCATTAGACACATAGAGATAGTTGAATATATTGCGCAATTCGAAAGAGACTTCTAATGCTTTCCAATATTTTGACTTAAATTGTCCGGCCAGCCTTATATTATGAAAATGGTAAGCATTGAGTTTTCTGTTCTGATTGGATGTATTATCGAGAAACTGACTACCGACATATTTTGATGACCAATCAATTTCCATGGATTTTAATGGCTTGTACACTATACCAAAAGCTCCTGTAAAAGATGGTGAAAATGAAATATCGGTATGGTCATGACCAATCTCTACCTTATCAAATCCATCTGTATAATCCACTACTATTTCCGTAAAATGTGCAATTTTATTACGACTTAATGTTGTATTGAAATTCAAATGCAAAATGTCTGCCAGCCTCACTATAGCATCCGTTTCCCACCCTAATCGGTAACTGTCCGGGACATTCACTCGAATATTAGCGCCTACTTCGTTGAGTTCGCCAGTAAGCACTAATTGATCACGATACTTCATATAATATATGTTAGTCTCAAATCTAATTACACTGTTATTCCACTGGTATCCAATTTCTGTATCACGCAGATGTTCGGGCTTTGCTTTAACGACAATAATATTATCTATAAAATCACCTCTTGAGGGCTCTTTATTGGCAATAGCATAGGAAAGATAAACCTGTTGATTTGAGCTGATCAAATATTGAACACCTGCCTTGGGATTAAAAAACAAATACTGATTGCTAATATCTAAAGCGCGCAGATTTTTATCTATACCTATAATATCATGACTTATATATCTCAACTGCACATCGCCAAAAAGTGACCATTTTTTCTGTATCCTTTGCGACCAGCGCATATAGGTAGAAATATCACGTTTCATACCAGTATTGTCATAATATTTTCTTTCTTTATCAAGATTAGGAATTGCAATCGACGATTTAATAACTTGGCCATAATGATCACCATCATATACATATCCAGATATTCCTAAATGTAAATCAGCGTTTTCATTTACTTTATATATAGCGTCACCTCTTAATCCGATTAGGTAATTGTTTAACCAACGGCGACGGACGATGTCAGAACGATTGATAGTACTACCATCATCACCGATGATTGGATTAATGCCATATCCCGACCATTTTGCATTAGGCTTAAACTCTTCAAAATATCCCTTTCCTTTAGTATAAAATAGGGTAAATTTGGTCTTCCAATCCACAGATGGTGACCATGATTCTACAAGCTGTATGTGTGTTTGTCGGTAATTATCCACCTGATTGGGATATGTATAATAATTATATCGTCTGTCTGAGTTAAATAGATTGATTGAGTCTTCTTTTGATTTGTATAGATCACCTTTATTTATAAAGTAATGATCGATAAGTTTTTGTGGATCGTTGTCCAATTTTTCTTCAGGAACCCCATTCCAAGCCTGATAGGTCTTTTCACGGCCGGAAATGACATTTAATTTGAGAGAAGACCTCGGTGAAACCCTTGAAGCTGTAAAAAAATAACTATTCAAATCTGCTGTGGCTCTATCTACGTAGCCATCGGATTTAATGAGGCTCATCCTCCCTTCCATACTATATCGACTCTGCATCAATCCCGAACCAAACTGGGCTGAGAGTTTTCTTGTATTAAAGGAACCATAGCTTGCCGCCACATCTATAAATGGATTTACCTTGATATCCGAAGTGTTGAGGCTGACTGTACCGCCAAATGCGCCTGCTCCATTAGTAGAAGGACCAACACCTCGCTGTATTTGTACAGAGTGTACAGATGACATCAGATCCGGCATATTTACCCAAAATACATTTTGAGACTCTGCATCATTGATCGGAACATCATTAAGTGTTATATTGATACGAGTCTGGTCGGATCCTCTAAGCCTCATTCCTGAATATCCTATACCTGTACCGGCGTCCGAAGTTACAACCATTGAAGGTGTCCACTGAAGGATAAATGTTGCATCTTGACCTGTATTTTCTTTATTGATTGCTTCGCGACCTAGATTTTGTCTTGTAAATGGTCCATACTCACCTACTCGATTAGCTTGGATCTCGACTTGATCTAATCGGTATATTTCGCCAAGGAAAGTAATATCAATTATCGTATCCTTAGTAATGGTCAATGGCATTACAATAGCTTCATATCCTATGTACATGGCTTTAAATGAATAGCTTCCTTTCGGAATATCCTTAATCTCATATTTTCCTTTGTCATCAGAAGAAGTTGCATAATTGCTTCCTTCTAAAAAAATGGTAGTAAAATCCAGTAACTCACCTTTATTATTCTTGACAACACCTGATATTGTAAACTGAGCTGATAAAGAAAGCGTAAAAATTAAAGAAAGGCTAAAAACAAGATACTTCATTATGTAAAATTTCAATTTATAAAATTTCCAATCTGAAGTGAAATTAAGCAATACTATCCCTTCCCGGCATTACCCGGGCAGGTTCGATGGGTATAATCTCAGCAAGAGCTGTGCTCAAGCACCCCAGAATTTTGGAAGTGCAAAGGTAGTCATTTTATTTTCCTATTTATGGTAAATAGTGAAAATATTTTTTTTATAAATATTAAAAAAGAACCAAAAAATAGTGACTTATTAGACCTATTTAAACCCTATAGAAGCTCTTACGGGTTTTTCCCCAGCTTTAAAATGGATAACATCACTTATATCTACCATATCGATAGTCGTTCTATCTTTTGTCAAAATATTTTCTTCTGTTGCAGTGCTCATCCTTAGGTTTTGACGTCTGATGATTTCCTGTGTTAATGATTTAACTGTTCTTGCATTGCCAAAGTGTTTGTCACGGCCATTGTACAAATCTGTGAGATAATTTTTTAAAGCTGAACTTGCTGCAGTCGTCATTTTATAGCCGTCAGACTTAATAGCCGAGACTGCAATTGACAGCAATTCATCCGGTGTATAATCATTAAAGAAAAAAGTTTTATCAAATCTTGAACTCAGTCCAGGGTTTGTTTTCAAAAATTGATCCATATTGTCTGTATAGCCAGCGACAATTACAAATAATCTACCGCGGTAATCCTCCATCTTTTTTAGTAGAGTTTGTATAGCTTCACTGCCAAAATCGTTGTTGTTGTATCCATACGCACTCAATGCGTGTGCCTCATCTATAAATAGGACACCATCTAAAGCTTCGTCCACCTTTTCGGCTGTTTTGATAGCTGTCTGCCCTACAAAACCAGCTACAAGGCCCTGACGATCAGTTTCTACGACATGTCCACGCTCTAAAAGTCCCAGTGCTTTGTATATTTTCCCTAAAATACGTGCTACAGTAGTTTTGCCTGTGCCCGGATTTCCCATGAGTACAGTATGAAATGAAAACTTCGTAAGTATCTCTCTTTCGTTAGTGAGATTGTACCGGATTACGCTCACAAGCTCTTTAATCTGAATCTTGATATTATCCAAACCTATTAATGCATCCAATTCAGTCATCGCTTCTGTTAATATGAGTTCATCAACAGGCAACTCAGGTTTTTTTCTTGCACTTTTTTCCATCAAAGGCTGTAAGTCAGCTATAATAATAGTGGATAAATCAGCTTTATTCAGTTTGTCTGGAAATTTTCTGGCCATTATGCGCAATGCCATATTCATTTTAGCCTTCTCTAATAAGTCATTTACATAGCGCCCATTACCAAAAGTTTTGCTTTTATCTCTGTATGCTCTAATGATGATTTCCTTTAGTAAGGCCTTACTTTTATCAGTAAATTGGATTTCCTTCTCTTGAGATTTGAGCATAGCGATGTCAAATAATTCTTGCGGCATGAAATCAGGAAAATCAAGCTGATGTTTAAATCTGGACATAAGGCCAGGATTTGAATTAAGGAAGTAATCCATTTCACTTGGATAACCGGCTACAATTACAGCAAGGTCTCCTTTGTCGCTAGTTAATTCCTTAATCAGGATCTCAATCACTTCCTTACCAAAATCCTTGCTGTCATCATTTACTCTGGCTAACGCATATGCTTCGTCAATAAACAAAACGCCACCACGAGCTTTTTCGATTATTTCTTTTGTTTTAGGCGCTGTTTGTCCAATAAACTCTCCTACCAAATCGCCTCTATCTACTTCTATCGTATGACCTTTTGACAATAAGCCCATTTTTTTATAAATAGCGCCCATCATTTTTGCTACTGTTGTTTTACCTGTACCGGGATTGCCTTTAAATGCAGCATGAAGATTTAGTTTATCAGTTTCCTTAAATCCCTTTCCTATTCTGAGCTGCAAAAATTCAAGATATTTAAAATGATCATTTATCTGTTTTTTTACATCTTCTAGACCGACGAGATTATTAAATTCGCTAATTATAAAATCGCTACGATTGTCAAACTGAGGTATAAACTCTTGATCAACAACATATTCAGGAAAACTAACCTTTAACTTAGGGATACCCTCTATGGTTTCATCGCCTATTTCAAAATCGACTGTGCCAACTAATCGTTCTAAAAAAATAAAATCAATACTATATTCCCCGCTATTCCACGAACCATAATCATTAGCACCCCAACCGGCTGTGATTTTTACTTGTCTATGGATTTTATCAAGTTTTTCAAGTTTAATTATCTGTCCTTTTAAATCTTTACTACTGTTATAGAAGCGTACAAACATTTCTAAATACCATTCTTTGTATGAATACCATTCTCTATTAGCGAGGTCATTTTCAAGAATTATTTCTGTATATACATATCTGGTCTCATTAGCCGAAAAGGATGTAAGATATCGTCTATCTTCTTCGATGACATCATCAAAAGATCCTTCGTATAGTTTAATAGACTTAAGTTTGACAGGTGGAATATTTATATCATTAGAACCTCCATAATATTGCTCAACATAAAAATACTTGGTGGCTATGACTTTGTCATCAACCCAAGCTTCCCAGCAATATGTTCCCTTTTTCCAGTAAGTTCCCTCTTTTTTATTTCCCCAGCCTTCCCTTATATATGCAAACTGGTCGCTTTTATTTACTTTCTTTTTGAATGGCAATTCACATATTTGTTTTTTCAAACCATTCTCGACTTCAAAACATTTTAATATACCTGAAACAGTAAATGCATCAACTTCAAAAGCTCTGTTCAATAAAGTTAATTCAGCATAAATGTAAGCTGTTGTCTTATTATCAAATACTTGACGATATTTTTTTCTATTGTCAGCAAGCCACTCTGTCGAGGCATATACCTTTAACTCAAAAAACTTATACTTTTTTTGTTCTCTAAAAACGTCTGGCATGCTCATATCGATAGTATTTAGTACGAATATATGACTATTTTCAGAAATCACAAAGTAATTTTACTTTTTTTAGAAAAAAGTAAATAAAACAATCTTATTGTGTCAATTCCTTTTTATCGTTAATCCTTTTCATAACTAAGGACATTATGATGCCACCTAAAATAGAAAGGCCGATAATACTCAATGATAGACCTATCGATAAATGGTAGTGGTGTGCCAAAATAAGCTTGATACCTACATAAGTAAGTATAACAATAAGGCTGTATTTGAGATAATGAAATACATCCAAGAGGTTAGCAATAAAGAAATACATAGATCTAAGGCCGAGTATTGCAAATATATTAGAAGTAAACACAAGGAATGGATCGGTAGTTATACCTAAGATAGCCGGAATACTATCTAATGCAAAAATAATGTCAGTCATTTCTATGATAATCAGTACGATAAGCAAGGGTGTAGCCATCAATATACCTTGTCTTTTGATAACAAATTTATCTCCATGTAAAATACTAGTTACAGGTAGAATTTTCCGTATTGATTTAAAAATTTTATTGTTTTGAGGGTCAAACTCCTCATCATCTCCCGAAAATGCCATTTTTAAAGCTGTAAAGATTAGAAATGCACCAAACAAATATGTAGCCCAAAAAAACTGATTAATGATAACAACACCAAAAAAGATCATAAATCCTCGGGAAACCAAAGCACCAAGAATACCCCAAAATAACACTCTATGTTGATAGATTTTAGGAATACTATATGTCCTGAATATGGTAGCGATAACAAAAATATTATCCACACTAAGTGATAATTCTATAATATAGCCAGTAAGATATTCAGATGCTGCTTGCCATGGAGTGTCACCATTGGGTGATAGCATGTATCCCTCTTTATATAGCCAGTAAATTACAGCTGCAAAGCTAAGTCCTAGTGTTGACCAAACTATAGTCCATTGAGTTGCCTCCTTGTAGGTGATTTCGTGAGCATCTTTATTAAAGATACCTAAGTCAATAGCCATAAATACACCAATCAGCAAAAGAAACGCTATCCAAACGATCATAAATAAGTTTTTCTGTTTTTTTAAGCGTTTAGTCATGACGACAAATCATAACTAAACGCTCATATTAAATATTTTTACTACCTCTTTATTGAGGCTTTAATGTTTTTTATAAAACTTTCAACATCAAGCAAATCCGTATCTATAGGCCTATTTTCATTAATATTGTATATAGGCAAGATGATATGCATTTTATCCTTTTTAGTCAAGTACACTTCTACTTTTTGAAGTGAAGCTATGTTTGATTCAGTTACTGCGCCGTGATGTGCACTTTTCATTACTTCAGCACTCTCTAAATCAGCCAAAAGAACCTTTTCAAAATCTTGAGATCCTTTAACCCAATAACATAAAGCATTTTCGGTTTTATCGGTACAAAGGATTTGTTTAGTTAGATTTACATATTTGCCCATATTCAAATTTTCATTCTTCATTAAAGATTTGAATTGCTGCAATTCCTTCTTGCCACTACTCCTCAGTATTAAAAACAACATAGGAACCATGATCAAAGCAAATAAAATGATATTCATTATAACATCAGACATATTAAAATAATTTAAAAATTAATAAAAAAACTTCAGGTTACATTCAAAAAATATGAATAATCCCTGATTTTTAGAAAAATAAACTAATAATATGTTATAGTTACCAGTGATGATGATAAGGATATATCAAATATTGCAAACGCAATGTATTCAAACGCTTACTATCAAACGTTCTATTAAGAATATATTGCTCAAATATTCCTTTGAATTTTGTAACAATCTTATTCTTATGATAAATCAATTTAAGATATGGATTTTCCACACTACCCTGCCTTTTAAAGCTGGATAATTGGCTCTTTCCATTATTAAAAGCGGATGATATGGAGAGTAAAACAGACTGACTAAGTGTCTCCTTGCTATTTTTGAAGGTTCCGGACGAGTTAAATGCAGGATAGCTATAGAGAGCGACTACGTATAATGAAGCCGACAAGAACCATGACCAAAATCTACCATTCCAAATCATGGCACAAAAGTATAGTGTTTTATGTAATATTAGTAATTTATTTTATATTTATCTCTCCGCCATTCCTCAATATGAAGCAAATTAACGTACTATTTGCTAATCAACGATAAAAAAATAGGATTAGCACCTAGTGCCAACCCTACTTTAATGCGTATAAAACTTAATGATTCTTATCGCTACACAATCCTTGGATTTTATGGAATACATCGTGCAGTTTTGTCAGACTGGCTTCAATCTTATCGTTTTTGCTTTTCTTTTTTACTAATTTATCTACGTTTTCTGCTCCTACTATTAGTTCTTTAATAGCATCTTTTACAGCTTTAGTGTTAAAAGAATTTGGAATGGAAGAAGTCCCTAATAGTTTTGCTTTTTCGACCATCTCGCCAGATCTAGCTTTGATTGGTGCAAAATCACCGTCTTCCATTGGGTGAAATGTCTGTGCCATTACCATGTGGAAGTCTTTCAATGCCTGCCATTTATCTTTTTCTATGGTCAGTAAAAAAGGATCTTTAAGTCCTTTCTCGTAATTATCACCTACTGTTTTCCAGTCTATCACATTCCAGATTGCATTGAGGTAATCACCACGTTTATTTTGGTATTTTAAGTAGTAGGCATGCTCCCATACGTCAATACCCAAAATCGGAATACCTCGGTTTTCCTTCATCGCATCCATAATGGGATTATCCTGATTAGGAGAAGAAGCAACCGCAAGTTTTTTATCTGTATTGACATAAAGCCATACCCAACCAGATCCAAATCTGCTTGATGCCTGGTTATTCATCAATTTTTTCAAACTGTCTAATGACGTAAAAGTCTTATTGATTTCTTCAGCTAATTTTCCAGATGGAGTTTTTTGAGCGTTTGGTGACATTACTGCCCAAAATAATGAATGGTTATAATGACCACCGGCATTATTACGGATAGCTGCACTCCTTTTTTCGGCATTCAAGAGTAATTCTTCTAATGTCCAATCTGTCATCTTACCGTCGTTAACAGCTTTGTTGAGGTTATTTAAATAAGCCTGATGGTGCTTAGAATAATGGATTTCCATCGTCTGTGCATCAATAAATGGCTCTAATGCATCATAACTAAATTTTAATTTAGGCATAGTAAATGGCTGAGCCTGAGCAATTGTACTACACAATATAAAAAACGATAAAGTTAAAATAATGAAATTTCGCATTGTATTAAAATTTTTATTTTATAACAAATAAACAAGATACATGGTTGAGTATTAGTTCATATTTTATTTAAAAAGGATAATTAACAGCGACTTGTACATTACCCAATCCCTGCTGACGAAACTCTTTAAACGTGTACCAATTACGGCCTGTAAATTCATCTTTATAAGGACTTCTAAGCTTATAACCAAAATCAAACCTAATAAGGAAGAAATTGAAGTTAAATCGAATGCCGTATCCGGTGCCCACTGCCATTTGACTCATAAAGTTTTTAGTAAATACTGCGCCAGGCCGATCATTGTCATTATGTATCAGCCACACATTTCCAGCATCTAAGAAAATAGCACCATCTACAAAATAGAAAATTTTAAATCGATATTCTGCATTGAGTTCAAGTTTTAAATCACCTTGATTGGTATATACTATGGGTGACTTCTCTAATTTGTCCAAGGGATTTCTGTAAGCACCAGGACCTGGTTCTTTAATATTCCAAGCCCTGAGGCTATTGGGTCCACCTACACCAAATTGTCTAACAAAAGGTACAGCCTTATTTTGACCATACCCTACTATGGTTCCGATATTAAATCTTGCTGCAAAGCTCTCCGTCTTTGTAAATTCTTTATTGTATCTGGCATCCAGCTCGTAACGCACATACTTAGAAAATTTTTTATCACCAAGACTCCATTGATCTGACTTATTTGCAAGTTTATTATACAATTGATTGGCGAGATAAACCTCCATACCAGACAATTCTATATTATGAATGACTAAAAATGAATTTCCGTGCCCAAATTTGTTGCTATTATAAATATAAGTAAAATCTCTAAATAAAAAACCAGTACCTAAGTTATTCTGAAATGAAAGCAACACCAAGGGATTATTAGCGAATCTTGCCGTATCCTTGATCGTGTATAAATCTAGATTAAAACCTAATGGCCTGAATATATACCGATTATTTTTAGGAGACGTATAGTCAAATCCATAATTGGCATTAAACGAACTTAAACCATACAAATCTATAATATTATTAGAGTTATACCCAAGCGCAATATTAGTTGTGCATTCTTCCTTAAAGTCATTATAAAATTTATCTTTAATGACACCTATCTTGTTAACTAATTTGCCGAGACCGATAAAATCCTGAAACGCTGGTATAGTAAGATTATTTTGTAAAGTAAGGTTATTTGCCCGTTGGATGAAGCCTCTACCACTGTCATAGCCCAATTCTGTACCGATTTCTGCACGTAATGAATATTTTTCTGACCCACCAAATAAATTTCTGTTGACAAATTGAGACGATAACGAAATACCAAAAAATCTTGCGGCGCCTAACGTAGTAAAGTATCCCTGCATACCACCATCCCAAGTCCATTTTTTAGCAAATGGCGTTAATAGAATGTCATAATGCATCAGTGAATCTACCTTTTTATCAGGAATGGCATTAATAGTCACAAATCGATAGGTACCGAGTCCATTGAGTTTACGGAAAGTCTTTTGCCTTTCATCCCTGCTGAGTAGTTTGCCTGGCCTTAAAAAGATGTCATTATCAAGCACGGTCCTCCGTACCAAAAAGTCTTTTGATTGTCTAAAATATTGAATGCCATTTAACGTATCCATAGTTAGATTTTCTGGCAATTGCTCGTTAAAGTAATCTGTGAAAACCCGTATATTGCCAGCCCTAAACTTGTGATGCATCGAGTCGGGTAAGGGCAAGCGAATGTCTATAAAGATATCGACGTCTTTATTGACATTGCTGCTGTCACCAGAAATATCGAAGTAACTGTTTGAAAAATTGATGTAGCCATTATTTTGCAATTCAAGTACAAGCCGACTTTTTTCAATTTCAAATGTATTGTAATCAATAAAATCTCCTGCTTTAATTAATGCATCTTTTTGCCTATCTTGAATAAATGACAACACCCTTTGATCTCTCGATTCGTATGTGATATTACGTATCTTATATCTCGGACCAGTCGATACAATATACATCAAATTCATTTCAGTCCATATATCATTGGTATTTGTCGTTTGCCACCCATATTGCTGCTCGTCCATGTAATAATCAACCTTAGCTTCATAGTAGCCCTTTTTATATTTAAGATAGTTTTCCATATCCTTAGTGACCTCTTTAGCCTTATTTATATTAAAAAGGGATGGTGGCTCGCCCAATGATCTCATAGCTACGTTATACCACTTTTGTTGTGTCGAATCAGCATTAGAAAGATAAAGATATTCCTTAGGAATAAAAAACAATATTTTGTGGTTAGGCTGCATATTAATAAAAGTCATCAACTCTTCTTTTATCTTTGACTCTTCTTTTATTTTAGATTTACTTTTAAATACTATCTTTGTATCTTTTAATAGTATCTGGTCAGGAGTCAGGTATCGGGACGAATTACAGGCACTGAATAAAAGTACTGTCATTATTATCCCCAACAATTTTATTGTCCTGATACTTATACTGTTTGTCATTAACATTTAAAACTTATCAATTTGATATCCAAAGCAAAGATTAAAGATGTTCGATCCCTGCATTTGCAAAAATTCAGGCAAATTTATAACAAATTCATCGTTGAAGGTGGTAAAGCGTGTACAGAATTCATAAAAACAGGAAAATTTAAAATTGAAGATATATTTATTATGGAAAATTCACTTCAAAAATATCAAAATATCAAAGGATTCGATAACTACCATCTCAATCTAGTCTCTGCTAAGGAGATGGAACAAATATCTACCTTAAAGACACCGGCTGACATTCTTATAGTCGCTGTAAAAGCAGAAGAATCTTTAGAAATTATGAAACAAACAAATAAATCTGCTATTTATATGGATGATGTCCAAGATCCTGGTAATGTCGGTACTATTATACGTATAGCTGATTGGTTTGGTATTGAAGTAGTCTTACGCTCATCGGGAACAGCCGATTTTTTTAATCCCAAAGTGGTACAGGCAACAATGGGAAGCATGACAAATGTTGATTTGATTACAGCAGAGCTATCTGAGTTAACAAACTATAACCGTACTATTTACGGTACTTATATGGATGGCTCGCCATTATACAATGAATCTATTGAAAGCAACGCTATCATCGTCATGGGCAATGAAGGTAATGGCATCTCTACTGTACATGAAAAACTCATTCACAAAAAAATCAGTATCCCTGGTGCTGACCATAGAATCGCTGATTCGCTCAATGTAGCCATCTCAGCAGGTATTATCTGCTCTCACTGGAAAAAGTAGGATAATATAGTAACTGGTGCTTATGCAGTCTGGTCGCATTCAATTAACACATTATCCTAAATTCGTAATAACACTACAATTCACTCACATATTTTTTGATTTAATATGTTAAATTCCATTATATAAACATCATATTATCAAACAGGAACATAATTAAAATTATTAATTATTCATAGTTAGTAACTTATACATAAGTAAAATGATATATAAATAGAAAATTATATTTTTTATTTACAAAATATGTTATACCTTTACACTTCCAAATGGAACATAAAGATCGCCCGGCTGGAAAACCGATTCATTTCTTAAACCCAAACCCGATTATATGAACGTAGAACATTACACTCCTATTCGCTTGTCGAAAAAGCAGTTTCATCTTGCACATATATTTAAAGTGCACATCGAACCATTTTTATTAAGCCTGTTAGTTTTGACAGGGATAATAGGTTCCATTTATTTATTTGGACAAAAAATTATTTTTTCAGAAATTCCATCACCATTATCTGACAATAATGGTGCTCCACTATTGTCTTCAGTAGCTTCTGTAGTTAAAAATGACGAAGCTCCAGCAAATGTATTTGACGACTATGTACAGTTAGATAAATCTGTTGTAGCTGGTCAGCGATTTAAAGTAACTTTTTTACAGGATGAAAAAGCATCCCGATATGTTATGGAAATGGGTGATGGCGTAAGATTGATCGTTACACAAAAGGATTTAGTGTACGAATACGAACAACCAGGAAAATATGTCATTGAACTTAAAGAAATCAAGGATGGTCTTTTACACATTATAGGGACCAAAAAGATTAAAGTAAAATAAATTATACCCCCATATTTTAAAAAAAGCCATTCCTGTTTTTCAGTGAATGGCTTTTTCATTTGTTTCAATATGAATGATTTACATAAATCCTTGTTCCTTCATCCAATCATCATTGTACAGTTTAGCTATGTATCGGCTACCATGATCATGGAATAAAACAACAACAATATCCTCTGGCTTTAACTGGTCTTTCATTTGTAATAAGCCAGCAAGAGCAGAACCTGCGCTGTATCCTAGCAATAACCCTTCTTCTCTGGCAAGTCGTCTTGCAGCGAGTGCACCATCTTTGTCTGTCACTTTTTCAAAATGATCTATCAGACTAAAATCTACATTTTTAGGTAAAATATCCTCGCCAATGCCTTCTGTTATATATGAATGGATTTCGTTTTTGTCAAAAATACCTGTTTCATGATATTTTTTAAATACAGAACCATAGGTATCAATACCCCATATTTTGATATTTGGATTTTGCTCTTTAAGATATTTTGCTACGCCTGACACCGTACCGCCTGTACCTACACCGACAACAAAATGTGTAATCTTTCCTTCTGTTTGTCGCCAGATTTCCGGACCTGTAGATTCGTAATGAGCCTGACGGTTAGATAAATTATCATATTGATTTAGCCATATGGAGTTTGGGATTTCCTTACTTAGCTTTTCAGCAACAGAATAGTATGACTGCGGATCATCAGGTTCTACATTAGTCGGACATACAATTACTTCAGCTCCCAAAGCCCTCAAAACATCCATTTTTTCTTTGGATTGCTTGTCACTAGTAGTAAAAATGCACTTATACCCCTTAACGACAGCAGCTAATGCTATCCCCATTCCAGTATTTCCTGATGTACATTCTATAATAGTACCACCGGGATGTAATTTTCCCGATTTTTCAGCATCTTCCACCATCTTCAGCGCCATTCTGTCTTTTGTCGAATGTCCAGGATTAAAAGTTTCAATTTTGCCTAAAACGAGACAAGGCAATTCAGCCACGACTTTATTGAGTTTGACCAAAGGAGTATTACCGATGGTCTCTAGTATATTGTTTTTGTAATCCATTACTTTTGTGAATTAAATTGAATAAAAGTGCACAAAGGTACAAAAACAATTAAGTAATAGATTTATTTTTTGCCACCGATACTATCCATAGACTGTACAGTCTTATCCCAAAATGACTTAAATATAGGTTTTACTGCAACAAAAAAGGCTTTACCTTTTTCCGGTAGTGGTTCTAATAATGAATAGGTTATCGAAGATTCCTTTACCTCAGGCTTTAAAACGCTCATAGCATCGACTAACCACAATGACAGACTCAACAAATAAGCATAAAACAACGCTTGGAGTGTCCCACCAGCGATTTTATTGATAAAGTTGATATGAACTGCTTTTAATAGGTCTTCCATCCTATTGCTAAAATATCGTATAAGGTACATCACACCGAGAAAGGTAACAACAATACCCAACAAAAAGGAAACTGCTGGTGATGTCTTGAGAATACTCTCTAAGATATCCATGACCAAAGGTGATATTTTTAGAGCCGCTATTATTCCTATGATTAATGACAAAGAATTAAAAACAGTCTTAATCAAACCACGAGAATACCCAAGGTAAAACCCTACGGTAATAACTATAGCAACAATGAGGTCTAAAATCATAAACCAGTAAATTTAGCCGCAATAATACATCTATTATTGATAATTTTACAAATATGTTGTAAAAAATAAATTGTAGGCGGCGATTGTGATATTCATCAAACTAATATTCAGCTTGCTTAGGTTTCTTTAAATAGCAATCACCAATCACCATTTTTAAATACAAATGGTGATTAGTCTTGCTAAAACAATACTTCATCTATTAATTTGACAACATATTGATACTATTATGTACTTTTGCACAGAACGAGGACAAAAATATGGCAGTTTTAAAGTTATTGAAAAGCATATCCAACTGGACTAAGCAATCGCTTTTCTACCATATCTTATTTTGGCTATTGTTATTTTTGGTAATTTTCTTTGCCAATATAAGTCAGGAATATTTTTTGCTAACATTCCTAATCTCACTTATAGCTGTTCTGTTTTACGCACTCATTGCTTACACTGACTATTTTATATTATTTCCAAAATATATTAAAGATCGAAAAATTATCATTCATCTGTTAGCACTCGCCTTTGTTGCATTGTTGATAACGCCCATACGTACTTTGTTTTTATTTTTGCTGGCGAATGGCAATCCAGAAGCACAAACTGCCTATGCATCCAATCAGACTTATGTATTTTTTACACATTTTATTGCCGGATTATACACAACCATTTATCTGATTATCATGGATTGGTTGCAGCAACAGCGTGAAAAAAAAGAACTTGAAAATCAAACATTACAATCCGAATTAAAATTTCTAAAATCTCAAATAAATCCACATTTCTTATTCAATACGCTCAATAGTTTGTATGCCCTTACATTAAAAAAATCTGACCTAGCACCCGAAATTGTCCTTAGATTATCGGAGATGATGCGCTATATGCTTTACGATTGTAACGAAAAGGAAGTAAAATTAGACAAAGAAATAACTTATATGGAAAACTATTTAGAGTTGGAAAAGCTAAGACATGGTGATAAAATAAATATTGATGTCACAATTGATGGCGAAACCCAAAATGACAAAATAGCCCCCTTATTATTAATTCCATTTTTAGAAAATGCTTTTAAGCATGGCGTTAATGATACCTCAAAGCCCAGTTTTGTACGGTTGAATATTGAGATTAATAATGGGTTGCTAATCATGAAAATTGAAAACTCAAAAATGACAACAAAACCCAAAATCACAGATAAACGTTCCGGTGGTATCGGACTGGTAAATGTAAAAAGACGTATGGACATACTGTACCCGGATAATCACATACTTCATGTTGAGGATTTACCCGATATTTATACAGTTAGCCTTAGACTTAATCTAAAAAACAATTTTGAATTTGAACAAAAATATTAATTATGATACGTGCAATTATAGTAGATGATGAACCTCTCGCTCAGGAAATTATAGAAACCTATATTCAAAAAATGGCAAATATTGAATTGGTCGCTAAATGTGACAGTGCTTTAATGGCAAATCAGATTTTACAATCCGAAGCTATTGATCTTATGTTTTTGGATATACAAATGCCACAATTGACTGGTATCGAGTTTCTCAAAACCCTGGCTGATCCGCCTTGCGTTATCTTTACGACAGCACATCCCGATTATGCTGTACAAGGTTTTGAATTAAATGCAGATGATTATTTATTAAAGCCTATTTCCTTCGAGCGGTTTCTTAAAGCTGTCAATAAAGTATCTCAAAAATTGACAAGTCGTAAACAAACTGAACAGGAAAATGGAAACCTTGAGGCTGAGGATGATTTTATGTTTGTTAAGGCAGATAAAAAATTAGTCAAGGTTAATTTTGATGATGTCCTTTATGTAGAAGGCCTGAAAGACTACGTCATTATCCGATTAGAATCCGGGCGTGTCATCACCCTACAAACTATGAAAAGTCTTGAAGACAAGCTTCCGGCTAATAAATTCATTCGTATCCATCGCTCTTACATTGTCAATATCAAAAAAATAACTGCCATACTAGGCAATATGGTCGAACTCACTGAAAATGGTAAAATAAAACAACTACCTATCGGTAAAAATTATAGGGACGAGTTGATGGAGATGATTACTGATAATAGATTATAAATAAACATTTTAAACAACTATTTTAAAATTCAAATTTATAATATCTAAATGAGAGTTTAAATAGTATTTTTATAAAAACAGTTTCAGCACGCCGATTAGCTCTATGTTTTATTAAAAATAAACTGTAGTCGTTTATTTTGTATGATTTAGCATCAATTTTATATAAGAATTGATCAAAAAGATCGATTGAATTAACAAATAGTAAACCTCCATTTTTATAAATAATCAAATATATAAAATCTAATCACTGTGTATTTTTGCCTGTAATATTGGTTGTCTTACTTCGAATTTAAGTTAAAGTTAGAAATATAATGCTCTCATATCAATTACCTATACTAATGAATAATTAGAGACTGTTTAAATTAAAGATTAGTTAAAAGTCATTAAATACACCATTTTTCATTGATTCCAAAAACTATTTATGACAATCATTTGTTGTAACAAATATTACTTAAATCAAAAAAATAAATAAAATGACTAATTCAAAATGGATATTAGATCCGACACACAGTGAAATCCAATTTAAGGTAAGGCATATGATGATAACTAATGTCACAGGACAGATCAACAGCTTTACATCTGAAATCAATTCGGGAAATGATGAATTTAACCCAGCAAATGTTACCTTTAAAGCGGATATAGCTACCATTGATACAAACAATGACCAAAGGGATAATCATTTGAAAAGTGCGGATTTTTTTGATGTAGAGAATTTTCCCCATATCACTTTCCAGGCTAATAATTATGATGCGACGTCCGGCAAATTATCAGGTGATCTAACTATTAAAGATGTTACCAAGCCAGTCAATCTAAATATTGATTTTCATGGTACAAATAAAGATCTTTACGGAAATTTTAAAGCTGGATTTTCTTTTGAAGGAAAAATCAACCGCACGGACTTTGGACTTAACTGGAATGCTGCACTTGAGACGGGTGGAGTTTTGGTAAGTGAAGATGTCAAAATCATAGCTGAACTACAATTTATCAAACAAGCAGAATAAAAGGTTTTATAGTTCTACGGAGCAAAAAATATAATGGGGACTAAAGTTTGTCCCCATTACATTTTTTATGCTATATTATGATCAAAAAGATTATTTGTGTACAGCTTCTTTATTTTCTTTATATCGCATATCAGGAGTTCCATCCTTTTTGAGGTGCTGATTTTCTTTATATCGCTTATCAGGTGTACCATCCTTTTTAAGATGTTCCTCACCAGCAGATGTAGGAGCTACTTCTTTAGATTTTTTTACCTTCGCCTTCCTTTCAGGTGTAGCTTTAACTTCAGGATTATCAGCTTTTACTTCAGCCTTTTTACTACCTTCCTTTTTCATTTCTGATTTAGCTTCGTTAGCCATTTCTTTCTTCTCATCAGCCTTATGCTCGCCTTCCTTTTTCATTTCTGCCTTTTCAACATGTGCCTTTTCTTTTGCACCGTCAACTTTTTTTTCAATTTCCTTTTTAGTCTCAGCTTTTACTTTTGGCGCAGGAGCTGATTTAGTAGCAGCTGGCGCTACCTGAGCATTAACATTAAAAATAAACATGGTCATGACTGTCATTAAAACAAATGTTATACGTTTCATTTTTTATTAATTATGATGTTTTGCAATATTGCGATACAAAGGTACATGTGTTTAGACTGAATTTTATTGAAGAATCCGTTAAAATGTGTTATAAATTCCTATATTCACAAAATTTAACAATGGCATCTTAAATTGAGCTTAAAATTAAATTAATTTGTAAGATTTAAAGCTATTCTATCTATTTTGCGACAACATTCTTGATACTTGATTAAAATATTTTTGAAATAAACTTGCATCTAAAATGACTCAAACATCAGCAAATTTAAATAAAATCAAAAAAATGCTATCCATGTCATATTTATTTAATAATTTTGGTTTCTCAATTATTTTTTAGTGAATATAAGATATCAAATTGTGCCAAATATCCATCTGATCATTTTATTTATATTATGGTCATCTAATATAAGTATTGCACAGTATTCAAAGGAAAAACGAGAACTTCAATCTTTACGATATGGCCTTAAACTTTCAGGTGGCACCATTTTAGCAAGAGAAGAAACTGTATATATTGGTAATGAAAAAGATCAAATTGTCCATGAAATCCAATTAGCGGAGAGTTTACCACAATACAATGCTGGATTTTGGGCTCAAAAACGATTCGGATGGTTATATTCAGAAGTAAATATACTATATACAAATTATGGAATGGCCTTTGATGTAACCACCTATAAAGACGAAGGCAGACCAAAGACAAGAAAGGTAGAACGCTTTGGGTATCTTGATTTGCAAGCTATGGGAGGACTGTTTTCAAACAATTTTAGAATCGGAGTCGGTCCAGTAATGCATATACTTACAAACCATAAATCCCAGCTTTTAGACTTGGAGCATTACAATCAAAAATTACGAAACGTGAGTTATGGATTTAGCTTTGCAATTGGTTATGATATTGATCAGATCAGTATAGATATTAAATTTGATAAAGCTTTCCGAACGATTGGTGACCATATCTATTATAGGTATTCTAAAAGTCAGTTTTTTGAAACCCCTGATGGGCTAACACTGTCTGTAGCCTACTCCTTTGCTCCTGAACCATAAAAATTTACCTTATGTTAGATATAGAACATACGCATTCTTTTCAACCTATGGTACGACAATGACTCATTAAAAACTATTCTAAATTAATTTAAACTAAGATGAATTTTAATTTCGCATAAACATATTTTTTAAAAGATGAATATATTCTGTAACAATATTCATCATAATCTCGTCAATTAATCGTGCATGAGTACAGAACATACTAAATTACTTACCCTACCATTTAAAGACAGGCTATACAGATTAGCTTTAGGAATTGTAGGAGATACTTATGATGCTGAAGACATTATACAAGAGTTGCTGATAAAAATCTGGAATCGAATAGACCAGTATAATGAAATCGAAAACAAGGAAGCATGGTGTATGACCGTCACAAGAAACCTTGCTATCGATAAGATCAGAAGCCGAAAGGCATCTGTACAAGACATTGAGGATTATTCTTTTTTAAGAGACAATGATATCACGCCAGACAAAAAACTGGAAGATAACGATCGTATGAACAGCATTCTATCTCTTGTTAATGAATTACCTGAAAAGCAGCGTATGATCGTCTATCTAAGGGACGTCGAAGGATACAGCTATAAAGAAATAGCTGAAATCACTGATTACACGCTCGACTTTATAAAGGTAAGTCTTCACCGTGCACGAAAAACATTGAAAGATGCCTTATTAAAAAGGAATTTTAAAAGATATGACAATTAAAATTAACCAACTTTTAGATAAATACTGGGCTGATGAAACAACCTTAGACGAAGAGGCTGAGATTAAGCAATATTTTCATTCAGATCATATCGCTGATGAGCATCTTCCGTTTGCGGATTTATTTACCTTCTTTGAATCTCAAGGACAAATAAAATCCCCTGTTGATACAGAAATCGATATACTGTTAAATAAATATTGGGAAGGTGAGACAACTCAAAAGGAAGAACATATCCTTCAGGCTTATTTTAAAAGTGGACAAGTAGCGCAGGAACATGAAGCGTTCGCAAATTTATTTGCCTTTTTTGATCAACAAAGAGAGATTAAAACAAATATTACATCTGACATTGAAACAATTTTAGATAAATATTGGGAAGGTGAAGCCAATGAAAAAGAAGAACAAATAATCAAAGCCTATTTTAAAAGTGGTCAAATAGCTGAGTCACATCAACCTTTTGCAGATTTGTTTGGTTTTTTTGAAGAACAAAAGCAGATTACCTATCCAAATCAGGTCATTCCATTACAAGCTAAAGATGGTAAGGATAAAACAGAAAAAGCAAACAAAGGTCGTATCATTTCGATATTAGGGCGAGTTGCAGCAGTAGCTGTATTTGTGATAGGTGCCATCTTTATATTTAAAAACGTGCAACAAGCAAGTCATTCTGCTACCACTAAAACTAATGTTTATGTAGTAGAAGATCCAGAAGAAGCACTTCGCATTACAAGGGAAGCATTGGCTATGGTTTCTACTAAATTTAGAGAAAGTCAAAAACCCTTAAAGGATAATTTAAATACTATAGAAAAAATCGATATTTTTAAATCAGAATAAATTTCAATAATAACAATAAATAATCATATATTTTATGAAAAATGTATTCTCCATTATATGTATGCTTTTTTTCGGAATTGCTGCCCATGCTCAAGGCGATGCAATAGAAAGTCTGTTTCATGATTATCAATCAGATGCTAATTTTACAACGGTGTACATTAGCCCTAAGATGTTTCAAATGGCATATAAAGCTACCGATGCCAATGACGAAAAGGAACTTGCCTCCATCGTCAAAGATCTCAAAGGACTAAAAATCATGAGCACGACCAAAGATCCATCCAAAATTTATAATGAAGCCAATAAACGATTGAATATTAGGACTTACGAAACACTTGCTGCTATCAAAGATAAAGATACAGATGTAAAATTTATAACAAAAGATGCTAATGGCAGCATTTCAGAACTCTTACTCCTATTGGGAAGTAAAAATAAGTTTGTCATGATGTCTTTTACTGGCAAGATAGATCTGAATAAAATTGCAAAACTCTCTAAAAAATTAGATATTGATGGTGCTGAATACTTAGACAAAGTCAACAATAAAAAATAAATTTCACTAAATCTGGTCTTTAGAGCTAAAAAATCTTCAAAAAGTAATGTTTTTTGAAGATTTTTTTATTAATACAATATTTTTGGCACGGTATTGGGTTACTAATTAATCGAGATTGAGTTATTGAGTAATTAATTAAGCAAATTGTTTACTCGGGACCGGTTCTGTAGGGGGAATCGGTCTTTTTTTTTTATATCTACTAAATCCCTGCGCTACATGTAAGCCTAAAATAATAATTTTCATTACCTTTGCGCCAATTTTTAAAATAGATTATTAAAATATATAATATATGGGGCTTCAATGTGGTATCGTAGGTCTTCCTAATGTTGGAAAATCAACACTTTTTAATGCGCTGACATCAGCTAAGGCACTTGCAGCCAACTATCCATTTGCAACAAAAGAGCCAAATCTCGGCATGATCGTAGTTCCTGATGAACGTTTGGACAAGCTAGAAGATTTAGTACAGCCTCAAAAGGTAATACCCACAAGTGTTGAAATATTAGATATCGCTGGCTTGATCAAAGGCGCAAGCAAAGGTGAAGGCCTCGGCAATCAGTTTCTTGCTAATATCCGCGAAGTAGATGCCATCATCCATGTAGTAAGATGCTTTGAAGATGACAATGTTATCCACGTGGATGGAAGTGTCGATCCAGTCAGGGACAAAGAGATTATCGATCTCGAGTTGATATTTAAAGACATCGACACAATGGAAAAACGTATAGACAAACTCAAAAAACAAGCTAAATCAGGTGCCAAAGAAGACGCTATAAATGTTGAATGGGCATCCGGTTTGTTACAACACCTTGAAAGCGAAAAGCCTGCCAGAAGTTTTGAGGTTGATGAAGCTTATGCTGAATTATACAAGGATCTTATGCTACTTACTAGTAAGCCCATCCTCTATGTATGTAATGTTGACGAAAACAGTGTCGCTAATGGAAATCAGCACACTTCAAGATTTGTTGAAGCAATCAAGGGCGAAAATGCTGAAGTTATATTTATCTGCGCAGGCATAGAAGCAGAAATAGCAGAACTTGAGACTAAGGAGGAGCGTATGGAATTTATTGAAGCTATGGGACTTAGCGAACCTGGTGTAAATAAAATCATCAAAGCAGCCTATAAATTGCTTAACCTATACACTTACTTCACAGCTGGTGTCAAGGAAGTACGCGCTTGGACGATAAAGAAAGGCTGGAAAGCACCACAAGCTGCTGGAGTAATCCATACCGACTTTGAGAAAGGATTCATTCGTGCTGAAGTAATTAAGTACAAAGACTTTGTCCATTTTGGATCCGAATCTGCAGTAAAAGAGGCTGGCAAAATGGGCGTAGAAGGTAAGGAATACGTTGTAGAAGACGGTGATATCATGCACTTTAGATTTAATGTATAATTTTTTCGAATCTTTTTTTTAAATATATTTAATAACATATAGCCATCGCTTCCGATTACACATATTACGTTTTTTATAAACCTTACAATGTATTAAACCAATTTAGTAAGGAAAGCCCTGAGCATATCACCCTTGCTGATTATCTCAAAGTTGATAAAGACGTATATCCGGTGGGGCGATTAGATAAGGACTCAGAAGGTTTACTCATTTTGACTAATGACAGGAAACTTAATGAGGCCCTGCTCCACCCTTCTAAACAGCATCGTAAAACCTACATTGTACAGCTTGATGGAGATATTACCGACAAAGCAATAGCTCAGGCTGCTAAAGGTGTCGAAATAAAATTATCAACCGGCGCCTACAAAACAAAACCTTGTAACGTGCGCAAATTGCACAAGCCACCTGTCATTCCGGATAGAAATCCTCCGATTCGTTTTCGTCAAAACATTCCTACATCATGGGCGATTATTGAAATTACTGAAGGCAAAAATAGACAGGTCAGGAAGATGTTTGCAAAGGTTGGATTTCCTGTGTTGCGCTTGGTAAGGATGCAAATCGAAGACCTAAAACTGGGAAAATTAGAGCCCGGTAAGTACTATGCGATCGAGAAAAAGGACATTTTAAAGCTCCTCAATATTGACTATTCAAAACCTGTCATTAAAAAAACAGAGCTCACAAAAACAAATAGACCTCCTATAAGTAAAGATATCTCATCCAGATCAAAAAAAACAAAACCTGTGGACAAGCAGGTTAAATACCCTAAAAAACAGCGGTAATCTTCTTCTTTTTTTATATCACTACAAATAAAGGCCTCTTAGCTTATACAGATATATAATATTTGTATATATTTTATTCTAAATATTCAATTCTACACTTATCTTTGTCTTATATTGCATATAAATAATATCTGACATGGCCAAAAATAAAAATCAGGAAATAACTAATAGATCGCAAATTAAAAAATCTGATCAGAAGTCAACCATTCTATCTACTAATAAGCAAGTTAATCAACCTTGGTGGCCGGTCTTTATAGTATTGGGTATTACTTTTATTTGTTTTTTCACAGCTATACATCACAAATTTGTAAACTGGGACGATGATCGTAATTTTTATGAAAATCCACTCATCACTAGTATCACCAAAGATAATTTTTGGGCTAATACAAAATCTATCTTTACTTCTGGTGTCATCGGCAATTACAATCCTTTAGCGATATGGACATTTGCAATTGAAAAAATTCAATTTGGGCTTGACGATCCTGCATCATGGCATCTAAACAATGTACTTCTCCATTTAATTTGTGTATTTCTTGTATATCGCCTTGTTATATTATTAGGTGTAGGATGGAGAGGAGCTGCATTGACAGCATTATTGTTTGGCATCCATCCAATGCGTGTAGAATCCGTAGCCTGGGTGACTGAACGAAAAGATGTTCTTTTTGGCGTATTCTATTTAGCAGCGCTCATTCAATATATAAAATATAAGCACGATCTTAAAACCATCCGATGGATATGGATAGTTGTGTTTTTTATTTTATCGCTATTTTCCAAAATTCAGGCTGTCTCATTGCCATTGAGCATGCTTGCAATGGATTACTTAGTAGATAAAAGTTGGACATTAGATGCATTCAAAAAAAGAATTTTACAAAAGGTTCCTTTATTGATTCTTTCACTTATATTTGGCATCATCGGAATTTATATGTTAAATCATTTTGGCTCGTTGAGTACAAATGATGACCTTACCAATTTTAACTTTATACAACGTATATTTTTAGGAGCATTTAGCTTTATAGTTTATCTGGTCAAAGCAATTGTTCCTTTCAGATTATCACCTTTATACCCTTATCCGGCCCATTTTCCATGGTACTTCTATCCATCTATCCTTATCGCACCAGCCATCATATACTTTTTATACAAAGCATACATTAGAGAGCAGAAAACACTGGTTTTCGGAATAGTTTTTTTTATAGTCAATATTATCTTCCTTCTTCAGATTTTAGGCGCTGGTCAAGGATATCTTGCTGACCGATTTACCTATATGGCTTATTTCGGGCTGTTCTTTATTGCAGGATATTACTTTGACAAGTGGATGATCCACAACACTTTTCAACCTGCTATATTATGGAGCGTTTCTGGATTCATAATGTTGATATATGGTTTTATGACATTTAGCCAAAACAAGATATGGGAAAATAGCGGAACCTTATGGTCTCATGTATTAAAGTATTATACCCAAACGACACTACCATACGGAAATAGAGCAAACTACTACCGCGAACAAAAAATGTATCCACAGGCTTTGTCAGATTATACCTCATCGCTTAAACTAAAGGAACATCAGCCACAGGTATATAACAGTCGTGGTCGACTCTATTTTGAAGCCGCCAAAGGTAGAGATACTTTACTCTTAGCTTTAAATGATTATAATAAAGCTATAGAATACCTTCCTGAAGATGGCGAATTTAGAATCAACCGCGGTGCTACTTACGCACGATTGGGCGATATTGATAAGGCAATAGCAGATTTTAATGAAGGTCTAAAACTAAAACCGGATCATGCCGTAGGTTACTTAAACAGATCTATCATGCACCACAATAATGGTAGAGTAGATCTGGCTTTACAGGACATAGAATCTTATCTAAAGCTCGTGCCAAACAATGGTGATCTATGGTATGAAAAAGGTCGTGCACTTAACTTACTTAAACGACCTGAAGAGGCACTTACAGCCTATACAGAAGCTTTAAGACATCCAATAGGCAATATAGGTTTAGTATTTTATGAAAGATCAAAAACTTATTATTTACTAAATCGTATAAACGAAGCCAAAGCAGATTATCATAAAGCTACGGAATATAAATTTAACGGGATTGAACCATCATACAAAAACCTTTTAGGCATGTAAGTAAATATGAAATGGAAAATCAATGTGATCAGCCGCCAATATCACAGGCTTAAACTTGATGAAAAATTTAATTTCGTTACGCATTTTGCTGGGCTTGTATCAGTAATATTGATTACTCCTTTGCTTATATTTTTTGCACATTCTGACGAGCAATCCATAGCTTATATGATTTATAGTCTTGGTGCTGGCTTCATGCTTATGAGTTCGTCATTTTATCATCTTGCCATAGATCCACAAAAGAAAAAAGTATGGCAATTACTGGATTATATATCCATTTTTGTATTGATAGGATGTTCATACACTGCCTTTATTTATCTGTATTTGAATACAAAGTTGGGACATATTTTTTTGATTTTTCATTGGTTTATCATTATTCTTGGCATAGCATTCAGGATACTTGAAAAGGAAAAATACAAGTCTATCTCTTTAACACTATACATTTTCTTAGGATGGATGGTCATACTCATCTTCAACGATATTACAGCAAATATGCCTTATATTGTTAAGGTATTGCTCGTAGTAGGCGGTCTTTTTTATACAGCAGGGATTTATTTTTTTATAGATCGAAAAATGCGTCTAAGTCACGCAATTTGGCATATATTTGTTTTATTAGGTATAGCATCCCACTATTTATCACTTTACTACTCTTAGCTAATTCCCCAAAATATTCTACTTTGACAAATAATCCGTACAACGACATTTAAGAAATTTTCATATACATAAAACTACAATTTTAAAAAGATAACATATAAGCAAACTTTGCATATTACTCTCTATTTAACACTGTCTCAGTATTTAGATTAATTATAAATAATTAACTTTTACACCTTTTTCAATAGCGCCAACTCACCATTGTAGTTCGATTTTAAATATTATATTTTTTTGTTGTTTTATAATTAATAATTAATAACAACACTCATGCCCATATATAAATATAAATCAATCTAATATGCCAAAACATTAATTACTCTATTAAAGTTAAGGATATCTTATATACAACTAAAAGAATAAAATCTCCTTGTACACAAATGAGACAAATCATATTTAAAGTACCAAATTAATTTCTTAGCTTTGCCCTACTTATATAATTTTTATCAAAGTTTTAAATAATTATTTAAAATATGGAGGCAGGAAACATCAATGTATCGAACATAGATTATTTAGCCATATTCATTCAGTTTTTAGTAGTTTTATCCTTTGTTGGTGTTACGATCATTTTGAGTCACATTTTAGGACCAAGAAAAAAAGGCGAAGAAAAATTATCGAGTTTTGAATGTGGTATTGAGTCAATAGGTGATGCTCGACTCCCCTATTCGGTCAAGTATTTTCTTGCAGCAATATTATTTGTTCTTTTTGATATAGAAATCATTTTTTTCTATCCGTGGGCAGTCAATTTTAAAACTTTAGGCATGACAGGATTTTTAAAGATGATCATATTCGTTACCCCATTTTTATTGGGTTATTTTTATGTAATTAAAAAAGGTGTTTTAAAATGGCATTAAAACCAACAGTCGTCCCTGATGGTCCTGAGATGTACTCAGGCGAGGGGTTTGGACTTATGCAATTGGACAAAGTCGTAGGCTTAGCACGCGCTAACTCTATGTGGCCACTTCCATTTGCAACATCATGTTGTGGTATTGAATTTATGGCTACGATGGCTGCATCCTACGATATAGGGCGTTTTGGTGCTGAGCGTTTAAGTTTTTCACCACGACAGGCTGATTTATTGATGGTCATGGGCACTATAGCAAAAAAAATGGGTCCCATCCTTAAGCATGTTTATACTCAGATGGCAGAGCCCAAGTGGGTAATGGCCGTAGGTGCATGTGCGAGTTCAGGAGGTATTTTTGACACCTATTCTGTATTGCAAGGTATCGACAAAATTATTCCCGTAGATGTCTATGTAGCTGGATGTGCTCCTACGCCGGAGGCCATTCTTGATGGTATCTTAAGAGTACAGGATCTTGTAAAAAAAGAACCACTCAGGAGGAGACATTCACAAGAATATGCTCATTTAATGTCTCAATACGAAATAGATAAATAAACAGCGATGGTTGATAATAATATATTACATGATGCGATATCAGCACAGTTTGGTGACAATATACTGAGTATTGAGGAGAGTTATGGAATGTTAGATTTCATCGTCAATAAGGACAGCATCATTAATCTATTGAAATGGTTAAAGGAGCATGAAACTTTCAAATTCAACTTCCTTACTTCACTATGTGGTGTTCATTATCCAGATAAAGAAAATCACGAATTGTCGGTTGTATATCATCTCTACAGCATGACCAATAATATCAGAATCAGAATTCACCTGTTTTTACCAATAAGTAAGCCAGAAATTCCAACGGTTACACACTTATTTCCGACCGCCAACTGGATGGAAAGAGAAACTTTTGAATTTTTCGGTATAAAATTTATTGGCCACCCAAATTTAAAAATCATATTAAATGTGGAAGATATGGATTACCATCCACTATTAAAACAATATGCTTTAGTTGACAATACCAGAACAGATAAAGATGACAAATATTTCGGACGATAAGCTAAAATCAATAAGCCATCAAGAGCAGATGATATCCAATGAAGAAGATATAAAGTTATATAATTATTTAAATCTTGGACCAACGCACCCTGCGACACATGGTATTTTCCAGAATGTACTCAAGATGGATGGTGAGGTAATTCTTGATGCTGAGCAGACCATTGGATACATCCATAGAGCTTTTGAAAAGTTAGCTGAAAATAGGCCTTTTTATCAGATAACACCCATAACCGATCGTATGAATTACTGTTCGTCACCTATTAATAATATCGGTTGGCAGATGACAGTAGAAAAATTAATCGGCCTTAAAGTTTCCAAAAGAATTGACTATATGCGGGTCATCATCATGGAACTTGCTAGGATCAGTGACCATATCATCTGTAATAGTGTTATCGGTGTAGATACAGGTGCTTTGACCGGTTTTCTCTATATCTTCCAGTTTAGAGAAAAAATTTATGAAATATACGAGCAAATATGCGGGGCAAGATTGACCACTAATATTGGTCGTATCGGTGGTTTTGAGAGGGATTTTACGCCATTAATTATTGCGAAGATTGAAGAACTTCTTAAAGAATTCCCTAAAGCCCTATTAGAATTTGAAAAACTTCTCATAAGAAATCGTATTTTTATGGACAGAACAATAGGTGTAGGCCCTATCTCTGGAGAACGTGCATTAGAATATGGTTTTACGGGTCCTAATCTCAGAGCGGCTGGTGTTGACTATGATGTGAGAGTCATGCATCCTTACAGTTCGTATGAGGATTTTGACTTTACTATTCCTTTGGGCACACATGGTGATACTTATGATCGTTTTTGTGTACGACAGGAAGAGATGAGGCAGAGCCTCAAGATTATTGAGCAGGCACTTAAAAATCTACCTGATGGTAATTACCACACTGATGTTCCAGAGTTTTACCTTCCGCCAAAAGACGATGTATATACAACAATAGAAGGATTAATCTGGCATTTTAAAATCGTTTATGGGGAAATAGTTATCCCTAAAGGACAGGTTTATCACGCTGTTGAAGGTGGAAATGGCGAGTTAGGGTTCTACCTGATTAGTGATGGGGGACGTCAACCTTACCGTTTACATTTTAGAAGACCATGCTTTATTTATTATCAGGCTTATCCGGAAATGATTAAAGGTTCGCTTTTGAGTGATGCTATTATCACTATGAGTAGTATGAACGTGATCGCCGGTGAACTTGACGCATAACTTTTTTTGAATATTATATAGAAGAATCATTTATAAAATGGATGTTCAGTTTTCACAGGAAGCACTAAAGGAGATAGACAGAATCATCGCTCAATATCCAAAGGAGCGCAAAAAGTCTGCATTACTACCTGTACTCCATGTAGTACAGAAGGATAAGGATGGATGGTTGTCTATTGACACGATGAATCAGGTAGCTACAATACTTGAAATCAAACCGATTGAAGTATATGAAGTAGTTACGTTTTATACGATGTATTTTACTAAGCCTGTCGGCAAATATGTCATAGAAGTTTGTCAGACAGGTCCATGTATGATATGTGGCTCTGACAACGTAGTTAGATATCTGGAAAGCAAATTAGGTATTAAAGTTGGCGAAACAACAACTGATAATATATTCACACTTAGAACAGTAGAATGTCTTGGAGCTTGTGGATATGCACCTATGTTCCAAATTGGAGAACAATATTACGAAAATCTGACAGAGGATAAAATAGATCAAATCATTCACGAATTGGGAAGCAAACATTCCGATAAATATTAATTAGTAATGGGTGCACAGTTATTATTAGAGCATTTGAACAAACCTGGTATCGAGACCATTGATGAATATATAAAACATGGAGGATACCGCACTTTAGATAAAGTACTGGGTAAAATGACGCCAGATGAAGTCACAGAAGAAGTTAAGAACTCCGGATTACGTGGTCGAGGTGGTGCAGGATTCCCTACAGGCATGAAATGGAGTTTTTTAGACAAATCAACTGATAAACCGAGATACTTACTTTGTAACGCTGATGAAAGTGAGCCTGGCACATTTAAAGATAGACTTTTGATGCAAAAGATACCTCATTTGCTTGTAGAAGGTATGATATTATCAAGCTATGCATTAGGATGTAGTACCAGCTATATCTATATCAGAGGAGAATATATGTTTATCCTACGCATTCTCGAAAAAGCGATTAATGAAGCTTATGCAAAAGGATTTTTAGGCAAAAATATCAAAGGATCGGGATATAGTTTAGATCTTTATGTGCATCCAGGTGCTGGCGCTTATATCTGTGGCGAAGAAACCGCTCTTATAGAATCCCTTGAAGGAAAACGCGGTAATCCAAGAATTAAACCTCCATTCCCAGCCGTATCAGGATTATGGGGCTGCCCCACTATAGTCAATAACGTCGAGAGTATCGCTGCTGTAGTACCTATAATGAATATGGGTGGTAATGAATATGCTAAAATTGGTGTAGGTCGTTCTACAGGTACTAAATTAATCTCCGCCTCCGGGAATATTAATAAACCTGGAGTCTATGAAATAGAATTAGGCCTTCCGGTAGAGGAATTTATTTATTCGGAAGAATACTGTGGCGGTATTAAAAACGGATTAGACCTTAAAGCTTGTGTGCCTGGTGGGTCTTCAGTCCCAATATTGCCAAAACACCTTTTACTGAAAGAGAGCAATGGGAATCCACGGTTGATGACTTACGAAAGTCTAAGTGAAGGCGGCTTCGAAACGGGAAGTATGTTGGGCTCAGGTGGCTTTATTGTCTATGATGAAAAACAATGTATCGTAAAAAACACATGGACATTTGCTCGTTTTTATCATCATGAAAGCTGTGGTCAATGTAGCCCATGCCGTGAAGGTACTATTTGGCTCGATAAGGTATTGTACAATATCGAGCACGGCAAAGGTAAAGAATCTGATATAGACCTGCTATGGGACATCCAAAATGGTATCGAAGGTAATACAATTTGCCCATTAGGTGATGCAGCGGCATGGCCGGTAGCGGCGGCGATCAGACATTTCAGACATGAATTTGAATATCACGTCAAATACCCTAATCGCGTTATGGATGATCATCACGTTTATCAGCCAGAAATGAATTTTAAAACAGTATAATAATTTTATATAAATAGCTTTTAAGAATATAATAATGAAAGTTACCATTGATGATATAAGCATAGACGTACCAGCTGGAACAACCATACTAGAGGCCGCTCGTATGATTGGTGAAAATGTACCACCTACTATGTGTTATTATAGTAAATTGGAAGGTTCTGGCGGAAAATGCCGCTCTTGTTTAGTACAAGTTACTAAAGGTTCTGAAAAGGATCCGCGTCCAATGCCTAAATTGGTAGCGAGTTGTCGTACCGGTGTTATGGATGGTATGGAGGTTAGAAATACTACTTCTGAAAAGGTAATCGAGGCAAGAAAAAGCGTAACCGAATTTCTTTTGATCAACCACCCTATTGACTGCGCTGTATGTGATCAGGCTGGAGAATGTGACCTTCAGGATTTATCATATGAACATGGTCTGTCAAAAAGTAGGTACGATTTTAAAAAGAGACTTTTTGAAAAAATTGATATAGGCGAATACATCCAAATGCACATGACTAGATGCATCATGTGTTACAGATGTGTGATGGTAGCCGACCAGCTTACACCTGAGCGGGAACATGGCGTATTAAATAGAGGTGAAGCTTCTGAAATATCTACATACATCCAGAAAGCTATCGATAATGAATTTTCTGGAAATATGATAGATGTTTGCCCAGTAGGTGCATTAACAGACAAGACCTTCAGATTTAAGTCAAGAGTATGGTTTACAAAACCTGTATATGCACATAGAGATTGTAAAACTTGCTGCGGAAAAGTAACACTTTGGTATCAGGGAAGCGAAGTATTGCGCGTAACGGGTAGGAAGGACAGATGGCACGAAGTTGAAGAATTTATCTGTAATGAATGCCGTTTCCAAAAGAAAAATACAGAAGATTGGGTGATAGAACGGGCTGCTCCAGTAAGCAGGTACTCGGTAATTTCTCAAAATCACAATGTATATCAAATACCAGTAGCACAAAAAAAATTAAAATAAGTAAGAATAAATTAATATCCAGCTGACGATCAATAAAACAAAACATGGAGCTAATATTATTTAAAGTAGGTTTAGTCGTAGTACTGTTTACACTTTCATTGCTTATAGCAGCATACAGTACTTATGCCGAAAGAAAAGTTGCTGCTTTTATGCAGGACAGAATCGGACCGAACAGAGCAGGACCAATAGGTATTTTGCAACCTTTAGCAGATGGTTTGAAGATGTTTATGAAGGAAGACATCATTCCTGCTGAAGCCAATAGATTCTTGTTCATTTTAGGCCCTGCCATTAGTATGGCAACAGCTTTAATGACAAGTGCAGTCATACCTTGGGGACCAGAGTTGAATCTTTTTGGCACTTCTGTCCCTGTCCAAGTCGCTGATATTAGCATAGGTATATTATATGTCATGGGAGTTGTAAGTTTAGGAGTCTATGGTATTATGATAGGCGGTTGGGCTTCCAATAATAAGTATTCTTTGCTAGGGTCTATACGTGCTTCAACTCAAATGATTTCCTACGAACTCGCTATGGGTATCAGTATAGTAGCCGTAGTTATGTCAACGGGATCATTGAGTATCAATAATATGGTCAGTGCACAACATGGTATGGCATGGAATGTATTTTATCAGCCGATTGGGTTCCTTATATTTTTAATTTGTGCTTTTGCAGAAACAAATAGAACACCATTTGACCTTCCAGAATGTGAAACAGAATTAGTAGGCGGATATCATACAGAGTATTCAAGTATGAAATTAGGATTTTACCTGTTTTCCGAATATGTCAATATGTTTATTTCATCAGCTATTATAGCCAGTTTATATTTTGGAGGATATAATTTCCCATTTATGGATGCTGTACAGGCTAATACTGGAGAAATTACATTTGTAATAATATGTGCTTTAGTATTTTTATCTAAAATATTGTTTTTCATCTTCTTCTTTATGTGGGTACGCTGGACTATCCCAAGATTTAGATTTGATCAGTTGATGAATTTAGGCTGGAAGATATTATTACCTCTATCCATTTTAAATATGTTGATATCAGGATTTATCATTTTATATAACAACTAATATTATGCAACCGCTAACAAACAGAAGTAAAGTAGTATCTAATAAGACCATGACCTGGTCAGAAAGAACATATTTACCTGCTATATTTGCCGGTTTAAAAATAACTTTACAACACTTTTTCAAGAAGAAAGTAACCCTTCAATATCCTGAAGAAACCAAGGATCACGGGCCATATTTCCGAGGTATTCATGTACTCAAACGAGACGATCAGGGCAGAGAAAACTGTACTGCTTGTGGGTTGTGTGCCTTGTCTTGTCCGGCAGAAGCCATCACGATGGTTGCTGCAGAAAGAAAACCAGGCGAAGAACATCTATACCGCGAGGAAAAGTATGCTATTGAATATGAAATCAATATGTTGCGCTGTATTTTCTGTGGCTTTTGCGAAGAAGCCTGCCCTAAAGATGCAATTTATCTGACAGATAGAATCCCGACGGCAGATTATACCAGAAAGAAATTTGTATTTACTAAAGATATTCTTTTAGAAGGTATTGCTCCAGAAGATCGAATTGATGTTAGCGGACGTAGAAAAGGTGTCAGAGAAGGCGCAATGTAACTAATAACAAAACTTAAAAATCAACTTATGGCAGCAGTACTCTTTTATGCATTATCGTTGATCTGTATCGTAAGCAGCCTCGTTATGATCTTTCACAAAAACACAATGTACAGTGTTCTATCACTGTTGATTACGTTTTTTGCAGTAGCAGGTATGTATGTTACTCTCAATGCTCAATTTCTCGCGATTGTACATATCATAGTCTATGCAGGAGCAATCATGGTACTATTTCTCTATGTAATCATGTTTCTTAATATGAGCCACATTATTAATTTTCAAAAAAGTCAGGCTATTAAAATTGCTGCGACGGTCACCGGATTAATGATGTTTTTGGTCATCATAGCGTCTTTATCGTCAGCCACATTTAATACTGATGTGGTTGCAAATCAGGAAATTGGTTTGGCATCTACTTTAGGACAGGTTATATTTCATGAATTTTTGATACCATTTGAAGTATCCAGTATCTTGTTTTTATCTGCGATGGTAGGTGTTGTAATATTTAACAAAAAAGATTTAATCGATGAATGAGTCATTAGTAATGGCTGTGCCTATAGAGCATTATATAGCCGTCAGTATAATTTTGTTTAGTATAGGAATCATAGGCGTACTGATGAGACGTAACTTGATAGTTATGTTTTTGAGTATTGAATTGATGTTAAATTCAATAAACCTCTTAGCAGTATCTTTTTCTTTATATTATAATGATTCTAATGCGCAGGCCTTTGTGTTTTTTATCATGGTAGTAGCTGCTGCAGAAATTGCAGTAGGTCTGGCAATGCTGGTAATGATATATAGAAATATTCGCACGATTGACATCGATGCTTTGAAACAATTAAAATGGTAATTCACTAAGTTAAAATGAATTTATGGGGAGCTTTGATTCTACACATTCTATAAGTCTTCTTGTACCCCTATTGCCTTTATTAGGTTTTTTTGGGTACTTTTTATACGGAGATAAACTGTCTGAAAGTAAAATAGGCACTATAGCGTCGGCATGGGTATTGACATCCTTTGTATTGTCAATCATTCTTTTTACTCAGGTATCTTCCAATGGTGCTATTCTGGTCAATTATTTCGACTGGATTCATGCAGGCAGTTTGAAAATACCGTTTGCCTTCCAGATAGACCAATTATCAACCATCATGATGTTACTTGTTACAGGCGTAGGTGGATTAATCCATATTTATTCTATAGGATATATGCATGGTGATAATGGATTCAGTCGATTTTTTGCCTATCTTAATTTGTTTATATTCTTTATGTTAATATTGGTTATGGCCAATAATTATATCTTGATGTTTGCAGGTTGGGAAGGCGTTGGTCTGTGTTCTTATTTACTTATTGGATTTTGGTATAAAAACCCTGAATACAGTGCTGCAGCTAATAAAGCATTTATTGTCAACAGAGTTGGTGACTTATTTATGCTATATGGTTTGTACATGATTTTTAAGTATTTTGGAACATTTATCTATACAGATATCAATGGAATTGCAGCAAGTACAGACGCAACAGCATTAGGTATCATTACATTATTACTATTTATTGGTGCAACTGGCAAAAGTGCACAAATTCCATTACATACATGGTTACCTGATGCGATGGCAGGCCCGACACCCGTGAGTGCGTTGATTCACGCAGCAACCATGGTTACTGCAGGTATATATATGATTATACGATCTAATATCCTATTTGCATTAGCACCATCTACCAATGAAATCATAGTTATCATAGGACTTGCTACAACATTAATAGCGGGAATGATCGCACTTAAACAAAATGATATTAAAAAGGTACTCGCCTACTCTACTGTGAGCCAGTTAGGGTTAATGTTTTTTGCTTTAGGTGTCGGCGCATACGCTGCAGCATTTTTCCACTTATTGACGCACGCATTCTTTAAAGCTTTATTATTCTTAGGTGCAGGAAGTGTGATACATGGTATGCATGGCGAGCAAGATATCCGTAAAATGGGAGGATTAAGCAGTAAGATGAAAGGTACTCATATTACTTTTTTAATTGCTGTCGTTGCCATTATTGCTTTACCTCCATTATCAGGGTTTTTCTCTAAAGATTATATCCTTGCTTCCGCATTTGGCAAAAGCCCAGTACTATGGGCTTTGGGTGCCGTATCAGGACTGTTGACTGCTTTTTACATGATGCGTTTATATTTTCTAGTATTTAAAGGTAAATCAAGAGTACCAGTGACCATAGCTGACAAAGTACATGAATCACCTTCGGTCATGCTTGTTCCATTATACTTTTTAGCAGGTTTATCAGCTATCGGTGGATTTATGAATATACCGTCTATATTTGGCGGTGGTCGAGGATTAGAGACTTTTTTAAATCCTGTTGTATCCTTATCAGATCTACATGTAGAACATACTACTGAATGGATGTTAATGGGTATTTCGACAGCATTAGTACTATCTATGGTATTTTGGGCTTACACTAAATACGTTAAAAATGGCGAAATTCCAGAAAGTGATGCAACCACAGCAGCAATGCCTATTGCCAATATTTTACATAGAAAATTCTATTTTGACGAAATTTATGATACTGTTATATCTAAGCCGCTTCTACAATTGTCAAAATCACTCTACAAATGGGTGGATACTAAAATTGTTGATAAATTAACAGATGGCTTTGGTACTGTAACCATGCTATTATCAGGACAAATGAGGAAAATCCAAAATGGTCATATCAGCTTTTATCTGTTTGCGATGGTTTTGGGTATCTTAAGTATTTTAACAATTTTTATACTATTATAGGAATATGGGCGTACTACTTACAATATTAATACCTTTACTATCGGCAATAATTGTATTAACTGCCGGAAAGAATTCAAGCCAAAAAGTTGCAGTCTTATCTTCTGTAGCTTCTGTAGTTTTGACAGGCATATTAACAGCAACCTATTTTTCCAATTTTCTTCCAATAGAGGGAGTTAATTGGTCATGGGTAGAATCAATGGGTATTCGCTTTCATATCGAAGCGGATGGAGCGAGCCTCCTTCTATTGCTCATTTCAAATGTGGTTACTTTAATCAGTCTTTATGTCTCTTTAGGAGACAATTACCGAAATCCACAAAATTACTATGCACTGATTCTTGCCATGCAAGGATTTATGAATGGAGTTTTCGTAGCTCAGGATTTGGTTTTATACTATATTTTCTGGGAGTTAGTTCTTGTACCCGCATACTTCTTGCTTTTAGGATGGGGAAAGCATGAGCAAATACGCAAGGTTACTTTAAAGTTTTTCCTATATACGTTTTTAGGTAGTTTACTGATGTTGGTTGCCATCATTTGGGTAGGTAATCATAGTGGAGGATTTGATCTCGAATTGGTCACTGGAAAAACGATAAGTAGCGATGCTCAATTATATGTATTTGCAGCTTTTATGATTGCATATGCAATAAAAACACCCATTTTCCCATTCCACAGTTGGATGGCCGATACTTATAGTTCAGCGCCAGCACCTATTACGATATTATTTTCTGGTGTTATGTCTAAAATGGCGCTGTATAGTATATTCAGATTTGTACTGCCTATCGTTCCTGATGCCGTAGAATCTTATGGGGTATTAGTAATGCAAATAGCAGCATTTAGCGTTTTATATGCTTCGCTAATGGCAATGGCTCAAAAGGATATCAAGCGTATGTTTGCTTATGTTTCGATGGCACACGTGAGTTTGATTGTTGGTGCTTTGATGATCAATAATGTAGAAGGTGTACATGGAGCTATGATGTTTATGGCGGTACATGCTATCGTCACTTCAGGACTGTTCTTTACAGCCCATATATTATATAGAGCTAATGGCACGCATGATATCAGCGCTTTTGGTGGTATTCGACAGCAAATGCCAGTTTTTGCAGGGCTATATATGGTCGTATTATTTGCGAGTATCGGACTTCCGCTCACCAATGGATTTGTCGGCGAATTTATGATACTCACAGCTATGTTTAAAGCTAATGTTTTGGCGATGGTATTAGCAAGTTTAAGTATAGTACTTGGTGCTGTCTATATGCTATTAACGTATAGAAAAATTATGTTAGGTCCAGACAATGCCAGTGGAAAATTTGTTGATATCCAGCATAATGAAAAGTTTTTATTTTTGAGCATAGCCTTTGTTATAATTTTTATGGGTATTTACTCTACGTGGATTACTCAACTTTGTGATCAAGCAGTACTTAATATCTTTCAACCTTAGTAAAAGAGTATATGAACGCGATTATTCTACTTGCCGTAGTCGGTGTATTTAGTATGTTTTTTGGCCTTTTCCGATTAAGGACATTGGCGTTACCTATGATATTATTAGCTTTAGTGGCATCCTTATTTATGTTCGAATATGGTGCACTTGGCGATTTTAGTGAATATCTAAATAATATGCTTCGTTTTGATAGATTATCAGGAAGTTTTAGCATAGTTATTGTTTTTACTTCGCTCTTTCTTTTTGTGATGAGCAGGTATTATTACAGTGAAAAGATAGAACACCTTACGGATATTTATGCACTAATACTTTTTTCTGTCACTGGTGGTATCATTTTAGTCTCTTTTCAAAATCTGGTAATGTTATTCTTAGGTACTGAAATACTTTCTATACCGCTATATATATTGGCTGCAAGTAATAGAAGAAGTTTAGAGTCTAATGAAGCAGGCCTAAAATATTTCCTGACAGGTGCATTTTTTACGTCTATCCTTTTACTGGGTATCACTCTTATTTACGGTGCTTATGGAAGTTTTGATACAGAACAAATTGTTTCACTTATACAATCTAATGGTTCATCTCCTTTATTCGTATTGGGAGCAGTTTTAGTACTTTGCGCAATGATATTTAAATTATCAGCAGTTCCATTCCATTACTGGGCACCAGATGTTTATGAAGGATCTCCTACTGTTCTTACCGCTTTCGTTTCTACAGTGGTAAAAATAGCCGCAATGGGTGCATTGTTAAAATTCATGTCATTTATTAGCAACTATGATAGTGTAGTATGGGTTAATCTGTTTATGGTTGTAGCTGTAATTACCATGGCTTATGGGAATATCGTATCTGTACTACAGACTAATTTTAAAAGATTGCTTGCCTATTCCGGTATTGCTAATGTGGGATTTGTTTTTATAGCCGTTATCATTATCAATGAAAATAGTGGGCCATACATTCTGTATAATTTGATGGCATATAGTATTGCTGCTATTTTGGGCTTTAGTATATATTCTACAGTTAAATCCCAGACGGGAATTGACAATATTGACGGTTTTGCTGGATTATTAAATAATAATAAGTTATTGGCGATTGGATTTTTGACTGCTTTATTGTCCTTTGCAGGTATTCCACCACTTTCAGGTTTCTTTGGAAAATATTTTATCATAGCCCATGCAGTTTTAGGTGCATATTATGGATTAGCTATCATTGCGGTTGTGTTTTCCGTAATGGGTGCCTATAACTATCTAAGAATATCAGCCGCTATCGTTAAAAACAGTGATGGGATTCCTACACTACAAATCAGCACACCTTATAAATTATACATTATACTAAGTATGCTTGCAATAGTATTGATAGGTATTTTCCCTGATCAGATACTTAGGTTCTTAAATATATAATCGAGTTTTAGCGAATATAGATTTATTACTTTCAAAGTAATTGTTTTCTTATAATTAAAATGGCATATTGAGCATAGTGATTATATTCTGACATGAATTCTAATTTGGTTAAAATAGCACCGGAATGGCAACAAGCATTGAAGCTGGAATTTGAATCAGCTTATTTTGATGCATTATCATCTAAATTGAAGTCTATTATTGCTAATGGAGGTACTGTTTATCCACCGGGAAACCTTATTTTCAATGCTTATAATCACGTAAAACCCGCCGATGTAAAAGTCGTCATTCTTGGTCAAGACCCTTACCATAATCCTGGTGAAGCGATGGGATTAAGTTTTTCTGTTCCAAAAGGAATCAAAATACCGCCTTCGCTTAAGAACATATACAAAGAACTATCCGTAGATACGGAGTTTAAAATCCCTTCGCATGGCGATTTAACCTGTTGGGCAGATCAAGGTGTATTTCTTTTAAATGCTTTTCTTACAGTTGAAAAAAATCAAGCTGCCTCTCATAGAAATATAGGTTGGCAATATTATACAGATGCTACCATTAAATACCTGTCAGACACATATCGCCATATAGTCTTTATGCTTTGGGGTAATTTTGCGAGGAGCAAGAAGGCAATAATAAACCCGGAGCAGCATTTAATTTTAGAATCACCGCATCCGTCCCCATTAGCTAGCAATGCTTTTTCCGGTTGTAAACACTTTTCAAAAGCAAATGCCTACCTTATTTCTCACGGTAAAACCCCTATTAACTGGCAAATCCCATAATTAAAATTAAAAATTACAGAACTATTTATCTTTAGGCTTATCTGATTTTTTATACTTAAATTTATTATTCCTGCTCGTTTGATTAGACTGAGATTTATCTTGATTCGGCCTTTTTATTGATGATGTAGATTTTTTATTTTTAAAATTTGATCCGTGATTTTTAAATACTCTAATTTTATTAGGATTCCATTCAGGGCTAATTCCGATATATTCAGGTATTTTAATCTTGGTTATTTCAGCCTCAATCACCTTTTCTATCTCAGCCAGTTTATACATTTCTGATTCATTGACCAGCGTTATTGCTAATCCTGAAGCATCGGCACGAGCTGTTCGCCCAATCCTATGCACATAATCTTCGGCATCATTTGGAACATTATAATTAATAACAAGATCCACATCCTTAATATCAATACCTCGGGCAAGTACATCTGTCGCTACTATCACCCGAACAAGATTTGCCTTAAACTTATTAAGCACATCCTCTCGTTCCTGCTGTTCAAGATCAGATGATATTCCAGCAACATTATAGCCTTTTCCAGAGATACTTGAAATAATATCTCTTATGGAGCGCTTTGTTGAGGAAAAAACAATAATTTTTCCATATTGCGGTTTATCTTTAATTAAGTCATGGATTAATGCTGGTTTATTGTGATCATTTACCAAATAAGCAGCCTGTAGGATGTTAGCTGATGGTTTCGATATAGCTAATGAAATCTCAATAGGTTTTATCATGTTTTTTTTGACCAATTCACGTATTTTAGGGGGCATAGTTGCACTAAACATCAACGTCTGGCGTTCTTTGGGGAGCTTAGATATGATCTTCTGAATATCATCATAAAATCCCATATCCATCATACGATCAGCCTCATCTAATATCAAATATTTAAGATGTTTAAAATTAGCATTTTTTACATTGATATGGCTAATGAGTTTCCCGGGAGTAGAAATAATGATATCAGCATTTTCAAGTGCACGTTTCTCTTGTTCCCATTCCGTTCCTGTACCACCGCCATAGATAGCTGCAGAAGCTACTGGCACAAAGTAAGAGAACCCCTGGATTTGTTGTTCAATCTGGACTGCAAGTTCTCTTGTAGGGACAATAACTAACACCTTCACACCTTGTTGATTAGAATTAGTTAGATGATGTAAAATAGGGAGCATAAAAGCCGCCGTTTTTCCTGTGCCCGTCTGTGCACAAGCGATAAGATCTGTTCCCTTTAATATCTCAGGAATAGCTTTTTCTTGGATAGGTGTAGCTTTGTCAAATCCCATATAGGAAATAGCTTCTAAGATTCTTTCATCAAGACCAAAATTATTAAAATTCATCAAAAATTATATTTTAGGTTGCAAAGATAGAATAAAAAAGGCACACGCTGAAATATTCAACGTGTGCCTTAGCTTTATTGACTCA
>CAZCTQ010000005.1:135465-139308 GCA_964501555.1 uncultured Aureispira sp. | reverse complement strand
AATATGTACCGCCTCCTGTCGCTGTCAACGTAGCTGATGATCCTGTATATATAATACCATCATTTGGTACTACTCCTGAATTTTCTGTCACGCTGATGGTAACAGTAGGTTTAGGATTTACGGTTATTGTAACTCTCGCAGTACCTGTACAGTTATTGACAGAGGTTACTGTCACTGTATATGTAGTAGTGGTAGTAGGTGAAACAGATATTGAAGCGCCTGACTGTCCATTACTCCATGCATAAGTTCCACCACCACTTGTAGATAGGACTACCTGATCACCCGCACATATTGTACAATCGTTGCTAGCCAATCCTGAATTTTCTGTACAACTAATCACTGGTGCAGGAAGCGGATATACTGTAATTGTAAACGTTCTAGGTGTTCCTGTACAAGTTTTATTGCTGAATGTATAGGAAGGTGTCACCGTTATAGTGGCAACTTTAGTCGTTCCTGTGTTATTCATTGCTACGAATGATGCTATATTGCCGACCCCTGAAGCTGCAAGTCCGATAGTTGGATCACTATTTGTCCATGAGAATTTAACTCCAGCTGGTGTTCCTGAGAAATTTACAGCATTTGTGCTCGCACCGCTACACAAAGATTGATTAGGAATGCTATTAACTGTAGGTGTTGCAATAACAACTATCACAATCTTTGATGCCTTACTCTTACATCCATTATCTACATTTACCCAAATAGACTGTGGTGAAGTCGCAGGAGTTGTCATTGGATCATAGCTATTTCCAGTCGCTACAGGTGTTGCCATTGGATTAGCATCCGGATCTACATTATACCAATTATACGTTTCTGCAATTGTGTAATTACCAGTAATTGCAAAATTATCTATTCGAAGTGTACCGGTAATATTGGTTGCACCCCAATAATAAATTCTATAACAAGTTGCGGTATTTAATGGAATAGCGCCACCGGCTGATGAACAATTCGTTCCTGTAATCGTACCAGTTAAAATTGCTGTACCTGGATTATTAGCTGCTACTAATGCCCACGATAGTGGTCCAGTATTAGATCTTCTATGACCCCAATTAATCGCATCTACACCAGCAAAAGTATAGCCGCCCACGGGGCTACCCACACAAAATTCAAAATAATCTCCGGCAGCTATGGCATCTGCTAGGCTCGCATTTGTTATATCAAATCCTGTTGCTGAAATAGAGGCTGAGCAACCAGATCCAGCCGGCTGTGCAATGACAGTTTGTAAACCTGCACCTGCTATTTGAGTAGGTCCATTTGTACTTATTGTTGCGTCTGAGGTTATACCCTGTCCAGTAATACCACTCTCAAAATCCCATGTTGTTGTTACTTTATGAGCTCCACCAGGTATAGTAATTCGAGTACTTTCTCCCTGACATACAATCAAAGAATCCGGTACTGAAGGTTTAGCAGGAAGGTCTCTAATATCGACAATAATACCACCTATTGCATAACAACCAGTTGAAAGCTCATATCTAACATAAATAGTACCTGCCTGACTAACTGCATTTAATCCAGATGTAATTTCATTAGTTTTGTTAACAGCATCTGAATTAGTCGGGTAATATTTTTTTGTACCGCCTGTTGGGGTTTCACCTAAATTAACTGCAAGCACATTTACCGTCCCTGGCTTACAAACATATGGAGGTTGAACAATGCTCAATTTAGGATTTGGATTAACTGTAACCTTTACAGAATCCGGTAAGCTTTCACAATTCAATGCTGAATCAAATACGGTTACCCATATAGTTTGCGGACTTGTTGCAACCGTAGTTCCCGGGTCATATGATAAACCTGTAGCAACTGGTGTAGCACCTGGATTTGATACAGGATTTACAAGATAAAAATTATATGTTCCTGCTGCTACTTCGTAATCAGCATTTATAACAAAATCACTTATTCTAAGTGTTCCTGTAGCATTGGTAGCACCCCAATAATATATCCTATAACACGTCTCAGACGGATTAGGTGTAATGCTTCCTCCATCAGCAATACAACTTGTGCCGCTTATCATGCCAGATAGCACAGGGTTATTTGGATTACTTACAGGTACTAGTGCCCATGAAATAGGTCCAGTTCCAGACCGTCTATGAATCCAATTTATGCTATTCACCCCTTTATAAATCACTCCACTCTGCGCAGATCCTACACAAAATTCTATGTATTCAGCATCGGCAATGGCATCAGCAAGGCTTGAATTTGCGATATCAAACGCAGTAAGAGAAATCGCATCAGTACATCCACTTCCTGCTGTCTGGAATGAACTAGCTATACCGGATCCAACAGTCTGAATTGGTGCGTTGCCGGCAATAGAAGTATTTGACGACACCCCTTGTTTATTGATGCCACCTTCAAAATCCCACGTAAAACTGTTTGTTGTAGTTGTAGTACTTAAAGCTGGTGCAACTATCAGAGTACTTCCACCATCACAAACGACAATATCATTTATTTCTGGCTTGGCTACACCATCATTTACCACTACAGCTCGTTCTGCTGGTTGCAAACATCCTGGATACGCAGGGGTTGTACCACCATCCGGTGATACATGTCCATTATCCACACCTGTATAATTCAAATGTATAGTCTTGTTGCCAGCTGGCAATCCTGAAGGTTTAAAATTACTGCCTGATACACCTGGGCCAAACCATACATACGTACCGCTTCCATTATCACCTGTTATAGTGGCAGTCAATGGGTAACTGGTATTTACATTAATGCAATTTGTAAATGGTCCTATTGGATCTATAGCTGCATCTGGATAAGCGCATTTATTACTAATAGTACCTGCACTTGTTCCATTTTCAAAAATAGTAGCCGTGTACCCAGTATTATCAATATGTTTAAACGTATTAGAAACATAAGTTCCAGAAGGTCCTTCTGTAAAGGTTAGTGTAGCAGGTGTACACCCTGTGCATGTACCTGTTATAATCTGTCCGGCAGAACCAGTAACAGTTATTTTCTCATTAAATGTTCCGTCATTTCCTGCAATCGTTGCATCATTATTACAAACACAAGGATCCGATATCGAAATCGTTACAGGATTAGATCCTCCCGCACAAACGATTTCCACTTCATCTATAAAACATCTCTGATTATTAGCTGGTGCGCCGCTCGTGGCTATTAATAGTTTTTTGCCATCTGTAACACCATTAAATACTGCTGTAACCTGTTGGAAAGGATCATTTATCGTGGCAGTATATGTTAAAGACTGAGACTGGCCATCTATACTTACAGTCAATCCACCTTCTATAGTTGTCCAGCCTTTAACTTTAATCTTTACTGTAATACTCCCTGAAATACCCGTTAAGGCTTTTGATTCAATAGAACCACCTTTTGGATTTGTAGTATTTCCTAACCTTACTGCACCACCAGCTTGATAAGCTTTCACTACTACCGGGAAATTTGTATTTCCAGTCCAAGCGGTAGGCGAACCACCTGTTGTTGTGTTATTACCGCCTGTAATACTTGAAAAATCTTCTATAAAACATGAATAACTTCCACCACCACCACAATCAGTAGGTGCAGTTGTAGCACTAGCTGAGGTGCTTGCACATCCTGAAGTATTATCGACACATCTCGCATATACTGTAAAAGCAACTGTTGTATAACTTGGTGTAGTTGTTGACCACGATACACCATCTGTTGACCATTCTAAAGTTGTGCCAGCACCACAACCTGAAGCACTTATACTACCTGTAGCAGCTGGGCACACATTATCAACAATAGTGATAACAGGCTGAGCAGGTGCTGATTTATTTTCAGTAATAGTTATACTTGCTGTAGCAGTACATCCATTAGCACCAGTAACTGTAACAGTATAAGTAGCTGCCGTAGTAAATGTATTTGCAG
>CAZCTQ010000005.1:18957-135365 GCA_964501555.1 uncultured Aureispira sp. | reverse complement strand
TCTGAGTACACGTAAGTACTGTTGTTCCGCTGTTATTGGTAATGCCTGCTGTAGGAGGCGTTTTATTTTCAGTAATGGTTATACTTGCAGTAGCTGTACATCCGTTAGCACCAGTAACTGTAACAGTATAAGTAGCTGCCGTAGTAAATGTATTTGCAGAAGTTGATGGTGTAGTGCCTCCACTCCATGCATAGGTACCACCACCTGTAGCCGTAACATTGATACTAGTCTGAGTACACGTAAGTACTGTTGTTCCGCTGTTATTGGTAATGCCTGCTGTAGGGTTTGTACACGTTCCCGGAACTGTAGTAACCGGTGTTGAAGCAGGGCTCACCATGGCTGGATCGGCATCGCAGCTACATCTTGTCTCGATGGTCTGAGCTGGACCACTCTGTGCATAGACAGGTAGAGTACTACTCCATGAGCCACCATTAACTCTATATTGTATAGATGCACCTGCAGGGCATGGATTGGTTGGTGCAGTAATACTACCACCAGACAAAGTACAAGCTGACGCACAGGTACTGTTTATTATTGATACATTTGACGGTGCTGCGGATAAATCAGGACAAGGTATATAAATAGAAAATTCATCTATACCCTGATCCATTTTACCCGTAGATCCATAATTAGAATTTGAAGCAAATCGGAATATCACAGTCTGGTTTACATAAGCCGATAAGTCTAAAACATTTTGTGTCCATGCTCCCATAGTGGAGTTGCCGCTGGTATGGGCAAATAAATCCGTCCATGTAGCTCCACCATCTGAACTGATACGAACTGTCATAGGGACAGGGCTTGTGGTATAACCTTCAGGACCTAAATAATAATAATAGGACAAAGACATTGGTGTAGCACCTAAAGCAAAAGATCCTGTATTGAGATTATAGCGATTATAGGTTGTACTTGCTAAATAACAATACAAGTACATAAAATGCGTACCTGATTGCGGAGCTGGTGCTCCGTAAGTAGCATCGGCAGTGGTTGGTTTCCAATGTTGAGAAGCTCCTGTTACATCTTCTGATGCCGACCAACACGCAGGCATTGTAGCACTGAAACTTTGTAGATAAGGATAGGTATTTATAGGAATACAATCTGTTGTAAAATTGATAGTACCACTGTTAGCACTATAACCGTTACCTGCGCCCGTACAATCTTGACGAACTACATAAGAATAACCTGTCGATGGTAAAAGCCCTGAGAGTGCTTTGGTACTCACGTTTGAAGCTGTAACCACGATATTGTTAGCATTACCAGCTGTCGCACCAGTACCTACAGGAGTGAACGTAGCCGATGGACCATATTCTATAATCCAGTTACCAGTGGCTGTTGACCAGTTGGCATTAGCAGTCGTAGTTGTAACATTTGTGGCGGCTGTGGCTGTCGGGGCAGGACAAGTAACTGATGTTTGAAATGTACCTGTTGTAACATAGCCACTTCCGTTACCAGCAGTATTCGGAATATGCGACCAAATAGTATTGACACTACCATTGGAGGATTGAACTTGCACCTGATAATAAGTTCCAGCTGATAATCCTGTGAGGGTTGCAGTAGGTGAACTTACAGGATTACCACTAAAATTAGTCCATGAGCAAGAGCCTACCACTCTAAAACGTACATTATATTGTGTAGCACCTGTTGGAGCTGTCCAGTTCATGGTAGCGCTATTAGAGGTAATACCAGAAACTGCAGCAAAAGTACGAACCGGATTAGGGTCAGTTCCGTTAGGTTTACTCCAAGCATAAGTAAGACCACTAGTTGGAACTACTCCCGGATTGGTGCTGTTGAAATATATAGAACTCGTGTTTAAATTACCCGTGACTACATCGCTCCAATTGCAAGTATTAGGAGATCCTGTAACATCCAACATCAGGTTGTTGATATCAGTAGTCCAGTTACCGGCTATAGTACCGTTAGTCTTCCAACCTACCTGAGGGTAGGTGGTTACAGTACTTGGAGTCATTGTTCCATAAACGAACACCACAGCACCAGTAGCGGTATTTAACCTAACCTGAAAATTTAGCTCATTGGTTTGTCCATAGTTAACAAAGCTTTTCCATTCGAAAACAACCTCATCCCCTATAGTCTGCCAATAAGCACCGGTACCAGTTTTACTATTCAAATCCCTTCCAAAAGGGGCAAAAATAATAGCTCCATTTGTCATTGCAGTCGATAATGGTACATAATTGCCACTCACTGTAGGAGCTGTTGATCCATACAGTGCTAACCAACCATTTGAGCACATTCGGGCATTGGTATAAGTAACTCCATCAACCGTAAATCCAGGAATCCCAGTTATATTAGCAGCGACGTCATCCCCAACAGCGCCCGATACAGCAGTTCCTGTTCCGCTAATTGATGAATAAGTCCCAGCGCTTATTGATAGTGGATACTTCGGGGCAAGCTGAGCATCAACTTTTGATATCCATCCTATCAAAATTAAAATAATAGCTGATAGAACCTTCCGATACGCAACATTATTTCTTTGATTTAAAGTTTTGCTTCTCATAATGGAATACGTTTTGGTTATGTTTGTTTTTTAACATCTCAAATAAAAAAGGCACTATTACAAGTCCTTAACAGACAATGCAATAATGCCATTATAGCTTTATTGTCCACTATTGATGAACACAAGAATGTCATTTGAGATTGAGTTTTGGTTTATTAATCTTTAGACAACTAACTTATTTACATAAATATAGTTATCCGCTGCAAAGGTACAACATGGACTTTTATCAACAAAATAAATTCTAAATATTTTATTATATAAATCAATTTAATATGTAATAAATTCATTTTAGGTTAAATACATAATCAATTTATTACAGTATAGACATATAATCTCAATCGAATAATTAAGCATAATTTAAGTAAGAAGTTTGCTAATTCTATGCTTTATCCTCTATGGATTTTATCACCAATCTGTCATAGATAACAATCGAAATTGCCGAAAAAATGCCAATTCCGAAGATTAAAAACCATATTTTATTGGGTTGATATTGTTCCCAAAGCATATTGGTCATATCCCAGTGGGACATATTCAGTTTTTGCTCAGCAAGTGTAAAGTATTCATTTTTAGAGAAAGGCAAATGAACATTCGAGACATCGACACCCTTTGAGGAAGCCAACTGTTTAAAATTATCACCGATAAGCGCCCAATCCAAATTATCCGCTTTGAGATTAAATTGTTGTTCGAAAGAAGATATATTGATGTTCAGGGCTTTTGCACCATTTTCTATAAAAGTTTCTTTACTGACTACTTCAGGCATTTCAATATTTCTAACTGCCATTTCACTCTGTAAAAGGGACAATTTATCTGACCATGACTGATACACCTGGCCTGAAATAATGCTTGTCAGAAAGTAGCTTGCAGCCACTGGCAAAAAATAGGTACCTTGGTACAACCCTTCCTTTCCTTTTGGTGTAATCAAAGCAATAAATGATGATAAAGTAGGGCTGGACATCATCTCGCCTATAGCAAATATCATGGTACCCAATATAGTAAACATATAATTATGGGTATAAAACGTCAAACCTACACCTATCGAAGCTATCAAAGCTCCTCGAATCATCGCATGAATATGGCGCATCTTTGTCACAAAATAAGAAATAGTCACCTGCAAGCAAATGATCATGAAGGAATCAATATTGGTAAACCACTCTGCTTTGACCTGTCCATCTTGAGTAAATGTTTTACTTAGAGCAGGCAAATTTGTATTTATCCAATTACTGATCTGACTTGAATCTACCCAATCTTCAATAAAATTAGGTAATGTATTAAATAATTGATTAAACATCGTCCAAAATCCGATCATCAAAATCAGTAAAATACTCAAGCGCAAATCTTTAAGTGCCTCAAATATATTTAAAATAGAATCTTTAATCGCCTTTCCAATGGAGTCCTTAGACTTTTCAATTTTGGGTTCTTTAAAAAACAAGAGTAAAACGATCAAATTAATCGTAATTACGGTTGCGGCTTGGATAAAAATAATACGCCAGCCATATTCTGTACGCAAGTAGGAAGACATAGATGGGCCAATAAATCCTCCAATATTAACCATCATATAAAATATACCAAAACCTAATGTACCGGTAGTTTCATCGGTATTTCTGGCCACAACAGCACTTGCTACCGGTTTGAAGAAAGCTGCACCTATAGCTACCCATAAAAATACCATATAAACACCAGAATAGGTATACATCTCACCCAGCATATAATATCCGGATATCATAATAATGTAAGCTATACCAAGAGAAATCTTATACCCTATTCGATCGGCAATTACCCCAAAAAAAAGTGGAAGGAAGTAGAGTATTCCTACTATATTTCCCATTATACTTCCCTTTTGGATATGGTTAAAACCAAGGCCACCATTATCCGTAGAGCCTACTAAATAAAGCCCAAATAATGTGTATATACCATACCAAGCCCAGCGCTCCATGAGTTCCATAAAACTGGCAATCCAGAAATTACTGTTAAAGGACTTAATGGTATCAAATAGGGATTTTTTATTCTCGGTCATTTACACTTATTTTAGGTTCAAAAATTTATAAATCGTGCCAAAAGTATTAATGTTTTAGACAATTATGGGATTTTGAACGAATTTTTATGAATTTAATACTCATTATACATTCAAATTAGTCCAATCCTTATAAAAAAATAGCCAATCTCTGCGTTAGAAAGCCTCACTATAGCTCAATCGTGTTTTTATCGGACGCTAATGATTTTTTATACTAAATCTTTGTACCATTTAAAAATATAATGAGTATAAACAAAAAAAGTCGCCGTACATTACAAAAATATACGACGACTTTTTCAATCTTTAGAGGATAAAACCTTTAATTATTCTTGAGATAATCTCTCAATACATACTGGAGGATACCCTGATTTTTATAGTATTCGATTTCTATAGCAGAGTCTAAACGCGCTTCTACTTTAAAATCAGTCACCTTACCGGAAGGATGCACTGCTTTAACGTCTAAAATCTTGTGAGGTGTCAAATCATTTTCAAGACCTGAAATAGTATATGTTTCTGTACCATCCAATCCCAATGACTCCGCATTGGCTCCATCTGTAAAAACGAGTGGAGCAACACCCATACCTACTAAGTTACTTCTATGAATACGCTCATAACTTTCTGCAATCACAGCTTTAACACCTAAAAGGAAAGTACCTTTAGCAGCCCAGTCGCGGCTTGAACCCGATCCATATTCTTTACCAGCTAATATAATCAAAGGTGTTTTATCATTTTGATATCTCATAGCTGTATCAAATACAGTCAATACTTCATTAGTCGGCAGATAGCGGCTGTAACCTCCTTCTTTATCAGAAATTTTATTTTTAATACGCACATTGGCAAAAGTACCTCGCATCATGACTTCATGATTTCCTCTGCGGGAACCATATGAGTTAAAGTCAGCTCTTGATATTCCATGTTCTATCAGATATTTTCCTGCCGCTGAATCCTCTTTAAATGATCCGGCAGGTGAAATATGATCCGTAGTCACCGAATCTCCTAAATACAACAATACTCTTGCATCCTTAACATCAGTCACTGGATCAGGTGTTGCATTCAGATTTTCAAAAAATGGAGCCTCCTTGATATAGGTTGATGTCTGATTCCATTCATAACTTTCATTGAGGCTTACCTCTAAGGTTTGCCAGTCTGTAGATCCGTCAAATATCACGTCATAGACTTCCTTAAAGTCATCCTGCTTCATACACTCATTGATAGTTTGCTGGATTTCTTCTCTTGACGGCCAAATATCTTTGAGATAAACCGGTTCTCCATTAGGATCGTAGTCTATTGGGTCATTAATTAGATTGATATCGACTCTACCCGCAAGTGCATACGCCACTACCAGCATCGGTGACATTAGAAAGTTCATTTTAACCTGTGGATGCACACGTGCTTCAAAGTTTCTATTACCTGAAAGTACAGAAGCTACAACTAACTCACCTTTATCTACTGCTGACGCTATAGCCGGTGGCAGTGGCCCTGAGTTACCTATACAAGATGTACATCCATAACCTACCGTATGAAATCTCAAAGCATCCAAATCCACATTCAAACCAGATCTCTCGAGATATTTTGTAACTACTTTTGAACCAGGTGCTAGAGAAGTTTTAACCCATGATTTAGTGCGCAAGCCCTTCTCGACTGCATTTCTGGCTAATAGACCTGCACCGATCATTACAGCCGGATTTGAAGTATTGGTACAACTCGTAATCGCTGCGATAACTATGCTGCCATCACTTAAGAGATACTCTCTATTTTTTTCTTTTATCCTTACAGAATGCAATTTATCATCAAATATGACTTCTGAGTGGCTTTCACCATGGATCGGCACTTTACCAAAAGTAAATTCTGTGCCCGAACCACCTTCCATGATCCATGCACTTTCTCTACGTTGATCCTTGAGTTCGTATTCGCGATTAAACTCTGTTTTTAATATTTTGCAAAACTGATCCGATAAATCTCTTACTAATATCTTATCCTGTGGACGTTTAGGACCGGAAACCGTAGGCTCTAATGTTGACAAATCCAATTCTACCACTTGAGAATAATTGATTTGCTCATTACCAGTACGCCATAGGAGATTTTCTTTACAATAAGTTTCTACTATTTGAATTTGTTCCTCACTTCTATTTGTAGCACGCATATATTCAAGGGTACGGTTGTCGATAGGAAAATAGGTAATCGTACATCCAAACTCAGGTGACATATTGCCTATAGTAGCGCGGTCAGTCACGGACAAATGATCCAAACCTTCGCCAAAAACTTCTACAAACTTGCCTACAACCTTAGTATCTCTCAATAATTTTGTAATAGAAAGTACCATATCCGTCGCAGTACAATGATCTGGAATTTTTCCAGTAAGTTTAAGACCTACTACCTCAGGACAAGTAAAGAAAATAGGCTGACCAAGCATAGCAGCTTCAGCTTCGATACCACCCACACCCCAGGCCACTACTCCGATACCATTTACCATTGGTGTATGTGAGTCTGTACCTACTAGAGTATCTGGAAACAACCATCCATCACGAGCGATAACACCTTTACATAAGTACTCGAGATTTACTTGGTGACAAATACCCATACCAGGTGGCACTACAGTAAAGTTTTTTAATCCACGCTGCGCCCATTTAAGTAATTCATATCGCTCCTGATTTCTATCAAACTCTAGCTCTACGTTTTTATCATAAGAATAATCAGTACCATAATAATCTACTTGTACAGAGTGGTCAATTACTAAATCCACTGGTATTGCCGGGTTGATTTTTTGGCCATCTTTACCATGACGTACAAACTCAGCACGTAATGACGCCATATCCACTACAGCCGGTACACCAGTAAAATCCTGCATTAGAATTCTAGCCGGCTTGAATGGTATATCTTTATCCGGAGGTGCAGGTATCCAGTTAAGTAGCGTATTAACGTGTTCATCTGTAATACTAAAACCGTCATAATTTCTCAATGCGTTTTCGAGTAAGATACGTATGCTAAATGGCAGATGCTCTATATTCTTATCGAGATCTTTCAGCGAACTGTAATGGTATTTTTTGCCATTAACTGCAATATCCTTTTGGGATTTGGCTTTTGAATAGCTCATAAAATTATATTATTTAAATGCTTTATAAAATTAAAATTGCAATATAAGCTTCATTATCCAAACATTTAAATAAAGAATAAACATTTATCACAATGAAACACCAGTCTAACAAAATTTCAACAAAAATGTTGCCTGCAAAATTATTAAAAATATCAATAAACAACCCCATTCGATAGGATGATTTACATCAATACTACTAATAATATTTTCAACACGCATTAAAAATGATCCCATCAAAAACAATTAACGTTTCCATTTGTAAGTTTAAAAGGATTTTATGTCCTTAATCGTATATTTGCACCTTGTTTTTTTATAAATTAAATGTATCATATGAAACTTTTTAAAATCAGCATTCCCATAGTATTAGGATTATTTATTTTAAATGCCTGTGGAAGTTCAAAAAAAGCAACCACACAAACCACAAGTCCCATGAACACCAGTACTTCAAAAGTTGAGGAAGTTGTCAAATCTGATCCAGGATTAAATCTTAAATATATGGATACCAAATCTCGACCTCAGGATGATTTTTATAATTATGTAAACGGCACCTGGATGAAAACCGCTAAAATTCCGGCAGATAAATCGAGATGGGGAAGTTTTAATGAACTGGCTGAGGAGACAGATAATAATGCCATGAAAATATTAAATTCGCTACTGACAGAAAAATATCAGGAAGGTAGCGAAGGCAAAAAGATCCAGAATCTATATCAGACTTACATGGATATAGATAAGCGCAATGCCGATGGACTCAATCCCATAAAAGATGATCTATCAAAAATTGATGCTATCAAAACACTAGCTGACTTACAAAAATATATGATTGAAGCTTCAAAAGCTGGAAAAAACTCCTTATTTGGCTGGAACGTGTATGCCGATCTAAAAGATAGTAAGATGAACGCTATTTATTTAGGAGAGTCAGATTTAGGATTAGGTAGGGATTATTATCAAAAAGTAAATGATAAAAATACTGCTACTATTAGTAAATATACAGAATATATCTCAGGAATGCTTTACATGCTGGACGTTCCTAATTCGCTTAAAGCAGCCAGAGATATCGTATATTTAGAAAGGGAAATGGCTCAAAATATGCTTACCAATGAGGAAATCAGAGATGTCACTAAGCAGTACAATCCAAAAACACTTAATGAATTAAAAAAACTCTCCAAAAACATCGATTTCGTAGATTATATCGCTAAATGTGGTGTCAAAACAGATAAAGTGATCATAGGCGAAATCAAATATTTTGAAAATTTCGATCAATTAATTAATGAGAAAAACCTACCAATTATCAAAAATTATCTCAAGTTTCATTTACTTTCTGATAATGCAGGCTTTCTTTCAGAAAAGGCAGACCAGGCCAAATTTAACTTTTATGGCAAATATCTAAATGGTCAGGAAGAGCAAAGAGCGCTCAACAAACGTGCCTATGAAGTCATCAACCGTTCGCTTGGTGAAGCATTTGGTAAACTATATGTAGAAAAATATTTTCCAGCAGAAGCTAAGGCTAAAATGGTAGAAATAATTAACTACCTAAAACTAAGTTTTGCAGTTCATATTCAGAATTTAGCCTGGATGTCTGATATTACAAAACAAAAAGCCCTAGATAAGCTCAATAAATTTACCGTCAAGGTAGCTTATCCTGATAAATGGAAAGACTACTCTCAATTAAATATAGAATCAGAAAGCCAAGGTGGCACGCTATACAAAAATATGCAAAATATATCACTATGGCGCTATCAAAGAGACCTAGACAAGGTCGGCAAACCAGTTGATAAAACAGAATGGGGCATGACACCACAAACAGTAAATGCATATTACAATCCTTTAAATAACGAAATTGTATTTCCTGCTGCTATCCTACAACCACCTTTTTTCAATCCTACGGCAGATGCTGCGGTTAATTTTGGTGGTATCGGTGCTGTTATTGGTCATGAAATTACACATGGTTTTGATGATTCCGGAGCGCAGTTTGATGGTGACGGCAATTTGACTGACTGGTGGACACCGGAGGATAAAACTAATTTTGAGAAAGCAACCAATGCCTTATCTGACCAATATAGCAAATATGAACCTGTCAAAGGCGTATTTATCAATGGTAAATTTACTAATGGTGAAAATATCGCTGACTTAGGTGGCGTAAATATCTCTTATGATGCCTTACAATTATATCTTAGAGATCATGGCAATCCGGGCGAAATAAATGGTTTTACCCAAAACCAAAGATTTTTTATGAGCTGGGCTACCGTATGGCGTACTATACAAAAAGAAGAAGCTCTTATCAATCAAATCAAAACTAACGAACACGCACCCGGCTATTATCGTGCATTCGGCCCATTAGTCAACACAGATAGCTGGTATGACGCATTTAATGTAAAAGAAGGCGACAAATTGTATAAAAAAGCGGAAGAAAGGATTAAAATCTGGTAATAAACAGCCTGATCTTTAAAAAGGAAAAAGCTATTCGGAAATTTCGAATAGCTTTTTTTGTATAATAGTTGAAGTAATAGATTTTAATTTTAAAATCAGCCTGCATTAACATGAAGATTAATTATCCTTGATTAATCTAAGCAAAAATCTCGATTTACCGTATCTTTGTCCGATTATTTTCCTAATCTATCATAAAATTCAGATAAACTTTGACATTAATAAAATCAATTTCGGGCATACGTGGTACTATAGGAGGACCGCAAGGGGATAATCTGACACCTGTTGATATAGTACTTTGTACAGCAGGCCTCGGCACTTGGCTTTTAAAACGAGACCTACCCCGCAAAATCATAATAGGAAGAGACGGCAGAATTAGCGGCAGTATGGTCAGTAATCTCTCGATGAATACCCTTATAGGAATGGGTATTGATGTTGTTGATTTGGGGTTATCCACAACGCCGACAGTCGAAATGGCCGTACCACAACACCAAGCAGGTGCCGGTATTATCTTTACGGCCAGCCACAATCCTAAACAGTGGAACGCTTTGAAATTTCTCAATCATAAAGGCGAATTTATCTCATCGGAAGATGGGAAGGAGATCATTTCCTACATCGACTCAAGGCAGATGGAATTTGCGGACACGGATAATCTTGGCAAAGTGATGAGCTATGAGCACGCCATAATGGATCATTTAAACCATATTTTACAATACCGACATGTACAGGTCAATGCCATTCGCAATGCTAAAATTAAAGTCGTCGTGGACTGTATCAACTCTACTGGCGCCCTAGCTATACCACCACTTTTGGATGCCTTAGGTGTGGAATATATTCTTATCCATGATGATCATTTTGGTCATTTTGCCCACAATCCAGAGCCTTTGCCGCATCACTTAAAAGATTTATCAGAAGCTGTAGTTAAACACCAAGCTCATATAGGCATAAGTGTCGATCCCGATGTGGATAGGCTCGCCTTTGTATGCGAGGATGGCAGTATGTTTGGCGAGGAGTACACCTTGGTCGCTATTGCTGATTATATACTCAGCAGAGAAAACGGAAATACCGTATCCAATCTTTCTTCTACCAGAGCGCTGGCTGATGTCACTGTAAAACATGGTGGAAGCTATACGGCATCAGCTGTAGGTGAAGTCAATGTCGTCAAAACAATGAAAGCCACTAATGCTGTTATCGGTGGCGAAGGTAATGGTGGAGTCATCGTACCTGACTTGCATTATGGTAGGGATGCATTAGTAGGAATAGCCTTGTTTTTGTCCCATTTCGCTCAAAAAGGACTGAGTATGATAGCATTAAAAGCGACATATCCTATATATCAAATTATAAAAGACAAAATCGAACTTACACCAGATATCGATATAGAACAGTTAATATCCAAAGTAAAAAATAAATTTATCAACGAAAGACTCAACGAAGTTGACGGACTTAAAATAGACTTTGAATCAGGATGGGTACACATGAGAAAATCAAATACAGAGCCCATCATCCGAATTTATTGTGAAGCCAAAGACGAACCAACAGCTTTATCTCTAATAAACCAAGTAAAATCAGCGATGTAATTATGAGTACAACGACTAAAAGCAATCTTGAAGCATATTTTGCACCATTCAGAACAAATATGATAGGTCAGGATCAGGAATTTGATTCACCTTATGGTAGAAAAAAAATCGTGTACGCAGACTGGACAGCCAGTGGCAGGATGTACAAACCTATAGAAGATATCCTGCTTAACAAGATTATGCCTTTTGTCGCTAACACACATACCGAAACAAATGTGACTGGCTCTAGTATGACTTTAGCCTATAAAAAAGCAAAAGAGATAATAAAAAAGCATGTCAATGCCACTAAAAATGATATTCTAATTTCATCCAATAGTGGCATGACAGGAGTGGTAAATAAACTCCAACGTATCCTTGGCCTAAAGCTACATGAGAAATTTGACGGTAAAATCACCATAAAGCCGGAAGATCGACCTATCATATTTGTAACACACATGGAGCACCATTCCAACCAAACCTCATGGATCGAAACCATAGGTGAAGTAGTAGTCATCGGTGCTGATGAAGGAGGCCGCGTCGATTTAGATAATTTTGCATCGCTCTTAGAAAAATTCAAGGACAGAAAAACAAAGATAGCTGCCATCACCTCCTATTCTAATGTAACTGGTTTAAATACACCATATCATCAGATGTCAGGAATGATACACCGTGCTGGTGGCCTCTGTTTTGTTGATTTTGCTTGTTCGGCACCATATATAGATATCAATATGCATCCTGAGCAACCCGATGAATATCTAGATGCAATATATTTTTCACCTCATAAATTTTTGGGCGGACCATCTGGGACGGGGATACTTATTTTTAATCAAAAATTATATTCCAATCGCATACCTGATAATCCAGGTGGTGGTACTGTGGACTGGACAAATCCATGGGGAGAGCATAAATACTTAGATGAGATTGAAGCAAGGGAAGATGGTGGTACACCCGCATTTTTACAGACCATTAGAGTTGCTTTTAGCATTTTGCTTAAAGAAAAAATGGGAGTTAAAAACATATTAGACCGCGAACACGAAATTATGGAAATTATCTGGCAAAGACTTGACTTATTGCCAAATGTACGCATTCTTGCAGGGCAACATAGAGACAGATTAGGTGTAGTCTCATTTTATATTGATGATCTTCACTTTAATCTAGCTGTGAAACTCCTAAATGACCATTTTGGAATTCAAGTACGTGGTGGATGCTCGTGTGCTGGAACATATGGTCACTATCTACTAGAGGTCACACATGAAAAATCAAAAACCCTTACCAACGAAATAAATCAAGGATTTTTAAATAATAAACCTGGGTGGATCCGCATGTCTATCCACCCTACCATGACTGATGAGGAAGTAAAATACATCCTGGATGGTATCGAAGCCGTCAGTAAAAACCATAAAAAATGGGCTGATGATTATCAATATGACAAGCATAGCAATGAGTGGATACATCAATCGCATCCGACAACAGAATCTGACATCGTACAAGAATGGTATCATAGCAGTTTGGTTTAATACAACGCATCTTATAGCGAATTAGCCGATTTATTAGTTGATTTAATCTAATATTCAGGAGGATTTGTAAGAAAAATGGGATAATTTCTCTTATCTTTACTTTCAGAATCATAGGCAAGCATGCAGATATATATAAAAATCATATGGGAAAGTTTTAGACAGGCAGTAGAATCCCTCAGGAGCAATACCATGAGGACTATTCTGTCACTACTGGGTATTACCATAGGTATATTTTGCATTATTACTGTAAAATCAGCAGTGGACTCGCTCCAAGACAATATCGTCCAGGGATTTAACAAACTTGGAAGTGACGCCATCTATTTAGATAAAATGCCATGGAATGAAGATCCTGGACAAAATTTCTGGAAATATGAAAAACGACCTAATCCATCATATGAAGATTTTTTAGCCATTAATAACAAAGTTAAATCGGCGCAGTATGCCGCTTATGTAACTTTTATTGGTGGCAAGACTATAAAATATCGTTCAAGTGCTATCAGCAATGCATTCATCATGGGCTCTACCGATCATTACGCCAATATTCAAAACTTCAACATAGCAGAAGGTCGGTTATTTAATCCTATTGAGTATGAAAATGGCAGCAATAAAGTTGTCCTAGGATATAAAGTATATAATGAATTATTTCAGAGTACGTCGGGCATCAACCAAGAAGTAAATCTATTCGGTCAAAAGTATCAAGTCATCGGATACCTACAAGCAGAAGGGCAAAGTCCGTTTAACTTTATTAACTTTGATGATGTCGTCTGGATTAGTCTAAATTCATTTAAAAAATATACAAATATATCTATTAAATCACCTATAGGTAGAATGCTCGTGGCTAAAGCAAAACCAGGTATTAGCCTAGAGGAATTAAAAGGAGATGTAGCATCGGTTATACGTGCAAAAAGAATGTTAAAACCTTTAGAGGAAGACAATTTTTCTATAAATGAACTTTCCATGCTTACGCAAATACTCGACAAGGTATTTAAAGTACTAAATATTGCTGGTTTCATAATCGGAGTATTTGCTCTTATAGTCGGTATGGTAAGCGTCGCCAATATCATGTTTGTATCTGTCAAAGAACGTACAAACATCATAGGTATCAAAAAAGCGCTCGGGGCAAAGAGATATGTAATACTATCCGAGTTTCTTATAGAATCCGTCATCTTATGTATTATTGGAGGGATCATTGGCTTAGTTTTAGTAATTCTTATGCTTAAAATCATATCGGGCATTACACCGTTTGGTATGAATATGTCCCTCTCCAATGCGCTTATCGGCATAGGAACATCTGTGCTCGTAGGTATAATATCTGGAATAATACCTGCATCAAAAGCCTCTGCGATGGATCCGGTAGAGGCAATCAGACAATAATATACTCTAAAAAAAATATAGACAATATTAAGAATTCTATATTTATCGAATGAATTTTCAAAATTTTAATCCTGCATTTTCAATAATTTATTATCTTTGACCGAATATTAACAAAACAATTTTAACATTTTAAACAATTCAGTAGAAATGAAACATTTATTTACATTTACCCTCTTAATCGTAAGTTTGTCTATGTTTGGACAAAAAAAGATCGTATGGTTTGATGCCGGTCTTAAAGCCCAGTATGGTGGTGCTGGTCTATATAATCAAGCTTTAGCTGATGACAGCAAATATGGATACACTATCGGCTCAGGATATAGCTATGGTGGTAAATTAGGCATTAATTTTGGATATAATGGTCTGGCAATCGATGTTATGAAAAGTACAGGCAGTCAAACTTTTAAAAGAACACCTAAAACAGTAGAGTGGAATGTTTTAGACGTTTATACGCTTTTTAGAAACGCCAAAAACCTTGGCTACTTCGAAATTGGGCCAAAATTTTCTTTCGTTGACAAAGTTACATTAACGACTGACAAAACCACTGAAGAACAGCCAAAAGATAATTATAATAAAAATGTAGTTTCGGGTGTTGTAGGCTTCGGGGCTAATATTTTAGGTAACGATGGGAGATTTAGTGGCATTCTCGGTCTTAGATTTGAGTATGCATTTACAGATTTAGACTCTAAATCCGGTAAAGACCTAGGTGCACCGGTTAAAGATCCTCGTGTATATGTAGATAATGGCAAAGCTGCTTCACATATTGCTTTTGCCGGAGTAGTATTTGAGCTCAACTGGGGTATTGGTTACTTTGGAAAAGCTCGCTGCGGAGCGAGATCCAAGTTTATCATGTTCTAAAAATATAAAAAATACACATAAAATAAAAAAAGCCATGGCAGATTGTCAAGGCTTTTTTTATATAGTACACATTCACATCCTTTTGGAATATTTCTAATGAATAAAGACCAGTTTTAAAAATGCATTTTACCTCTTTTTCATAAGCATATTCTTTAAATCTTCATCACTATAGCCTAAAATATTTGCAAGATATTTAATAAAATATCCATCGTATAGTATGACCTTCTATTTTATCTTCCTGTAATCTGATACCGTCGAGGGTGCTGTATTCTTATATAGAGTAACATAAATCTATCAAAACACTTTAGATAGATTAGCCTGATATCATCTCTAATTTTCCTCTATTCATCGTCTTCTTCTCTTGCAGTACGGGACATATAGACTATCACAATGCCACCTAACATGAGAAACAATTGTATTAGTATTGTAAAAATACCTTTGTTATATATAAAGCTAAGAAAGTCAATCTTTAATCCTACCATTATAAAGATCAAGGATAAGATGCCGGTAAGAAACATCAAAAATCCGATTAACATCCAATAGGGGCTTTTCATCATTTATGCCATTTAAAGAACAAAAATAAGAAATATTTTACATTTTATTTATCATTAACAATAAAGATTGAAATCATCAAGGTCTTACCAATATTAATTTGAAGTCTTAAAACTTATATTAAAAGATTTGTGTTAATTAAAAAATGTCAATAATATTTAAAATCTCATTTAACATCTATATATGTCAGTCAAGATTATCGAATGTCCGAGAGATGCCATGCAGGGATTACATAATTTTATACCGACTGAAATCAAAGCTGACTACATTAATCAATTATTAAAAGTGGGATTTGATACTATTGATTTTGGAAGCTTTGTATCACCTAAAGCTATTCCCCAAATGCGTGACACAGCTGATGTCTTATCAAGATTAAATTTAGGTAATACTAAAACAAAACTCTTAGCCATAGTTGCCAATACACGCGGCGCAGAAGATGCTTCAAAATTTGAAGAGATAGATTTTTTAGGATATCCGTTTTCAATCTCTGAAACCTTCCAACTACGCAATACAAATGCTACTATTGCTGAGTCTATAGTCAGAGTAGAAGAAATTCAAAACTTGGCTGTCAAAAACAATAAGAAAACAGTTATCTACATATCCATGGGCTTTGGCAATCCTTATGGAGATATCTGGAATGTAGAAATTGCACAGTATTGGGTGGATAAGTTAGCAGATATGGGTATAAAAATCATAGCGCTGTCAGACACAGTAGGAATTGCCAGCCCTGAAAGTATTTCGTACCTATTCAAACATTTAATACCGCCATATCCCGATGTCGAGTTTGGTGCGCATTTACATGCTCAGCCATATAACTGGATGCCAAAAATTAAAGCAGCCTACGAGAGCGGTTGTATAAGATTTGATGCAGCAATGAGAGGATATGGTGGATGTCCGATGGCAAAGGATGACCTTACGGGAAATATGGCTACAGAAAATTTACTACAATTTTTTGAGGAAAATCAGGTGGAGTCTGATATAGATAAAACCCAGTTTAAAAAAGCTATGAAAATGGTCGATAGTGTTTTTCACAATGGATAAAACCATACCTACTTATTGCATTGCAGTATAATATCAGTCGTCCTGACGGTATTTGAAACATTACCGGCTCTGTCTTTTATATAAACTTCAAGCGGTAAAACATTTGTAGGGAAAATATCCGTAGATTCGCATGGTGGAATACCTGAATTGGGATCATACAGACAACACGTAGTAAATATTTTAATCTTAATCGTACCAGAAATGCCATTTGCTGCTCCAGCTTCCGGAACAAAAGGTGCTTTATATTCCCTAAAAGTTTGATTCGTACGTAAATCTTTGATAAAAATATTGGGCTCTGCACTACTAACAGCTGACCCAAAATCACCATCACCATCTGTAAAATAGAGTGTCATTATGACCGAATCCTGCTGATTACTACCTTGGATCATCACCGATTTTGAAAATCCTTTAAATTCAAGATGAGGTATATCCGAATAATCCTTTGACTTAAGGCAACCTAAAAACAAGAGTGGTAACAATCCTATAATTACATTTTTCATCTGTCTGTTTCCTATTTTTAATATAAACTTCTTACATTGTGCCACGAATCGTAACCGACAATATGAGTGACGTATTTACAACCGAAAGACAACGTATTTTTACACTTTTGGATTCATATCACAAAACTAAATCTGCCACAGATAAAGAAATTTATCTTATGGCCCTTTTTCATTTCCAATACAAATATAATACAGTTTACAAGCAATATTGTGATAATCTTAAAATAAATCCATCAAAGATAATATTTTCTAAAGAAATCCCTTATCTCCCCATCAGTGCATTCAAGCATTATGATGTTAAAACCGGCAATTTTATACCGGAAGATATTTTTTTGAGTAGTGGTACTACAGGTTCTTTACGCTCTAAACACACAGTGCAGTCGCTTAGTTTTTACAAAAATAATACGGTCAAATTGTGGTTTCAATATTTTCAATCGGTATCAGATTATTGTTTTTTTGCACTACTACCCGGCTATCTAGAAAGAGATGGATCTTCACTGATTACAATGGTTCAACATTTTATAGATTTGTCACTCCACAGACAAAGTGGCTTTTATCTAAGAAATCATGAAGAATTATATCAACATCTATTAAAAGCTCAAGCTAAAAAAGTACCTGTAGTCCTTTTTGGAGTAAGCTATGCCCTACTTGATTTTGTGGAGCAATACCCAATGCAATTCTCAGATCTTATCGTTATGGAAACTGGTGGCATGAAAGGTCAACGAAAAGAAATGACCAAAGCCGAGCTCCACCAAATCCTAAAGGATGGACTGGGAACTGACAAAATATATTCTGAATATGGTATGACTGAACTCTTGTCTCAGGCATATTCGAAGGGTAGCACTCGCTTTCTGCCCAATTATATGTTAGATATCCATACCAGACAAATCAATGATCCACTTGAGCATGAATCCTTTGGTAAATCCGGAATTATTGCTGTCACAGATTTGGCTAATATCGACAGTTGTGCCTTTATCCAAACTGAGGATCAAGGCATTTGCTATGCTGATGGTACTTTTGAGATTTCCGGTAGGCTTACCAATGCAGATATACGTGGCTGCAATTTACTTTTGGAAGAATTAGGTTTATAACGCCCTTCCTTTTTGAATCACTCAAATATAAAATCCCTAATTACCTCTTTATATTTTTGCTCATTTTTTGGAAAGGCCTCTAAATGTTTTCCATGAAATACTTCCAATCTTTTAGGCGCAGGGCAATTATCCATAAGCTGCTTTCCCATATACAACGTCGTCAGATCATCTTCGTCATTATATATAAATAGCGTACCATTATGTTTCATCAGGCTCGCTGATTTGATATAATCGTGATTGGCATTGATACGGCTAGATACTTTCATCAGTGCACGCATGAGCTTATATAGCCTGATATTTCGTTTTTTGTAGTAAGACAGATTGCTATCAAGCGTATTTTCGATAATAAATTTATCTACTAAATAATCATTATGAGTAGCATACGAAATAGTATGGCTTCCGCCGAATGATATCCCATGACCCACGATTTTGGTATCAGGAAAAGTCTCTACAGCAAATGCAGCAACAATATCCCAATCCTTGTCATAAGAAAAATCATAAAATGGGGATTCGCCAAATCCGTTAAAATCAAAAAGTATAACATTACAACCCATATCTAAATACAACGTATCATATCCGCGATACTGGTAAAACTGATGCGCATCCGCCACATATGGATGTGCTAAAATTACGGTATGCTTTGCACCATCGACGGCCTTATACAACACGTTAATAGATCGATTATTATGAGTGACCAATTGTCGATTCCAACCTACGAGTAAGGCTTGATCTAAAGCAAACTGTCTTCCACGTGGCAATAAAATCTGATGTAAATATCTATTGATTAAACTTTGCACTACTGTTGTTTTTATACTCATTATAAATTCAAATTAGTCCAATCCTTATAAAAAAATAGCAAATCTCCGCGTTAGAAAGCCTCATTATAGCTAAGGCTATGTTTGCGTTTTCTGCCTTAATATTTACTATTTTTTCTACTAAATCTTTGAACCATTTAAAAATATAATGAGTACTCATTATAAATTTTGTCCACAAACTTCAAAGTTGGTATAAAAAACGACAGAGTAGCTCACAAGTTGCAAACTACTCTATCATGTATTGGTAAATCTAAGATTATTATTCTACCTTAAAGACATCATCAGATGTTTTGTTAAGTTCGATTGAGTTTACTTCCATTTTTATAGGAACAGGCATCGCACCAGCAATTTCTATTTCAAATGGGAATTTAACACCACCCACATCCTTATAATTTTTATAATCACTAGTTACAACTCCCGGCCCCTGCTGGGAAACCGATCTTATCAGCAATCCTGTTTTAACATCATAAAATTCAGTTGATTCCTTACCTTTTGGCGATTTTACCAGTATTTTATAACAATTGATACCATTGATAGCCTCGGCATCTTTAAGTGTCAAAGTATATCCCGGCTTAGAATATTCTAACTGGCCAAAAGGCTTAGCGCTTTCTCTCATATCTTCGAGTTCGTCACCTTCTTCTATCACCTGCCTTTGTCCCATTTGAACAAACATCCCCTTCTTACCATCAAAACGCTGCTCCTGCATCGTCCTGCCACCCATGTTCATCTTCATAGCATATTTTCCAGCATTGCTTTGGTAAGTTTCCATGGTGATTTCCTGACCCATAATGTTCGCTTTTGAAGCAGTAGAAATAGTTTTTATATCACCTAATTTTTTTGATCCACCGATCGCTTCCAGATAGGAGTTAATGATATTAGCAGGAGTCACATTCTCACTGATTTCTACTTTAACATCTTTAATTTTATTACCAAACGCATCATAGTAATCAATCACACCGTCTGCATCAAATTTAACCAATTTATTTGCAACTTGGTCTTTATTTCCTACTACAATAATATTGCAATTTTCAGGTTTTATATACTTTTTAGCCATAGCCTGAATATCTGCTATCGTGACTGCATCTACATTTCTAAGGTAGTGATTGTAATAATCCTTAGGCAGATTGTATCTGAATGTATTCAAAGCAAAATTAGCTATTGTCTGTGGCGATTCTAACGAACGGCCAAAATTGCCAGCAGTAGTACTTTTTACTGAAGCAAGATCGGCTTCCGATACAGGATCATTGACCATTCTATTCATTTCAACCAAAAACTGGGTTACTGAACTATCTGTAACATCGTTTCTAACGCTTGCAAATGCATTGAAATAACCCTTGATTTTATCGCTGGACAATGTAGATCGAGCACCATATGTATAAGCGTGTTTTTCACGAAGGTTTTGCATCAAGCGACCACTAAAGATACCACCACCAAGTATGGAATTCATCAGATTAGCCTTAATTGCATCCTGACTTCCCGGTGTAAGATCAACGGCATATGAAATATTAATGACGGATTGTACTGCACCATCTTTATTTCCAAATCTCACTTGCGTTCCTCTTGGCTCTGGTACTTTAGGCAAACTAAAAGAAGGAATAGCCCCTTTTTGCCATTTGTTAAAATATTTATCCACCTGAGATCTTGCCTCTTCCACTGATATATCTCCTACGATTACAAGATAGGCATTATTAGGTTTAAAATACGTATTATAAAAATCAACACAATCCTTCAATTCAATGTTTTTTAGTGTTGCTTCTGTTTCAACTTCGCCATATGGATGGCGCTCACCAAAATTTACTTTAGACCTTATATTAGAAGCAATAGACTCAGGATTTGTCTTTGCAGAAGCTAGGCCTGACTCCGCTTTTTTCTTGATTTTATTAAATTCATCGCTTGAAAAAGCAGGATTATACAAAATATCTGTAAGTATATCTAACAGTTTTTCTGAGTGCTTTTTTAAGGACGAGGCATATATACCTGTTGCACTGGTATTTAGGTTTGCACCAATAAAATCTATAGCTTCATCTATTTCTGCTTTAGATTTGTTTTTGGTTCCTTTGCTAATCAAATCACCTGCAATTTCGGTATATCCAGCCTTATCAGCTTCGACAAGAGGATCTTGATTAAAAGCGAGTTGATAGGAAACTCTTGGGATTTTGTGATTTTCAACAACAATCACTTTTAATCCGTTAATAAGATCAAAACTTGTATAGTTGCCTAATTCAATATCTCTTGCTGGCGCTGGCGTAGGCACGACCGATCTCCAGGTCTTTTTTGTATTATCTACTAAAGGATTTGTGGCTTTTTTAGCACACTGTGTAAACATAATGAGTAAACTCAAAGCTAATATATATATTCTCATGATTATCTCTTTTATCTTTTTGATTTTATACTATGAATCAATTAAGGATTTACTTTCTTTGGCAAATAATATAATACTACCCTATTATTTCTGGTATAATATTTTTTAGCTGCATTCATGATGTCTTGCTTTGTAACGGCCAGATATCTGTTTAATTCAGTATTAATCAGATTAGCATCACCATAGTACATTTTATAGTTTGCCAATGACTCTGCGATACCTGCCACCCTGGAATTGGCTGATACAAAGTCGTTTTCTACTTGATTTCTAAGTTTTTGAAACTCATCATCTGATATTGGTGTGGCTTTGACCTTATCGATTTCCGCAGTTATAGAATTTTCGACATCTTGTACATCTGCACCTAAAGCACAGATACCAAAAGCGATAGATATGCCAGGATCCTCTGTGTTTAGTGGGAAATTACCTACAAACATTGCCTTTTGCTGATCATCTACTAATGCTCTATGCAATCTTGATGATTCACCCTGAGAAAGCAAAGTACCTAACATGGATACTGCATAATAATCAGGTGTTCCTGCTGCAGGAATGCGATACGCCATGATGACAGCCGGTAATTGAATATTGTCATAAATAGTATCCCTAATTTCACTACTTAGCGCTGGTTCGACAATATTAGGTCTATAAATGGGTTTTTTACTTTTTGGTATATCACTAAAGTACTTTGCCACCCATGCCTTAGTTTGTTCAATATCTATATCACCTGCTATGGACAAAATAGCATTATTAGGCACATAAAAGTCTTTATAAAAATTGACATAGTCGCTCTCCTGAGCAGCATCCAAATGTGCCATAGAGCCGATTACAGGCCATCTATAAGGATGCACTTTGTAAGCACGCTTCATAACCTCTTCAAGTAATGATCCATAAGGTTGATTATCAATACGCTGTCTTCGCTCTTCTTTTACTACTTGACGCTGTGTCTCAATACCTACTTTATCCACCTTAGCATGCAACATTCTCTCAGATTCAAGCCATAATCCGAGCTCTAACTGGTTAGAAGGCAGGATTTCATAGTAATAGGTTCTATCCATGGATGTATTTGCATTAAGCGTACCACCTGCCTTTTCAACATACTTAGAATATTCACCGCGGCCTATATTTTCCGATCCTTCAAATAGTAAATGCTCAAAAAAGTGCGCAAATCCTGTCTTTTCGGGATTTTCATTTTTAGATCCCACATGATACATCACTGAAACAGCCACTATCGGCGTAGATTTATCCTGATACAATATCACCTCTAAACCATTGTCCAGTGTAAATTCCTGATAATTGATCTTATTTATCTGAGCCTGCGCAGATTGCAGAGCTGCCATAAATAAAACACTAAAAAATAATTTATTCATTCGATTTTGATTTGAATTTAATAATGGTCAAAAATAGATAAATGACACCTTTACCCTACATTCTTTCGACGAAAGTCAAAAAACCTTAGAGTAATAGCGCCAATACGTTACATTTTATAACTTAATAATTCTTTTTACTACTTCTTGGTTAGCCAGTTTTATTCTCAACAAATAAATAGATGCTTCCATGTTTGAAAAATCTATGGTATTTGTCCCTAAGACTGCCTTTACTACCTGTCCTTTGACATCAATAATATCAATTCTTTCAGGTGTTTGATCTGCATGGATATAAATCTGATGCGTTACTGGATTGGGTGATACTACCACATTGGTGTTCCCTGCATCCTGTGTATTTGATAATGCCTGAAAATCTGTAATATAACTCGGCTGTAACTGGTATCCACCTGAAAAAGGTGCATTGGATTGAGCAAACTGGATAACAATACCGGTCACATTAAATTTAGTACCTGATGGTATTGGTGCAGAAAAAGCATTAGACGTATTGACTATACGGACAGTAAAATCATTGACGCCATCAGTCATAGTAACGTTAAAGCCTGTTCCGGAATTATTCCATTGTGTGGGATCTTGAAAAGTAACATTACTAAGCGTTACATAAGATGATTCCAAATCTTCTGAAAATTCACTGACAGTCTTGGGTTTTACCAATGTATTATTAGTAGATACTAACCGGAAAGAGTCTGCTTCAATCTGAGACAATCCACGGAACTGACCAATTTTTCCTTTCACTCGTATTTTATCTCCTGGTGTAACAGTATAACCAAAATCATTAGAGCTGCTAAACACACCAAATCCTTTGTTATTCTCGTCAAGGATAGCAAATTGTAACCCTGTAGGTCTATAATTGATACTGTGGACTACGCCTTCAAGTGTGCATTTTATACCGAGTGAGTCTGCTACTCCTGAAGCATTCACGCCTTTTACTTCAGCTATGGTTCTAAATGGATAAGCATCTATTACAGCTTTAGGCTTGACAGTCACGCTACCTTTAATCCCTGAAGGATCGCTTTGATACTCATAAAATCCAGGTACATCAAATTTAAAATCATACGTCCATTTATCCGAAGATGGATTACCATTTCCAAAACTTACCGGATTTGCTCCGAATGTTTTTTTATCACCATTGATATTATTGTTGCCATTCGTATTTGACCATCTGACTATTTCGCCGACTTCTATCGTTAGATCTTTAGGAGTGAAACCACCCAAAGCAACTTCTATAGTATAATCAGGAGTAATACCACATGTCACACTATTCGCTTCTCCTGGAGTGCCATACATTTGTTTTCCATTAATCTGAAATCCTAAATCGTGCTCGGAGACCTTCCAGTTATGGCCATCGTTAGGATCAGCCTCCGGATTGCATAATTCTATTGATCTACCATTGCCATCGGTGCCTTCAGCAAGACCCGGCCATGGTGACACGTCCTTAAAATCAACAGAAATCACTTCAACACCTGCTGCATCTGCTATTGCAATAATTTCTCCATTATTATTAAGAGCACCTGTTGTCCACTGAATAGCAGACTTTTTATAGTTTCTCTCAAATGCTGCTCTATTGACAGCAACGACCAAATAAGTTCCTGGCTGCATCAAATATGCTTCAAAGGTGTGTTCTACGCCTTTAGTAAATTTAAAATCCTTAAGATCCAAAACAGCAGAACCGGCATTATATAATTCTATATATTCCAGGGAATCGGTGCCACTTTCAGGTGGATTATAGGATATTTCTGTTATTTTTAATTGAGCGGAGTTAACTGCGATAAAAGCAAATAACATCCAAAGAGTAGTGTAAATTTTTGCTCTCATATGTCTAAATATTTTTAAAGTGAAGCATAAAGATACATCCAATATTATGACAATTTAAAATAATTTAACAGATATATGAAAAATATATATAAAATTTAACAATAATTAAATAGTCTGCTTTATATTTGCATTAATTTTATTAACCAACCTAAAATATTCGTTTAACTAACCGCTATAGATTCATAGATTCTGAACTAAATCATTTTAACCTTAGATCTTTGAAAATGTAGCAATTAAAAAAAAATCAATGTAGTATGAAAGCACGAATTTTACAAGTTTTTCTCTTTCTGTTTATAGGCCTGACTAGCGCCTATGCACAAGTAACCACCTCAAGTCTTAATGGAAAAATTTCAGATGAAAAAGGTGAATCAGTCGTAGGAGCGTCCATTATAGCGACGCATTTACCTACTGGCACGCAGTATGGAACCGTTACTAATGAAGTCGGTGTATTTAACATTTCAAACATGAGAGCAGGTGGTCCTTATGAAGTTGAAGTGTCTTCTGTAGGATACCAGACTTACAAAGCTGACAACATCTTCTTAAGATTAGGTGAGAGTTACAACTTTAACTCAATCCTTAATACATCTAACATTATCCTTGATGGAGTTGATATTATCGGTACAAGAAGCAACATTTTAAATTCTAATAGAACAGGTGCTGCTACTAACATTGGCCTTGAGCAAATCTCAGACCTTCCTACTATTAGCAGGAGTATAAATGACTATATTAGGTTGACACCACAAGCACAATCAGGTAGCAGTTTTGCAGGTAGAGATGGTCGTTTAAACAACATCCAGATAGACGGTGCTAACTTTAACAATAATTTTGGGTTAAGCAGTACGAATCTTCCAGGTGGCGGATCTCAGCCAATTTCTTTAGATGCAATAGAGCAAATACAAGTTAATATAGCACCTTATGATGTTAGACAATCTAACTTTACAGGGGCTGGTGTCAATGCAATAACAAGATCAGGATCAAACAGATTAGAAGGTTCTGTATATGGATTCTACCGTGATCAGTCATTTAATGGAAAGAAAGTGGCAGGTGTGGATTTACCACCATTTGACAAAACGACTTCTACCACTCTGGGAGCAAGATTAGGTGGCGCGATTATCAAGAACAAATTATTCTTCTTTGCAAATTTTGAAAAAGAAGACAATACTAGACCTGGCATCTCTTGGATTCCAAGTGCACCAGGAAGAAGTGGTGCTAATGTCTCTAGAACAACATTAGAAGACATGGAAAGAGTAAGGAAATATGTCAAGGAAAAATATGGTTATGACACTGGTGCATCCGAAGGTTATGCCTCTAATTTCCAAACAAACAATTACAAATTACTCGGCAGAATAGATTATAATATCAACAGTAAAAACATCCTTACACTAAGATACAACCAAGTCATAGCAACAGATGACCAAGTAGTTAATGGAACGAGTGCACCAAATCCAAGGTCTTCGTCCAACAGAATAAGTGCTAACTCATATGCTTATGAAAATGCCAACTATGGTTTTGAAAACAGTGTTCGTTCCCTAACAGGAGAATTAAATTCAAAATTTAGCAATAGCCTTTCCAACCAGTTATTGATTACCTATACAAAAATTCAAGACAAAAGAACATCCAAATCATCGCCATTTCCTTTTATTGATATCAAAAAGGATAATGACACTTATCTAAGTTTAGGTTATGAATTGTTTTCATGGAAGAATGATGTCGTTAATAACGTAACGACCTTTACTGACAATCTTACTTATGTAACGGGCAATCACAACTTTACGTTCGGTGCATCTTTTGATTATCTTACTTTTGGCAACTCATTCCAAAGATATGGCACTAGTTATTATAGATATGCATCTATTGACGACTTTTTAAACAATGCAACACCTGAAGCATTTGCTATTACTTATTCTTTACTTCCAGGCGGTAAGGATCCTTATGCAGCCTTAGATTTTGGTTTAGGATCATTATATGCACAGGATGAATACAGGATCTCTGATAGATTTAAACTTACAGCAGGATTAAGAGTTGACAAACCTTTCTATTTTAATGAATTAGCGGCTAATCCAGCCGTTAGTGCGCTTTCTTTTGTAGATGCAACAGGAAAGAATTCTGAAAAAATTGATTTATCAAAATGGCCTGAGTCTAAGTTCTTATTTTCACCAAGAGTAGGATTTAACTATGATGTGAATGGGGACAGATCATTACAGCTTCGAGGTGGAACCGGAATCTTTACCGGACGAGTACCTTTTGTATGGTTTACTAACTTACCTACTAACTCAGGTATGCTTCAAAACACGGTGGAACTAGTTGGTGCTGCAGTATCAGCACAAGGTATTAGCTTTAATCCAGACCCAACAGCATGGGTAAACAAATTTCCAGCAACACCTGGCACTACAGCACCAGGTTCAATAGCAGCCGTTGACAGAAACTTTAAGTTACCTCAAGTATGGAGGACTAACCTTGCAGTTGATGTTCTATTACCAGCTAATTATATCTTTACATTCGAAGGTTTATACACTAAAAACTTATCTGATCCATTACAATACAATGCAAATCAAAAAGCATTTGATGGAACAATGAATGCAGCTAATGGTGCTGATAAAAGACCGTACTTCATAGCAAACAATAACGCAGGTAGAAGAGTTAATGCAGGCATGAGCGAAGCTATCGTTTTATCCAATACAGATCAAGGATTTTCCTACTCTCTTACAGCACAGCTATCTAAAGAATTTAATAAAAACTTTAGTGCAATGATAGCTTATTCTTACACTGCATCTCAGGATGTATCCGGTAATCCAGGTTCACAGGCAGCATCTGCATGGTCTAATAATGTATCTGTAAGAGGTCAGAACGATTTAGATTTAAGCTATTCAGAATATGCAGTTCCTCATAGGGTAGTAGGCGCATTATCTTATAAAGTAGAATATTTGAAGGCATTAGCAACTACTATTTCATTGTATTATGAAGGTTTGAACACTGGTCGTTTCTCATACAGATATACAGCGGACTTCAACAGAGATGGTATCAATGCTGACTTAATTTACATTCCTTCAAATCCTTCTGAAATCACATTTACAGATATTAAGAGTGGTAGCAATGTATTATTTACTGCTCAGCAGCAAAGCGAAGCTTTCTTCAAGTACTTGGATCAGGATGCATATCTTAGCAAAAACAAGGGTAAATACGCTGAAAGAAATGGTGCTCTGATGCCTTGGAGAAATAGGTTTGACCTTAGAATCCTCCAGGATATCTTTACAAATGTAGCGGGTCGAAAAAATACGCTACAGCTGAGCTTAGACGTATTAAATGTAGGCAACTTACTTAACTCTAACTGGGGGATAATCCAGACAACCAACTTATCAAATGGTGCAATTTTAGTACCTACTGTAGCTAATGATGGTACTGCTACATTCCAGTTGGCTAGAGTAAACAATCAACTTCCTACAAATACATTTAGAAATGTACTTTCTACATCGACTACTTATGGTATGCAGGTAGGACTCAGATACATCTTCTAATATGGACTAAAATATAAATTTAAGTTATTGTCAAGAAAGTCGGGTGAACAGCCCGACTTTCTTGTTTTACTCCTCAATGAGTTTGGCTAATGTATTTAGAATTAATATTTAAACTCTTCTGTCGATCATAAAATGAGAAACTAAAGTCTTTGGACGAATAACAGTAATCTATTGAAACTAAACCCTCAAATCTCAACTAATTTATTCCAAAACGAAAAAAGGTGTAATGGACATTTTTTAGGCCCTTTTTTTTATAAAACTATAATATTTTTAGATAACCTTATGCCTTAAGAAAACCCAAGACTAATTCATTTTGAGGATATTAATTCAAAAATCTAATGTGAAAAACTAATGATGATGAATGAAAATATCATTCAAATTCTTTAATCACTTTCAAACATAGCCAAATAAGCAATACAGAAGATTTGAGCCTAAAAAATGTCCCTTAAGTTCAAAAAAACTACTAATATCTTCTTTTACATTGGTATATTTCCGTGTTTTCTATTCGGCAAAAGCACTTTTTTATTAACCAGCATAGAGAATGATTTGATTAATTTACGTCTTGTTTCGCGGGGTTCGATAACTTCATCTATAAAACCTCTGGCAGCAGCTCTGTACGGATTAGCAAATTTATCTTGATACTCTGTTTCCTTATCTTTGAGTTTTTCCTGTGGATTATCGGCTTTAGCAATCTCAGACTTAAAGATGATTTCACTGGCACCTTTTGCACCCATGACAGCAATTTCGGCAGTAGGCCAGGCATAATTCATATCAGCACCGATATGTTTAGAATTCATTACATCATAAGCGCCACCGTAAGCTTTGCGCGTGATTACTGTAATACGCGGTACTGTAGCATCGCTGAAAGCATACAGTAATTTAGCACCATTAGTAATGATGCCGTGCCACTCCTGATCTGTGCCCGGCAAAAATCCCGGTACGTCCACTAATACCAGCAATGGAATATTAAAACTATCGCAAAAACGAACAAAACGCGCTCCCTTTTTCGAACTTTCCACATCCAATACTCCTGCTAAAGCATAGGGTTGATTGGCAACAATACCTATAGATTTACCACCTAATCGTGCAAACCCTACTACAATATTTTCAGCATAATGCTCATGTATCTCAAAAAAACTATCCTTATCCACGATACCATCGATGACATCCTTCATCTCATAGGGTTGCATCGGATTGTCAGGGATAATCTGCATCAGCCCTTCACGATACTCATCACCTGCTATAAAGGGCAAATCTTTAGCCTTCTCGTTACAGTTTTGTGGAAGATAGGATAAAAGTTGTTTTAATTGTCGGATACAATCTAGGTCATTGGAAGCAACGCAATGGGTTACACCGCTTTTAGTAGCATGCGTCATGGCGCCACCGAGGTCTTCAGAAGACACTTCTTCATTAGTAACTGTCTTTACTACGTTAGGTCCTGTCACAAACATATATGACGAATTCTCAACCATGATGATAAAATCAGTAATCGCCGGAGAATAAACAGCACCACCGGCACAAGGTCCCATAATAGCTGATAGCTGAGGAATCACGCCGGAAGCTTTAGTATTGCGGTAAAAGATATCTGCGTAGCCGCCAAGGCTGTTGACCCCTTCCTGGATACGTGCTCCCCCAGAATCATTAAGTCCTAAGACAGGCGCACCATTTTCAATAGCAAGATCCATAATACGGCATATTTTCTCAGCATGCGTCTCCGATAAAGCGCCACCAAAAACCGTAAAGTCCTGAGCAAAAACATAAACCAAACGTCCATCGACTGTACCGAAACCTGTCACAACACCATCACCAAGATACTGCTGCCTTTCCATACCAAAGTCATAAGAACGATGTTCCTTTAGCATACCGATCTCTTCAAAGGAATTTCTATCCAACAATAATTCTATACGTTCGCGTGCAGTCAACTTACCTTTAGCGTGTTGCTTTTCTATTCTATCTGCACCACCACCCAGCAATGCTTTGTCCTTTTGCGACTGTAACTTTTGAATTTTATCTTCCATGATTTCCCTTTTGTGCCCGCAAAAATAGCTAAAATATACTAATTGTATAAATTGATTAATGTATAAAGTAAGAATGTATAATTCAAAATTCATAACTAATTCTTTATCTTTGCACTTTTTTTACAGTAAACTTAGCAACGCCGTGATGACTTCCAAAGAAATTAGACAGCAATTTCTTGACTTTTTTGAGTCTAAAAAACATAAAATCGTTCCTTCTGCACCTATAGTCATAAAAAATGACCCTACGCTGATGTTTACTAATGCGGGAATGAACCAGTTTAAAGATTTCTTTTTAGGCAATAAAAAACCGGATAATCCTCGGATAGCGGACACACAAAAATGTCTTAGAGTCAGTGGCAAGCACAATGATCTCGAAGAAGTAGGTGTCGATACCTACCACCATACGATGTTTGAAATGCTCGGCAACTGGAGCATCGGCGACTATTTTAAGGCCGAGGCTATCGCCTGGAGCTGGGAATTGCTGACAGACATTTTTAAACTAGATAAAAGTAGGCTTTACGTCACCGTATTCGAAGGCGATCCAAAGGAAAATCTGCCTCCTTCTACAGTCGCTCTGGAACAATGGTCTAAATACGTAAGCAAAGACCATATCGTCTATGGTAATAAGAAGGACAACTTCTGGGAAATGGGCGATGTCGGACCATGTGGACCTTGTAGCGAGATACATATTGACCTCCGATCCGATGCAGAAAGAGCTGATGTCCCCGGACACGCTTTAGTCAATAAAGACCATCCTCAAGTCATAGAAATCTGGAATATCGTATTTATTCAATACAATCGAAAAGCCGACGGCTCTCTCGAACCTCTTCCAGCTCAACACGTGGATACAGGCATGGGATTTGAGCGATTAGTACGTGCCATTCAGGGCAAATCCAGCAATTATGATACTGATGTATTTACAGGTACTATTCAAGAAATCGAGAAAATCACACATAAGACCTATCATTTCAGTGACTCGAAGGAAGACATAGCTTTTAGAGTACTTTCTGATCATATTCGTGCTATTTCCTTTACAATCGCTGACGGACAATTACCGTCTAATACAGGTGCTGGTTACGTCATTCGTAGGATATTAAGACGTGCCGTCCGATATTATTATACGTATTTAGAATTCAAACAACCTCTTCTGTATAAGTTGGTCAATTTATTATCCAATCAATACCAAAATGTATTTCCTGAATTATATCAGCAACGATCTTTTGTAGAACGCGTCATCCAAGAGGAAGAAAAGTCCTTCCTAAAAACATTAGAAGGTGGCTTGCGCCGAATTGAAGATATAGATGTCAAAGATAATATCATCCAAGGTAAGGATGTCTTCGAATTATATGACACTTATGGTTTCCCTGTAGATCTGACTCGTCTCATTGCATCCGAAAAAGGATGGCAGGTGGACGAAGACGGTTTTACTAAAGCACTTAACGAACAAAAGGAAAGATCTCGAGCCGACGCTCGCCGTGAAACCGGTGACTGGATATGGCTATACCAAGGCGAGCATCCGACTTTTGTAGGATATGACCATCTCAACTTAGAAAAAAGCAAGGTGCTCAGATATCGCATCCTCAAACAAAAAGACCAAGAATTATACCAGCTCGTCTTAGATAAAACACCATTTTATCCGGAAGGAGGTGGTCAGGTAGGCGATACCGGCATTTTGGTCTTTGACGGTGAAGTAATACAGGTTTTAAACACTATTAAGGAAAATGACCTCATTATTCACATTATAGACAGACTACCAGAACACATAGACGGTACCGTTATATGCGAGGTAGATTCCATCAAACGTAAACTTACCGAAAACAACCATAGTGCTACTCACCTGCTGCACGCAGCGTTAAGACAGGTTTTAGGTACACACGTTCATCAAAAAGGTTCATTAGTCAAAGACGAATATCTAAGATTTGACGTATCGCATTTTCAGAAAATAACAGATCAAGAAATCAGTGACGTAGAACGTATCGTCAATGAAAAAATTAGAGAGAATATTCAATTAGAAGAAGCTCGTTCCATTCCGATAGAAGAAGCTAAAAAGGCAGGCGCTATGATGCTTTTTGGCGAAAAATATGGCGATACAGTACGTATGATTACCTTTGATCCGGAATATTCGCGTGAACTCTGTGGTGGTTGCCACGTGAAAGCTACAGGGCAGATAGGCTACTTTAAAATCACATCCGAAAGCGGTATTGCAGCTGGTGTACGTCGTATCGAAGCAGTAACTGCCGATTTTGCTGAAAAATATATCAATATGCAGCTCAAAGACTTGAATGCGATTAAATCATTTTTCAAAAACAATAACAATACACCTAAAAACGTAGCTGATCTCATTGATGATAATAAAGAGATGCAAAAAGAAATCGAAAAATTACAGATTGCTCAGGCTGCTGGATTAAAGGACAACTTGATCGCTGCCGCAACAACTTACCAAAATGTAAAAATCATTAAAAGTCATCTACATAATGTAGATGCTAAAGCTGCTAAAACATTATCCGTAAATATCCTCAATGAAGTGAAAGATGGCGTAGTATTATTGTGTCTTGAAAATGAAGACAAGGTTACAATTATGCTGAGTATAGCTGAACACACATCCAAAAATAAAGGCTGGCATGCCGGAAAAATTATCTCTGACCTCGCAAAAGAAGTAGGTGGCGGTGGAGGTGGACAACCATTCTATGCTACTGCAGGAGGATCTGATAAAGAAGGAATTTCTAAAGTATTAAAAAAACTGGAGTCACTGTTACCATAACAAAATCAGCACTTTAACAATTCAGTATAGTGTATCTTTTGTAACACAATGCTTTGGTTTGGAAACAAATTCGACTTTTTAAACATTATACTTTTTAAATATTATAAATAATGAGTAATTTAAAGTGGAGTTATAACGAATTTTTGGCTTTCCTACTGATTTATATTTCAAATGTGGACATGGATTTTTCCGATGCAGAAAAAGACTATATCCGCGTAAGAGTAGGCAATGAAACATATGATAAAATGTATGCTGAGTTTGATACTATGACAGACTATCAAGCATTTGAATCCATACTTGATTATAAAGGTGTGTACTACCCTACTCCCGAACAAAAACAGGAATTATTAGATAAAATGATAGCAATCTTTAATGCAGACATGGAATTTAACATCATGGAAAAAGAATTGCTACATTTTATGGAACGCATGATGTAGCAATTGACTATTGTTGGCATTTCCTAAGAAGTAACCATGTTTATTAGTTATATCACTAATAATATTCTATTTATACATTACAAATATTGAACTTATGTCATCCAGATTATTTGCCATAGTAGATATAGAAACAACAGGCGGAATGGCTGGAAGAGACAAAATCACAGAAATAGGTATCGTCCTGTACGACGGCGTAAAAATCATCAATACCTTTAGTACGCTAATCAATCCTGAACGATCAATTCCTTATGATATCACTCGCATCACAGGGATAACTAACGATATGGTAGCCAATGCTCCAAAATTTTACGAAATAGCTAAGCAAGTGGTGGAAATGACCCAAAATGCTGTTTTTGTAGCACATAATGTCCGATTTGATTACAACTTTCTGAGAGAGGAATTCAAAACTTTGGGTTATACATTTACGAAGGAATTACTATGTACGGTCGTACTTAGCCGAAAACATTTCCCAGGATTGCGATCTTACAGCCTTGGCAATTTGATTCGACACTTTAACATTCATGTCAATGCAAGGCATCGCGCCTTGGATGATGCTATGGCGACTACAGACATCCTTAGCAGGATTTTATCTGACGAACAGGGGCGATTTACGACATTACAACTGATACGACAAAGTATCCAGACCACTAAGCTTCCTCAAAATATATCTACAGAACAAATCGAGTCTCTACCCGAAAACACTGGCGTTTACTATATGTATAATACGCATGGTACGGTCATTTATGTAGGTAAGAGTATCAATATCAAAAAAAGAGTTTTACAGCACTTCAATGGTCACGACCAAAAGACTGAAAAACTTATCAACCGCGTAGCTGATATCACCTATCATATTACCGGCTCAGAGTTACTTGCCTTGTTGATGGAAAGCACAGAAATCAAAGCGCATCAACCGGAGATTAATAAGGTACAGCGATCCCGTGAATATCCATATTTTATTTATTACTATTTGGATGACCGAGGATATCTATGTTTCAATTGGGAAAAATCATCCATAAAAACCCGTCAAAATAAAAATATCCTCAATTTTTATTCTTCTAAAAATTCGGCGCGTGCACACCTGCACCATATCACCGAAATAGCAACACTTTGTCCTGGTATGACTGGCATTTACGAATTAAATGGCAGTTGTTTTTACTACCAGACAGGTACTTGTCTGGGTGCATGTCAGCAAACAGAACCAGCGGAAATCTATAATGACCGCGCGCAATTAGCGATAGATCACATTAAAAAGACTTTTGATGAGTCTTTTTTTATCATCACTACTGGAAGAGTAGCGGAAGAAGCAGGCATCATACTAGTAGCCGATGGGCACTACAAGGGATTTGGATACTTATCTATAGATGAAAGAAATCAATCCCCTGAAGACTGGAAAGATATCATACAATATGTACCTTTCAATCCTGAGTGTGATCAAATCATTAAATCTTGGTTAGAAAAACATCCGGAAACGAAGGTTGTAAAAATCGAATAATGCTACTTTCAAAAACAAAACAAATGTCAATGTCTTCTATCATATTAACAACTCAACAAGGTAACAAATCAATTGTCAAATAATTTTATACAATGTTTCCCTTATAATTTGTAAAAAATAGACAAAGATTTCTGACAGATAATCATTTATCAATTTGAACAAAAAAGAAAAATATTCATTTTAAATACTACATCTGTAAATTTAATGTAATGCACGATATCGAACCATGGTGGGGATGGAGGGATGAATATACCGCTGAAAATGATAAAAAATCGCCTTTTCATGGCTGTGTGTATGATGAATTTCTATTTAGTAACAAGGTATATAACTACTATATCCACCCGCAATGGGATTATTTTGGATCAGAAACATTATATGGCAAATTACTATATGCCAATTACAAAACCCATTTCGCTATAATTGAACTTATTGGCGAATGGAACGATGCTTTATATAATGATATAATGTTTTTAAAACGAGAATTTGCAGACATTTTAAATAAAAACAACATTAATAAATTTGCGATTATATGCGAAAACGTACTCAATTTTCATGGTGATGAGGATTGCTATTATGAAGAGTGGTACGATGATATCAGAGATGACAAAGGGTGGATATGCCTGATTAACACATATGATCATGTCAGCCTTGAAATGTCCAAATACAGACTACACAATTATATGCACTTTGGAAATCGATTTAACAATCTGTCGTGGCGTACAATGAAGCCTTATTTAGTGATGGAAATGTTAGAAGCAATTATGAATAACCCATTAAAAATACACCAATGAATACCCATAAATCAGGTTTTGTTAATATCGTCGGCAATCCTAATGTAGGAAAGTCCACACTTATGAATCTCCTTGTCGGCGAAAAGATGTCCATTACCACCAGCAAACCACAGACGACACGACATCGTATTTTTGGTCTGCTCAATGAAGATGATTATCAGATAGTATTTTCTGATTCACCGGGAGTGATTGACACACCTCAGTATGGTATGCAAAGCTCAATGAATAAATTTGCCTTTTCTTCATTTGAAGATGCTGATATTATCCTCTTTGTTACAGACATATACGAACAATATACTGGGGAAGAACGCATCATTAGTGCTTTGAAAAATGCAACGGTTCCAAAGTATCTGATCATAAATAAAATAGATCAGGATAAAGACGATGTTAAGGCTGCATTAGCAGAAAAGTGGATGAATATGGTCCCATTTGATAAAGTATTTTTAATTTCGGCGGAACAAAAAATCAATACGGATCTAATTTTAACCACTGTCCTTCAAGCACTTCCAGAAGGACCACCTTATTATCCTAAAGACGACCTATCTGACCGTTCAGAGCGCTTTTTTGTATCCGAGATTATAAGAGAACAGATTCTCAAACTGTACAAACAAGAAGTACCCTACTCCTGCGAAGTCATCGTCACCAGATTTAAGGAAGAACATGATAAAAATGGAGCTCCTTTACTTAAAATTTATGCCGACATCTACGTGGACAGAAAATCACAAAAACCGATCCTGATCGGTAAAGGTGGCTCAGCCATCAAAAAATTAGGAATTGAAGCCCGCCAGGGAATAGAAGCTTTTTTTGGTGTCCATACCTTTCTGGACCTCAATATCAAAATCAAGGAAAACTGGCGTGATGATGACCAGATGCTTAAATATTTCGGTTACGAAAATTAAACAGTAATTTATAGAAAATCTTATAGGCCAACTTCAAAATCATAGAAATAAAAAAGGGGAATCTTCAATTAAAAGATTCCCCTTTTTTATTTCTAAGCATCTTCAAAAGAAGACATATCTTCCATTGATTATTTACCCTTAGGTGCCTCCATTAGCTTGAAGAACTGATCTAATTTAGGTAAAACGATGATTTCTGTTCTTCTATTTTCAGCTCTACCACCTACAGTCTTGTTTGTAGTTTTAGGTGCATACTCACCTCTACCACCAGCTGTCATTCTTGCAGGATCAACTTTATATTTACTCTGAAGTGTCTTAACAACAGCTAAAGCTCTCTTAGAACTTAAATCCCAGTTATCAGTAACGCACTCACCAGTCATAGGTACATTATCTGTATGACCTTCTACAAGGATGTCAAGATCTTTCTGGTCATTCAGGATAGATGCTATTTTACCTAAAACATTCATAGCACCTGTATTGATGTTATAAGAAGCTGTTTTGAAAAGCATATTATCAGAAAGAGAAATATAAACTACACCCTTCTTAACTTCGATAGATACGTCTTTGTCATTAAAATCTTTAAGAGACTTCTTTAGATTCATTGCTAAAGCTAAGTTAACAGAATCTTTGTACTGCATTTTCTTAGTCAACTCAGCTATATAGCTACTCTGCTGGCTGATAGCTTCTAAAGATTTCTTGATACTTTCAGCACCTGCTTTGTTGATGACAGAAGCAGAGTTTAACTGCTCAAGAAGGCTGTTTTGGCTACCTCTTAATACTAACAATTGATCTTCAGCAGACTTTAATTTCATATTAGCAGTTGCTAAGTCGTCATTAGCTTTTTTGAGATTCTTGTTTGCCATATCAAGCTTAGCAGTAAGATCATCAACTTGTCCCTGTAGCATCTTTGTCTTTTGCTCACAGTCAGAAAGTAAATTTTTTGTAGCTTCCAAAGCTGCATTTGCTTCGTTCAATTTTTTCTTACTTACACAGCTTGTACCTAAACTTATCATTCCTACAAGCAAAAGTGTTAATTTTAAATATCTCATTAATTAAATTTTTATGATGTTTATAAAATACCCGCAAAGGAAAGAATTTTTAAGGTATTGACCAAAATAATGAAGGTGATTTTAGTCAATTTATTAATAATTTATGTTAACGATTCCAGATACTATTCTATCATTTTCATTTATAATAAATTTCTCATAGACTTTTTTTTCCATAGTAGGTCAATTTAGTAAATCAATATCTTCAAACAACCGATAAAATATGTATACTGGTCGAAATACAACGTTCTATAGTTTAAAAATCAAAAAAACAGTATAATTTTACAGTTTAATTTTTTTATATCTAAATCATTTTAAACAATGAGCAAAACAGTAGTTTTTAGTTTATTAATTGGTCTTGCATTTAGTTTAAATATGCAAGCACAGAAAAAAGCCAGTCCACATGACTTTGGTAAAATGTGGACTTTTGAAAATCCACCTAAAGAATGGCTTAAAGAGACCTATGGCATGGACGTTAAAGATGAATGGTTTGACTATGTCCGCAAATCTTCTCTTAAGTTTGCTTCTTGGTGTAGTGCTTCTTTTATATCCGAAAATGGTCTGATCATGACTAACCACCATTGTTCTCGCGATGTCGTGACGAAGCTCCAGAAAGAAGGAGAAAATTTTGATAAAAACGGATTTTATGCCGCTACACTTGCAGATGAAAGAAAAGCTGCCGGCCTCTTCGTAGAGCAAATGATTATGGATGCTGATATCACGTCATTAGTTATGGATAAAATTAAAAAAGCCAAAACTGATGAAGAAAGAGTTAGTATGCAAAAGCAAGCGATAGACGAAATAGAAAAATCGTATAAAGAAAAACCCGAATGGCAAGACCTGAGAACACAAGTCGTCACGTTTTATAGCGGTAGCAAGTTTTCTATCTATGGATATAAACGTTATAACGATATCCGTTTGGTATGGATTCCTGAGCTTGATCTTGGATTTTTTGGTGGCGATCCTGATAATTTTACTTATCCTCGCTACAATCTTGATGCTACCTTCTGGCGTGCATACGACGAAGATGGCAAACCACTTAATACTTCCGCCAATTATCTAAAATTTAATAAAAATGGTGCCGCGGAAGGCGAACCTGTTTTTGTAGTTGGAAATCCGGGAAAAACAGAACGTTACCGCACTGTTGCTCAGCTTGAATATGATCGAGACTATCGATATCCATTTATGTACAAGTTTTTAAAAAACAGAAATGACTACATGATGACCAAGTATAATGCGATCAAAGATGATCCTACTAAAGAGTATGAAGCACAGGAAATGCTCAATCGAATAGCTAATATCGCCAACTCTATGAAAGTATATGGTGGCATCACAAAAGGGCTTAATGATCCTGCTCTATTTGGTAGAAAAGTCGAGATGGAAAATTATATCCGCTCTAAATCTAAAGGACTCAATTACTGGGATGAAATCGCTAAACAATACAAAGCAATGGGACCATTAGGATGGGCAAGTGTAGATTTAAGCCCGAGCCCATTCAGAGGTAATATTTTGTCAGTCATGCACGATCTTGAAGCTTATAAAGAACTTGTAGCTAAAAAAGAATCCCAGTCAAAAAAAGATCGTCTAAAAACAATCATCCTTGGTAAACTGGAATCTATAAAAGACCAAGATCAGAAAAACTTATTTGTAATGGCTTTAAATGAAATCAAAGAAGATATCTATCCCGGTGATATGACCTTACAAAAGGTACTGGGTAAAAGAAATATCAATGAATATGTAGATTATCTATTGAGTAAGACCAAATTTACAGATGAAAAATTTGTTACAAGCTTTTTTGAAAAGGAAGATAAGATAGCTTCCGAAAAAGATCCTTTATTAGAAGCAGCTGCCATCTTTGTACCTAAATATAAAGAAGCGACAAATCTGGCACAATCTACTGAAACCTCAAGAAAAAATCTAGAAGCTAAAATTGCAAATCAGGCATTCAAGATTTATGGTGATCAGTTGCCACCGGATGCTACTTTTACGCTGAGGATATCTGACGGTGTCATCAAGGGTTATAACTATAATGGAACTATCGCACCACCCAACACTACTTTCTTTGGGTTGTATGATAGATATTATTCATTTAAAAAACAATTTCCGTGGTCATTGCCAAACAGATGGCTCAATCCACCTATGGAATTACTAAAGGCACCGTTCAATACAGTCTCTACTAACGACATCATAGGTGGTAATAGTGGAAGCCCATTGATAAACAAAAATAGAGAAGCCGTCGGTCTTATCTTTGACGGAAATATCGAATCTCTACCTGGTAACTTTATATTTGATGACGAACTGAACCGCACCGTGAGTGTACACGCAGGAGGTATTTATGCCGCACTCAAGTATATATATCACGCTGACAGAATCGTGAAGGAAATAGAGTAATAATTTTAAAATTATGTCTTTATAAAATAAAATACAGTTGGTATAGCAGTTTTATGTGCCGACTGTATTTTTTTAGATATTAATATGAAAATTCAATATGCTGACAACAATATAACCGTCTTTGAAAGTGCACTGTATAGGACGACTTCAACAGTCATAGCTTTGCAAAACACCATCGTCATTATTGATCCAAACTGGCTGCCTAATGAAGTAGAATATCTAAAATCCTTTGTTCAAAATAACTACCCTCATCATAACCAATATCTTATTTTTACGCATTCGGACTATGATCATATTATTGGATACGGCGCATTTCCAAATGCTACGACAATTGCATCAAGCGCATTGCAACATAATCAACATAAAGAAACTATTATAAAACAAATCCGAGATTTTGACAATACGTGGTACATAGAGCGTAGCTATCCTATTGCATATCCAACAATCCAATATCCCATAGAAAATGATAATACAACTATCGTTATAGATGAAACAATATTTCATTTTTATCTCGCACCAGGACATATTGCAGATGCTATATTTGTTTTAATTCCTGAATTAGGCACATGGATATGTGGCGATTATCTTAGCAATATCGAAATTCCAATTATTGACCATAATTACCATGCTTATCAACAAACATTGGATAAATCCATCGCCATCTTAGAAAAATATCCTGCGATCAATCACCTTATTACGGGACATGGTGACATGGCTCATGGAAGAAAAGCCATCAAAAAACGAATCATAGAGGATAAAAAATATCTTGAATTGCTACAGCAATCCAAAGGAGATAGCAATCTGTCAACATTAAAAAAAATCATCAGCAATAGAAGTAAAAATCCGGAAATGTGGACCTTGCATAATAACAATATTGTCAAAATTAATAACCAATAAACCCATCATTGTTTCAAAGCAAAAATATTTGGTTAAACAAAATAAGCTCTTAACGGTTAAAAAGGAGAATATTTTATAAAAGAGGCCATAAATTGCAGTAGCATTATGCAGATATCCAGAGTTCCTTTTCACGACATTAATAAACTGGCATACAAAGACGTTTATTACCAAGAACATGCTGACCAGCTTAAGGATTTCATACTATTTCAACCCACTATCGAAGGCCTGAAAGCAGCAGCTGATACAAGAAAAGAGTATCCTGTCAATAGAACTATACTACAAGAAGTACTGGCTGACCAATATAAAAACATCCCTATTACTAAAGTCCAGGCCAAACATATTGAGAAATTAAAAGATGAAAATACTTTTACGATCGTCACAGCACATCAGCCGAGTTTATTAGGCGGACCGGGATACTATTTTTATAAAATATACTCTGCTATACACCTTGCAACACTACTTAACAAGACTTATCCAGCGTACCATTTCGTCCCCGTTTTTATTAATGGTGCAGAAGATCATGATTTTGACGAAGTAAAATCTGTCAATTTATTTGGTAAAACTATCACTTGGGACAATGCGGGATCAGGTTCTGTAGGTAGATTTACTACAGAAGGTTTACAGGAAGTCATAGAGGAGTTTTCTAAAATCACAGGAAATACTCAAAAAGCAGAAAAAATAAATACCATTTTTACAGAAGCTTTGGAGCATGCAGACAACTACAACGAGTTCGTAAAAAAATGGGTAAATGCATTCTTTAGCAAATATGGACTTATCGTCTTGAATATGGACGATAGCCGTCTAAAACGAGCATTCATACCTGTGATGCAAAGAGAAATTACCCAACAAATCAGTCAAACATTAGTCACTACTACTCAGGAATCGCTGGAAAAATTACACAATTTTACGCCTCAAGCATATGTACGCGACATCAATCTCTTTTATATCAAAGACCATTCAAGAGAACGCTTATATAAGGATGGAAATCTGTATAAAGTCAATAATAGCAATTTACAGTTTACAGAACAGGAAATAATCCAACATCTCAACGCTTATCCAGAGCGCTTCAGCCCAAACGTCGTTATGCGACCGATATTTGAGGAATATACGTTACCTAATATAGCTTATATAGGCGGTGGTGGTGAACTCGCATACTGGCTGGAAAGAAAACGCCAATTTCAGGCTTTTAACGTATTCTATCCGGTATTAATCAGAAGGAATTCTGTATTATTTCTTCCAAAATACATCCAAAAAACAATGGATAAACTTGCACTCAAAGAAAGCGATATATGGAAGGAAGAATACCAGCTTATCAACGATTATATAGAGAAGAATACTGATAGTGAGTTCATTTTAAAACAGGAATCAAAAGCAATAATGCAAGTGTTTTTCGAGATAGCCGAAAAGGCAAAACATATCGATCCGACCTTAGAGCCATCCGTATTAGCAGAAGCACATAAAACTGTAAAGACCGTTGAAAATTTAGAAAATCGTATTAAGAGAAGCATCAAAAAAGCCGAAGAAACACAACTCAATCAGCTCAAGAACTTTAAATCTAAGTTATTTCCCAATAACAACCTTCAAGAACGTGTAGAGAGTTATCTGCCCTTCTGGATTAATGAAGAGTATGATATGGACGAAGTCATGCTGGAACATTTGAATCCATTGCAAAAAGAATTTCTAATATTTTATTTATAACAAAAATGCCCGTACAAGATAAACTCATACAGACATTTCTAAGGTCCTATTCAAAAAAAATAGTTAGAAACTATTTATTCTTTATTGCTATTAAAAACTGATTCAATTCTTCTACTGAGAAAAACAGTACTTCTCTTGGCTTAGAGCCTTGTGCCGGACCTACGATTCCCAACTGTTCCATTTGATCCATGATCCTCCCGGCTCTATTGTATCCGAGCTGCATTTTGCGTTGTATCAAAGATGTAGAGCCATGCTGAGACGAAACAATAAGTCTTGCTGCTTCTTCAAAATTTTCATCCAGATCAGAGAATCGGATATCTCCGGCATTGCTACCACCTTCATCATCACCTTTGTATTCAGGCAAATAGAATGGCTCCGGAAATCCTTGCTGCTTAGCAATATGCTGTATCACATTTTCCACCTCCGGTGTATCAACAAAAGCACATTGCAATCTTACATTATTACTACCGATGGACAGCAACATATCGCCTGCACCGATCAATTGATCTGCACCACCACCATCTAGGATCGTTCTAGAATCAATTTTAGATGTCACCTTAAATGCTAATCTTGCAGGGAAATTAGCCTTAATAATACCAGTAATGATATTTACAGATGGTCTTTGCGTGGCTATAATGAGGTGAATTCCTATCGCTCTTGATAGCTGTGCTAATCGCGCGATCGGCATTTCAACCTCCTTACCAGCTGTCATAATCAGGTCTGCAAACTCATCAATCACTAGCACGATGTACGGCAAGAATTTATGTCCATCATTCGGATTAAGCTTTCTCTCCGTGAATTTTTCGTTATATTCATTGATATTTCTAACACGCGCCTTCTTTAACAAGTCATAACGACTGTCCATTTCTATACATAGAGAATTCAATGTATTGATCACCTTAGAAGTTTCAGTGATAATCGGCTCATCCTGATCTGGAAGGAAAGCAAGAAAATGCTGATCCAGAGATCCATAAGGAAATAATTCCACCTTTTTAGGGTCTATCAATACGAGTTTTACCTGTGAAGGGTGCTTTTTATACAAAATAGACATGAGGATGGCATTAATACCAACCGACTTTCCTTGTCCAGTAGCACCAGCTACTAATAAGTGTGGCATCTTAGCTAGGTCAGCAACAAATACTTCGTTAGAAATAGTCTTACCTAATGCTATCGGTAGAGCCATCTTTGACTGAGTAAATTTTTCTGAAAGTAATAATTCTTTCAATGCCACAACCTGCTTGTTTTTATTTGGTACTTCTATACCTATAGTGCCCTTACCCGGAATTGGTGCAATAATACGGATACCTAGAGCTGACAAACTCAAAGCTATATCATCTTCCAGATTCTTAATCTTAGATATTTTAACACCGGGCGCAGGGACAATTTCATATAAGGTCACTGTAGGACCTATGGTCGCACGGATTTTAGTAATCTCTATCTTATAATTGAGCAACGTCGCAATAATCTGATCTTTGTTAGCTTCCAATTCGGCTCTATCCACTTCCACCTTTTGGTCAGCATATTCTAATAGCAATTCTGTGGTTGGAAACTTATACCTCGACAAATCAAGGGTTGGATCATAGGGTTCGAGATCATCCTCCAGTTTAACAGCTTCAATTTCTGACTCAGGACTTACAGGAACTCTAGCTAAATCATTTTCTGTCATGACCATCTCGAAATCATCTTCTACAGATATTTCCATTTCCGGCTCATCAATTTCTAATTTGTGGCTGACTTGAGGCTTTACCGAGCTAATAGGAGCCTTGTGACCTGTTAAGTCAAGTTCCAATTCTTGACCACTAGGCACTACATCTACCTCAGCATCTTGTTGGGTAGCTTTTACTTCTTTTCTATGTACGTCTAAATCATGATCTGGTCTTTTAAATAAGCCATCTATCGCATCTGCCAAAATATCCTTTTTAGTCGGTTTTGCTGATTGCTTTATCTCACTATCTTCAATTCCCTTAAAGAAATCCATAGATGGCATTTTAATATTTTCCAATGGGTTAGCAAAGGTCAAATGCTCTAAACTTGGATTATATCGCCACATAATATATGCACCCATGCTAAACAATATCAAAAGGAACAACCCTATCTGACCCAGGAAATTACTCAACCAAAAAACGGTACTTTCGCCAAATGCGCCTCCCCAAGTAAACTCTGATCTACGAAACAAAAACTCAAGTAATAATGAAAAAAATGCCATAATCACTAATGAGTTTCTAGCAAAAATCAAAAATGGCTTCAATGGTCGCTTTCTGATAAGATCAAACCCAAATCTGATAAGCATCACTACAAAAATCATAGACGGAAGCCCAAAACCCCAATAAAAAAACATATTAGAAATAATAGCTCCTAATCGTCCAAGCCAGTTTTGTACACTTAAATCACCTTGAAATAACATACCCCACGAAAACTTAAGTACCTTGTCCTGATCGACTTTCCATGTATATAAATAGGAAATAAATGCGATAGCTAAATAAATTGAAGCTAAAATCAAAACAACACCTATGATTTTAGGAATTCGTTCATCTTTCCAGTTGAATCGACTCGTAGTAGCCGCCTTCGGTTTTTGCTTTTTGAGAGCCATAATACAATCAATAATCGGTTTTTAAAAAATACTCCTGGGATAAAATATTTATGGCTTGAATGGTATTTAACATCAAAATTATAGAATTAACTGGCAGATTAAAAAGTCCAAAGTACCCGATCTGTCTCTCTATTATCACTAAAGTGCGCCTTTAATGGATGTTTAAGTAAATATCAATCTATAAGCAACAATTATTTTACTCCGCAAAGATAATAGCATTCAAACAACATATTAAAATTTTTTTTAATATTTTTATTATCTAATTTTAAAACATTTATAAGTTATGTATTTTTATAATATGTTATTATTCATAAAATCAGCTATTTAAATCAACCACGATTAATAATATTTTGTAGTTAGTAATGAGCTTATATTTCAAAAAAAAAGAAAAAAAAGTTACCTTTGCACACCCAAATAAAAACATATAATAATTTAAGTTTACAATTAATACGATGAAAGCAAATATTTTTATAGCAGGAAGTGGTGGCATTGGACAGGCTGCAGGCCTTATTTTATCCGAATTTGATATTTTGGATGCATCAATATATTTTGGTGACATATCGCAGGCAGCTTTAAATAAGGCAGCCAATTTTGTTACCGAAGGATGTACACATACAGCCAATGTACACACAGTATTAATGCCAGCTGAGGGAAGCAATGCAGAGATAGAAGCTATACTTGAAAAGTGTGATGTTATCCTCGATTGTCTTCCAGGAAGCCAAGCACCGAGGATTGCTGGACTTGCTAAAAAACATCACTGTCATTACGCTAATCTTACAGAATATGTCGCAGAAACTAACCAAGTCAAAGAATTGGCCAAAGATGCCGACACCGCCTTTGTATTGCAGACAGGACTTGCACCAGGTTTTATCAATATCCTTGCCAGTCAGCTATTTAAAGAATTTTGTAGTGACTTTAATGTGACACAGGCAGATTCTATACAGATGAAGGTAGGTGCTATAAGTCAGCATGCTCGTGCACCACATTTTTATGCATTTACTTGGAGTCCTATCGGTGTTGCTACTGAATACCTCAAGGATGCAGAAGTAGTAAGAAATGCTCAAAAAATTAACGTACCTGCGCTTTCGGGATTAGATACCATCATTATTGACGGAGAAACATATGAGGATAATTATACTTCCGGAGGAGCTGCTGACCTACCAGATGCATTTGCAGGAAAAGTAACTAATCTTGATTATAAAACGCTAAGATATCCAGGTCACTATAACTGGGTAAAAGAAACATTGAAGGGCATTAGTGATGGCGAGGATAAAATTAAGATTTTACAAAAAACGATGATGGATCAAATTCCAAGCGTAGAAGATGATCTTGTGATCGTTTATGCATCTGTCACTGGCAGGGATAGCCAAGGGAAACTCCACTCCAATGAAAAATCGTACCGAATCAAACCAAGTAAAGTAGGTAACAAAAAATTAAGAGCTATCCAGACTACAACTGCTGCACCACTGTGCGAAGTAGCCTATATGATGCTAACCAATAACTGGAAAGGCACCATACTTCAGAGTGAGTTAGAGACAGAGACCTTTCTGAATGGTCCATTTGTTAAAGCGATTTATGGTGAATATCAACACTAATGTGAAACACATTTGCAAGAAATATAGTTATATAAGTACAAAGATGATGCTAAACATAACAAATATTGTTTTATTTAAAATGTAATAAATAACGGATTCATAAATTTAAGAATGAAGAAGATAAAATTATCCATTATGGCTCTTTCCCATAGCGTGACCCAGTCGCACAATTACGCCGTTATATTGGGAGAAGAAAATGGCAAGCGAAGACTACCCATTATTATAGGTGGCTTTGAAGCCCAGGCCATTGCAGTAGCTTTAGAAAATATGAATCCCAACAGACCCTTAACCCACGATTTATTTAAAAACACACTAGATGCCTTCAAAATAGAACTCAAAGAAGTCATCATCAACAACCTACTGGATGGTATATTTTTTGCCCAGTTGATTTGCGAACAGCATGGTAACGTCATCCAGATTGATGCCCGTACATCAGATGCAATCGCTATGGCAGTACGATACGAATGTCCGATTTATACCTACGAATTTATAATGGAAAGCGCAGGTGTAATCTTAGATGAAGAAGATGAAGAAAAACCTGCCAGTAAACCTAAAAAGTCTAAAGCAGAAACGATAGAAGACATGAGTTTGTCTAGCTTAGAAAAGCTACTTGAGGCGGCTCTCGCTAGAGAAGACTATGAAAAAGCAGCTCAAATCAGAGATGTCATCAATAACAAAAAACTGAGCGATTCCTAATCATTATTACAAACCTATAAAGCTCGCTCGATCATGACATTATTTAGTGTAAACATCAATAAAATCGCTTTAATACGCAACTCCAGAGGTTCTAACCAACCAGATTTGTTAAAAACAGCTCAGGATTGTGAAAAATTTGGTGCACAAGGTATTACTGTCCATCCGCGACCTGACCAGAGACACGTCAAGTACAGCGATATTCCTTTACTAAAAAATATCGTAACGACTGAATTTAATATAGAAGGTTATCCATCAGAGGAGTTTTTATCCCTAGTTATCAAAAACAAACCACACCAATGTACTCTTGTGCCTGATTTACCTGAAGCATTAACTTCGGATAATGGATGGGACACCATAACTCATAAGGCTTTTCTTAAAGATATAGTCCAGAGACTCAAAGATGCCGGCATAAGAGTGAGTTTGTTTATCGACCCAATAGAGGACCGGCTGTATGCAGCTAAAGAAGTGGGAGCTGACCGGATAGAATTCTATACAGGACCATACGCACACGAATTTAACACCAACAAAGAAAAAGCCATATCTCCTTTTTCTAAAGCGGCTCAATATGCCGATTCCATAGCCCTAGGTATTAATGCAGGTCACGATCTTAATTTAGATAACCTAAGATATTTTAAGAACCATGTTCCAAATTTACTAGAAGTGTCCATCGGTCATGCCGTCATATGTGATGCACTATATTTAGGCCTAAAAAACACTATACAGCTGTATCTCAGGGAATTGGAATAAATCGACTCTTTGATTTGTACCTAAGCTTTATTTTTTGTCAATTTTAAACGATGGTTATCAACAAACTTTAAAATAGTTAAAAAAAATTTGATACGCATTTTGATAGCACTTTTTATGTGCTAAATCAATTTAATACTCATTATATTTTTAAATGATCCAAAGATTTAGTAGAAAAAACAATAAATATCAAGGCATAAAACGTAAACATAGCCTTAGCTATAGTGAGGCTTTCTAACGCAGAGATTTGCTATTTTTTTATAAGGATTGGGCTAATTTGAATGTATAATGGGTATAAGTAGGTTGGCTATGCAAATAATTTCCCTATTTTATACCCAAGAAGTTACAATGTGTACCTTAGAATTGATATACTATTGCGTTAATATTCATACCGGCACCGACACTAGCAATTAAAATAATATCACCAGATGACAATTTTTGATTTTTAAGATGCCCCTTTTTTACCAAATCTAATAAAGTGGGTAAGGTAGCTACGGAGCTATTTCCTAAATACGAAATACTCATCGGCATAATATGTTCCGGAATATCCATATCATAAAGCTTATAGAATCTTTCGCAAATAGCATTGTTCATTTTCTCATTTGCTTGATGGAGGAATATTTTTTTTATATCTTTAATATCTACACCACTATTTTCAAGACAACTTTTCATCGCTGAAGGAACATTTAATAAACTAAAATTGTAAATTTTCCTTCCGTCCATTTTGATATATCGCGTACCTGAATCCTTGTTTTTATTACAAGATGACTCAAAGGTTAAATAATAGGCTTCTTTATTGCTAAAAGTGGCTGATTGATGTGCAATGATTCCTCCCTTAGCATGAGTATCCACCTCAATTATAGTAGCTCCTGCACCATCACTAAAAATCATACAATCTCGATCATTGGAGTCTATTACCCGAGACAAGGTCTCAGCTCCTATCACCAAACATTTCTTTGCCATTCCCGCTTGTATATAAGCATAGGCTTGAATAACACCATGTAACCAGCCTGGACAACCAAAAATTATATCATAAGCAACACAAGATGGGTTTTGAATACCTAGTAGATGTTTAACACGAGATGCTAAGCTGGGCACAGCATCACTTTGTGATAGATTGTACTTTACATCACCATAATTTTGAGCAACGATAATGTAATCTAAACTTTCTTGATCAATACCAGCGTCCAAAATAGCATTTTTTGCCGCATGGAAGGCAAGGTCAGAAGCGGTCGCATCATCCGCAGCATATCGTCGTTCATAGATACCAGTGATATCTTTAAATTTTTCAATAATTGAGGCAGTGGAATCAGTCATAGGACTGCCATCCGCATTCATAAATTCATGATTTAAAAATGCACTATTTTTAATAACTTTATCGGGAATACAACTGCCTATACCTGTTATTTTTATTGCCATAATTCTATGTTATTTATCAATTTAGTAAGCTGGTAAAGAATTGATAATACACTACCTTTACATCTACTTTAATAAAAACGAATGGCCATTTTTAATGAAAAATTAGTTTAAGCATTTGTAGAAAAACTAGTTTAACAATAACTAAATTTCTATTCTTTCTATTAATACACAAAGATAACCATTAATAATCTTAGATTGGTAGATTCAACAAATAAATGCAAGAATTAGCCAATAAATAATTATTATTCAGAAAAGAGAAGAGAATAAATCCTTAATGTAATATACGCCCTGATTTTTTGTAAGTTTTTAGCATGTGTAATAATCTGAATTATATCTATTTAATCTATATCAAACTTTTAGCTTCCTACCCTATTCATCACTCATGCTCCCGTGTTTTAACATTAACATCAGGTACTATCGGAGGTGAATAAACTTCAAACTGACTATCTGCATCCAAAACTGGTTGACCTGCATTGACCCAAGCTGTATAAATCAATGAACCAACGGCAATGATGCTTGAACGCATTTGTTCCTCGACCATGTTGCCCATCGCACGCATGTACGCTTCTACATACTCACGGCATTGCATACGAACTGTCCTGCCGAGTCGCTCATCATAGCAGAATTGCTTATCACTGTCAAAAGTTTTGCTCAGCCTCAGCTCTATCGCAAGCACACTGTCTAAATGACTGTGCGCCTTCGTAATAATCTGCCAGATATAATCTTTAGGATTTTCAATATACTCTGCCTTCCCGACAAAAAAATCAAATTCTTTCTCAGCAAACATCTCGGGAATAGCAGATTCCCAAAAGGCATGAATACCAACCTGATTAGTCAACTGCCCATTGTAGTTTTCGGTTGTATGTAATGGTACGTGTGCATCAGCAATATAATGGCCAAATTCGGCTGAAAGTCGTAAAATAGACTGTAAATCCTTCTTTTCAAATGCGTAAGTGAGCTTTGTTAGATGCATTTCTATCTGATATGGAACTATACCTTGTTCTGAAAAGTGATCCTCAATCAAGATGTCAACTTTATTCTTTTGAAAATATGTCGTACCAAATAACTCATCAAAATCATAACCGGAGAGTCTCCATTCATCTTCATAATAGAGTGGCTTAATTACCTTTTTCCAATATTTGACAAATGTCGGATAATCAACTGAAAGTCGGATTCCTCCCATATAATTCATGGTCAGAGTCACCGAATCACCCGTAATTAACTTATCGAAATATAAGGAATCCCTACCAGAAACCAATCGAATACGACAATGCTTGATGATGGCTTCTTCAAAATCGCGGGGTACATTGGAAAAAGGGATTTTATCCCATTTGTCGATATCAATAAAATGCCTTGGTCCCTCGTGTCTAGTTGCATAACGCCTCTTGTCTGGATCTACAGCATGTTCTGTCATGTATTCAATATGCTTTTTATAAAAGCCAAAAAGCTCGGGTGGCAAGGTAAATACAGCCATCCTATTAATCAGTCTGTGCCCGAAAAAACCCCACATATCGACCTTACAAAATCCAAGGGTAAAGCCTATACCTATCAGTATCAAAATGCCAGCCAATGCTCTTCTAATCTGCATAAATAAAAATATATCTTGCAATTATACAAAAATTGCAACAATTCAACCTCTTTAACACATTTTTTTATACAAATAAAATAAAACATCATATATTTGTAGTATAATTATCAATACTGAACGGATCATGAAAGCATACTTACTTACCTTCGTTTTATGCATGATGGCTAATTCAATTCTTTTTAGTCAAAATATGCACGATTTTACAGTTACAGATGCGCACGGACAAGTACACAATCTGTATGATGATTATCTAAATAAAAACAAAGTTGTTGTCATCAAATTTTTCTTTACCACTTGTCCGCCATGTATTGCTAATGCTCCATACTGGCAGCAAAAATATATCGATTATGGTGAAGGCAAACAAGATGTTGAGTTCTTTAGTATAACCACCATTCCCTCGGATTATAACCCTGAGGTAATTGCCTTCGAAAATCAATATCACCAGACGATGAAAGCTATCAGTGTAGATGGTGGAGCTACAGCCCTATCTAATGAATTTAAAAGTGGTATTTATGGCTCATGGTATGGTACGCCGTCCTTTGTGGTGATAGCCCCGGATCATTCCATGCAATATCCGGTATTTTTTCAGGATTTAGATAAAGCGATAGCTACTGCAAGAAGCAAGAAAATCACGCCATTGGCTACCACATTTATCTTTGACCCCGATTTCCATAAAGCAACTCCATCGGCAGCAAGCGACATCCATTTTTATTTAACACCTAAAAATGAAACCTCCCCAAAGATAGAAATCAAGCGAAATGCTGACCAAATATATTCATTTAGTTATCCGTCCGATCAGTATCCGGAAATGGCTAATCCGGTAGTCATACTCGAAGGCACAAAAAATTATATTGATTATGTATCCACGCTGGATGTTGTTTTAATTCAACGTCATATTTTAGGGTTAGAAACATTTAAAGGATCATATCAATCTATAGCATCGGATGTAAATGGTGATGGCAGAATCACAGCATCAGATCTGACAGTTATCAGAAAACTTATATTGGGAATAATTAATAATTTTCCTGCCGGTGTGCCATCACATAAAGCGATACCAGAGATAAATGAGCTACCACTTAATCCCGGAAATACTGTCGAACTCAAAATCGAAGTAGTCAAGATGGGTAACGTCAATTAAAACACCTTGCGATAAAGCGAGAATTTATTAATATTGCGTTAAAGCAAACAACTTACTTCTATTTAAGCAAAAAATCGTACCTTTGCAGTTCGGTATTAGGTAAACCATCAGTATTAATTATATACATTTTTTATAAAATCATTTGGTTTCCAATACATAACACATATAAGGCAACTATAATATAAATTAGTAAAACATAGCTTATACAATCATGACAGTACGTTATCTTGGACAATCAGGTTTTCAGGTGCAATTTGGTAGTAAGAATTTAGTTTTTGATCCCATGATTACGTCAAATCCTTTAGCATCAGAAATTAACGTAAACGACCTTAAAGCAGATTATGTGCTTTTATCGCATGGCCACAGTGACCATGTAGAGAATGCGGCGGAAATTGCCTCCAATAATGATGCAACTATTATCTCCAGCTTTGAAGTAGTCTCTTGGTATGGTCAAAAAGGTATCAAAGGTCATCCGATGAATATTGGAGGAAAATTTAGTTTTGATTTTGGTACAGTAAAATATGTCAATGCAATACATTCGAGTATGCTACCTGATGGCAGTTATGGTGGTCCATCAGGTGGATTTGTCATATGGAATGAGAAAAAAAGCGTTTACTTTGCAGGTGACACGGCACTTACTATGGACATGAAATTGATACCGGTGACATGTCCTAAACTAGATTTTGCGATTTTACCCATTGGAGATAACTTTACGATGGGATACGAGGACGCAGCCATTGCTGCACAATACATCGAATGTGATACGATTATAGGATGTCATTTCGATACATTCGGATATATCAAGATAGATCATGAAGCTGCTAAAGCACAATTTAAAAAAATCGGTAAGGAATTAATTTTATTAAACGTAGGACAAAGTATAGAGATTTAAAAAAATGGGTAAAATCATTGCAATAGCAAACCAAAAAGGCGGTGTAGGTAAGACAACAATGGCAATCAATCTGGCAGCGGCATTAGCTGTCCTGGATAATAAAGTATTGATTATTGACTCAGATCCACAGGCCAATGCAACATCAGGTGTCGGAGTTAAGCAGGATCAAATTTCCATCACTACCTATGAGGCATTGACAGAAGGCGCTGATCCACGCGAAGGTATTATCCTTACAGATACACCCAATCTGTACATTTTACCTTCATCTATCGACCTAGTAGGTGCTGAAATAGAATTGGTCAATCAGCCTGACAGAGAATTTAAGATGCAAAACGCACTGGAAGAACTTAAAAATGAATATGATTATATTTTTATTGATTGTCTTCCATCATTAGGTCTGATCACGCTAAATGCTCTTACTGCGGCAGACACTGTTTTAGTACCAGTACAGTGCGAGTTTTTCTCATTGGAGGGATTTGGCAAACTTAAAGATACAATCAACTTAGTGCAGCAGTCCGTCAATCCAAACCTACAGGTTGAAGGTGTCGTGCTTTCTATGTACGACCAGCGTTTACGTATGGCTAATATGATTATTGAAGAAATTCGTTCGATCATTTCTGACCGAATCTTCGAAACGATAATCCATCGCAACAGTAAGATAGGCGAAGCACCATCTTTGGGACAACCCATCGTCATCTATGATGTAAGCAGTAAGGGAGCTATCAACTTTTTAAATCTTGCAAAAGAGTTTTTGACTATTCAGGAAACTGAAAAAATATATCAAAATTAAAGATCATAATGAATAAAAAAAGTGAAGTATCTAAAGGACTCAGATCATTACTTAATAATATAGAAAAATCCAATAATCCGGTTGAACGAAATCAGTTAGTCAGAGAATTGACACACAATATAGCGATGATCAGTCCATCCAATATCGAGGTGAATCCATTCCAACCCAGAACGGAGTTTGACCAAGATCAACTTATGGAATTGGCTAAATCCATTCAGGCAAACGGTCTAATCCAGCCGATTACGGTACGATCATTAGGCCATAATAAGTATCAACTTATCTCTGGCGAAAGAAGGCTGCGTGCTTCAAAAATAGCCCAATTAAAAGAGATACCAGCTTATGTACGTGTAGCTAATGACCAGGAAATGCTAGAAATGGCACTTGTCGAAAACATCCAGCGTGCAGACCTTAATGCTCTTGAGGTAGCTATTTCGTATCAGCGATTAATGGATGAATGCAATTTGACACATGAGGCCTTGTCTGAGCGAGTAGGCAAAGACAGAAGTACAGTGACAAATTATGTTCGATTACTTAAGTTGCCTGCACAAATCCAGACTTCCGTCAAAGATGGAAATTTAACCATGGGTCATGCACGTGCACTTGCAGGAATTAATGATCTGGTACTACAACTCAAATTACATCAAGAAGCAGTAGATAAGCATCTGTCTGTACGAGCATTAGAAGCACTGATCAAATCATATCAACAGCCCAAAGACAACTACAAACGTCAGGACAACACTTCTAATACGATTACGCCCGAAGTAAGAAAGATTAAAGATCAGCTGAGTCATCACTTAGGTACACCTATAGATATCAAAAGAGCTATCGATGGTAGTGGCACGATCGTCATCAGGTTTAATAATGATGATGATTTTAATAATATCACTGAGCTCATCATGGCCGAACAATAAAAAGTAAATACCATATGGGCAGAAAAAGTATCAACCAGTTGGCAAGTTATGGCATATTTATGCTGATTACCCTGTTTGCTACAGCGATAAAAGGACAAATCCATAACAATCCCAATGTCGATGCTTTTGGCAAACCCATTATTATAGACACCTCAGCATTAAACGAAAATGACACTCTTGTCAATAAAGCAGGATTTTGGTCTCTATTTAAAGGAAAACCCGGCAAAGCAGCATTATTATCACTCGTGATACCGTCGGGAGGTCAGATTTATAATAAAAAATGGTGGAAAGTACCTCTTGCATTAGGCATAGATGGTGGGCTCACTTATACACTCATCTATAATAGGAATCAGTATAGACAGTCAGAAAAAAAATATTTACAGCTATTGGCACAAGGTAATCCATTGAGTTCGCGCTATAGACAACAACGAGATTATTACAGAAAATGGAGTGAGTATTCGTATTTATGGCTTATAGCCGGCCATTTGATAACGGTGGTGGATGCATTTGTGGACAGGCATCTTATGGATTTTGACATTAGTCCAGATTTATCCTTTATGCCTTCTCACCCTACTATGGAAAATAAAGAAGTTGTCATCCAAGCAGGTCTCAAAATTAATTTGAATAAGTCCAATAAATCAATCTCAGATGGCAATGCAATTAAACTTTTCCCATAATGAAGCCCAATCAGCGTAAAAATAGAAAACCTAAAAGGAGCAAAAGTAAAACAGGTCTCCCACCTGGAACACCCGTATATACAGGACACAAGACAAAAGAAGATATCAAAATCGATGTCTTTAGCTACAATACAGAAAAATACAACAGATATAGTCCCAATATAGAAGAAATATTAGCGGCCAAAGAAACCGGTGATAAAATCTGGATTCAAATCATGGGATTGCACGACGTCACCGCTATCAAACAAATATGTGATAAATATAGTGTTCATTACTTATATCAGGAGGATATCCTAAATGTAGATCAAAGACCCAAGGTCGAGGAAGAGGACAATTATTTATACGTATGTTTTAAATCCATCAATTGGGATCAAACTGAAAAATGCCTTGAAGAAGAACAAGTTTCTCTTATATTGACGCAAAACACACTCATTTCTTTTAGAGAGTCTTATGAAGACAATTATGACTCCATCAGAGAAAGAATAATGTCGCCTGCATCTATCATCCGCGAAAAAAATATTGACTATCTTTTTTATCGAATTTTGGATATTACTGTCGATGCTTACTACGACATTATGGAAATGTTGGGCGCATATATCGAAGACCTCGAAGAAGAGATCATGGAGAGCCCTTCTCAATCTACCTTAGTTAAAATCCAATCGAATAAGAAAGACCTGATGTATCTTAGAAAAAATCTCTTTCCACTCAGAGATGTCGTCAACAAATTAACATTTTATAAAAACCCATTAATCGATTCAAAAAGTAGGAAGTACTTTAGAGACATAATGGATCATCTTACGCAAAACCTTGACAATGTAGATACTTTCATCGATATGAACATGAGTTTGAAAGATATCTATCTCAATACACAAAGCAACGAGATGAATAAAATCATGAAAATCCTCACCATCATCTCGACAATCTTTATCCCACTGACCTTTATCGTAGGCGTATATGGAATGAATTTTGAGGACATGCCAGAACTAAAGATGAAATATGGTTACTATGTTACTTGGTTGATCATGATATCAATAGTCATAGGGCTCACCTACTGGTTTAAGAGAAAAAAATGGTTTTGATATTGTCATATATGTTGAATAAAAAAATATCCATATAAAATTAAAAAACATAGTCACTTTAACTGACCTCTTTAATGAAAATAATGATAATCAAGCGAATGGCAAAAAACAGGAATATAGCTACATTCCAAATAACCCATTGACGTATTCAAAAAATTAATATTATAAAAAAATATATATTTATTTTTCATTTTTTTTTTGCAGATAACAATAAAACGTTTATCTTTGCAGCCTGAAAGAAGGGAAGCAACGAATATTTCCTATTTGTCTGAATATAAATCATTGATAAATAAGATAATATACTGAATACCATCAGGCTCCGTAGCTTAATTGGATAGAGTACCTGACTACGGATCAGGCGGTTGAAGGTTCGAATCCTTCCGGAGTCACTTAGTAAATTGTAAAAAGAGGAATTAAATTCCTGTAGTATTAATAATACTTAAATTAGAATAGAGATGTCAAAAGTTTGCCAATTAACAGGTAAAAGACCCATGAAAGGTCACAAAGTATCGCACTCAAACATCAAGACAAAAAGAAGGTTTTTACCAAATCTTCAGGAGAAAAGATTTTTTATTCCTGAGACTGGTGAGTGGGTAAAATTAAAGGTAAGTACAAGTGCACTTAGAAACATAGACAAAAAAGGGTTGCACGAATACCTAAAAGAATTAAAATATAAAGGTGTTGACACCGGTATCAATCTTTAACAGACCATAAAAACATAATATAACCATGGCTAAGAAAGCAAAAGGTAATAGAATACAAATCATATTAGAGTGTACAGAACATAAAACTTCTGGAATGCCAGGCACGTCAAGATATGTTACTGAAAAGAATAGGAAAAATAATCCTGACAGATTGGAAATTAAAAAGTACAATCCGGTGTTAAAGAAGTACACTATTCACAAAGAAATTAAATAATCATGGCTAAAGTATCTAAAAACGCAAAAGTTGCCCAAAGAGCGGCAAATGCTGGCTCAGGTAGAGATCACGTAAAAGTTATCAAATCTATCAAAGATCCAGTTACTGGTAAGTATTCTTATAAAGAAACCATGGTCCACAAGGACAAGGTAAAAGAATTTTTACAGGAAAACAAGTAATCTGTTTTTAACTTAAAAAATAATCGTAGGGTTTTTCTTAATCGAAAGAAAAACCCTATTTGTATTTTACTCAATTACATAAAACTTATAAATATTTACTTGCCATGAGCTTCTTTAAAAAGTTTTTTTCAAAAGAAAAAGAAGAAGACCTGAATAAAGGTCTTGAAAAAACAAAAACTAGTATCTTCGGCCAGATTACAAAAGCTATTGCAGGAAAATCTACTGTTGACATAGAATTTTTGGACGAACTTGAAAACATCCTTATCTCTTCCGATGTCGGATTAGAAACCACTGTCAAAATTATTGACAAACTAGAAGAACGTGTATCCAGAGATAAGTATCTTAATACAGACGAACTCAATTCTATCCTAAAAAACGTTATCATTGATATTCTTTCTGAAAACAATACTATCGATATAGAGGATTTTAATATCCCTAATGATCATCATCCTCATATTATTATGGTTGTTGGGGTCAATGGCGTAGGTAAGACAACGACCATTGGTAAATTAGCTAATCAATTCAAAAAAATAGGATATAAAGTAGTACTCGGCGCAGCAGATACCTTTCGTGCAGCAGCCGTTGATCAGCTCAAAATATGGGCTGATCGTACAGGTAGTGATTTCTACTCCAAGGGTATGAACACCGATCCGGCAGCAGTGGCTTATGAAGCCACACAATATGCCCAAAATAATGGTATGGATGTTGCCATAATCGATACAGCAGGCCGATTGCATACAAAAATCGGCCTTATGGACGAGCTATCTAAAATCAAAAGATCCATAGAGAAAAAATATGAAGGCGCACCTCACGAAGTTATTTTAGTGCTGGATGCAACCACTGGCCAAAATGCAATCGAACAGGCCAAACACTTTACAGCAGCAACTAACGTAACAGGTCTGGCCCTTACTAAACTCGATGGCAGTGCTAAAGGTGGTGTCGTCTTAGGAATCTCTGACCAGTTTAAAATACCTATTAAATACATTGGTGTAGGCGAAGGTATCGATCAATTACAAGTTTTCAATAAACGAGCTTTTGTAGATAGCTTATTTTCGTAACTTTGGCCATTATTATACTTTCTGCAATTTAGAATGAAAATATTTTTGTGCCAGCGTCAAGGAATTTTTAGTGTTCGTTCTCAGTTGCGTTCACTCTTTTTACTTTTGTGCTTGGCCTCAATCATTCCGATTTTTGGACAAAAAAAAGCAGAACAAGAGCAACATTTTGTAGAAGAGCAGGATACACTCGGTCTTGAGTATAAGTATGTAAATGTCAACGATATATACCTACACAAGGAAGCTATTGACTCCTTAGACACACCTTTGTTTTTATCCAGCGTCTATCAATCCGGTAAAAGTAATTATATAAATACAAGTAATTACGGAAGTTCTATACTTCCTTTGTATTGGAACATGACAGGAGTTACTGGATTTAGTACAGGTTATAGACAATATGAGCCATATCAGATCGACAAGCAAACCTTCAGATTTTATCTTCAAAACCGGCCTGTTACCAACCTTTTCTTTTCACAGTTAGGCAGCCAAGATAATATCTCCGTCGGAGCTGATTTTTCCAGAAACTTTGCTAACGGTCTTTCCATCAGTCTAAATTATAAGCGATTGAGCCAACAAGGATTTTACAATCAGCAGGCAACCAAAAGCACAGCCTTTGGCATTGGACTCAGATACGAAAGTCACTCTAAAAAATATAACGCTATACTTCTTTTCATTCAGAATGCCAACGAAGAACGATTTAATGGCGGTATTTTGGCAGATAGCCTTTTGTTCGAACGATTTCGAAAGGCTATCCCTACCCTCTTGAATGATGCTGCAGGAAGGCAGCAAAAACAATCTTTATCCTTTATCCAATATTATCGGCTCAATAAAACAACAAGCCAAAACTGGAACCTTTATTTATCTAATGACCTGAGTTATCAACCAGAGTATTTTAAGTATTGGGACAAAAACTTAGATTCTATATCAGTAGCATATTATGCATTACCGACTTCTGTAGCTATACCAGCGGGAATCAGACGTTATACTAATATAAAAAAATATTCAGAGGCATTTTATATACATGGGCAAAACAACGGTGGAATTCAAGGTAAATTGGGTATAGCTTATGATTATTTTGTCATTAGTGACACACCCACATCATTTAGAAGGTCAGATATGACTGCAATCGCTGAAGGACGCATTCCATTTTTAAAAGTATTACAAATGGATGCTAAAGGAAAACTTGGATTACTAAAAAATATTGGTACTTTTGATTTATCAGGCGATGTAGGTATCAATATAGGCAAAATAGGTACACTTAGTGGTGGCATCAGATTTTTTAGAATAGAGCCGACCTACAATGAAACAAGGCTTAATATCAATGGCATTACTATATTAGACACCTCTTTTACTCATCCTTTCGGTACAACTTTAAATGCAACTTTAACGATTCCGAAGATTCATTTTAGGGTTTCTGTACGCCAATCTATAGTTAATAACCCAGTGTACTGGAATAATACCGGACGACCCGCACAGTTTGATGGCATCTTTACTATTGCTCAGCTAGACGCACATCATAAGTTGATTTTTAAACATTTTGGTTTTGAAAACGATGTATATTTGCAAATACAGGGTCACACTATAAATCCATTGCCTAAATTCTTTTCGACACATAAGATTTACTATAAAGGTATTTGGTTTAATCAAGCAATGGAAATGAAAATAGGTTTTGATGGACGACTTCTACCATCTTATAATGGACCCGCATTCCAACCGCTCTATGGCAGTTATCATTTGAGTGATACCACACTGCCATTTGCGCCAGAAGTTAATCTCTTTATTCAGGCCAAAGTATCTTCTTTCCGAGCTTTACTGTCCATAGAAAATTTCTCAAGATACTGGGTCAAAACGCACCTATATAATGTAGCCGGTTATCCGGTTTTTGATCCTACTTTCAGATTTGGAATACAATGGATGCTAAAAGATTAAACGGATGGACCAAAAACCCAGAGCATATTTAGTATCCTTTATTGTATTTTTAGTTAGTGGTTTCATATCAGGTCAAAGTGCTGACCACCCGTTAGACAACGGTCTTAAATCAAAAATTTTAAATGAAGGTATCGGTATCACCTCTATAGATAGCACCTTTTATCTCAATATCAGAGTCCGCATGCAAAATAGGGTTACCTACTCTAAATTTGATAATAATCCTCGAGATATAGCAGCTCAAGTCCAGAGATTAAGGTTGAAATTAAGCGGATTTGTCTTAAATCCAAAGCTAACATATTTAATTCAAACTGACCTTGCTCCGCAGAACAGGATATACTACCAAAACAAAGAATATCTAAATGTACTCATGGACGCCGTCATTTACTATGACTTTAACAAATATTTTCAAGCAGGTTTTGGACAAGCCAAATTGCCAGGAAATAGACAAAAGCTCAATTCGAGCAGTGCTTTGCAGCTTACTGATCGCAGTATTAACAATACAGAGTTTAATATTGACTATGATTTTGGTGTTTTTGCCAATTTCAAAAACATGGCTTCAGATCGATTTTCATGGCAAATCAAAACAGCTATTTCGACAGGTGAAGGGCGGAATATTCCAGTAGAATTAAACAATGGATTGGCCTATACCGGAAGAGTAGAACTATATCCATTAGGTGCATTTGCAAAAAATGGTGCTTTTTTTGAAAGTGATTTAGTCAGGGAAGTGTCACCCAAAATCATGATAGGTGCAGCATACCATTTTAACCATAAAACTAATAGGACACAAGGAGTCTTAGGTCAATTTATGGCAGAATCTAAAGATTTGAAGGCATTATTTGCCGACTTTATTATGAAATATAGAGGTCTTGCATTGATGGCTTCTTATATGGACAGACATACATTTAATCCGGCCTACAAAGATTTTCCTAATGTTTTTGTTCCAGTAGGCTATGGTATCGATTATCAAGCAAGTTATATTTGGCCGTCCAATTGGGAGGTCATCGGTAGGTATTCGTTCTTAGAAATAGACCAAAATAAATTACCTACATTTTTTGATGAAAGACAAGCCACCATTGGTATCTCACGATATCTTAAAGGTCATATTATCAAACTCCAATTTGAAAATGGATTGAATTTTTATTCTCAATACAACGTAGCAACCACTCAAAAATACTATGCACGATTTCAAGTCGAATTTGGCATTTGACACCAATAACTATATCAAAGCCATTTTAAGCAAAAAGCTTTATATCGTGCTTCTATCAACATGACATATATTCTATCATTTCATTGCTTCCACAAATTCCGGATTGTCCGGTGTCACCGCAGAGGCAAAGACATGAGTTAACTTGCCATTTTCATCGATGAGGTATTTGCAAAAATTCCATCCAGGGACTTCGCTATTCCATCCATTTTGCTTAGGATCAGTCAACCATTGATATATAGGATGTTGTTCCTTTCCCTTAACATTTACTTTGTCAAACATAGGAAAAGTCACATCATAATTTTTTGTACAAAACGCTTTGATTTCATCCGCTGATCCTGGCTCCTGGCCTAAAAACTGATTACACGGAAAACCCAATATCACTACCTGCTCTTTATGTTGCTTGAAGTAAGATTCCCACAAGGAATATTGTGGTGTGTATCCACATTTAGAAGCCACATTGAGAATGATAACCTTTTTACCTTTGTAGGCTGACATGGATATCATTTCACCATCGATCGAGGTAGCGGACAAATCGTAAAAGGATGATGATGACGACGTAATTATCATTGGAGTAACGGATTTTGATGAGAGGACTTTATTAGGTTTAAGGCATCCCATAAACCAAGAAGGAATACCTATTACAAACCCAAGGAGTATTTTTGTCGCTAAAGCCATGAACAAATTTTATATTATAAGTATCAACGATTAAATCCAAAATAAGGTTGCAATCCGGTGAGATAAAATGATTACCCCACCAATTTGTAACATTTATGATCTAAATCATGTTAAAATTGAGGTTAAAATCTTATCTTTACGACCTTAAATAAACAATCACAAATTTATCATGCTAAATATTATATTATTTGGGCCTCCTGGTTCTGGCAAAGGTACTCAGGCGCAAAACATGGTTGACAAATATGGTATCCTTCATATCAGCACGGGCGATTTATTCAGATATGAAATGGGCAACAATACGCCTTTAGGTTTAAAAGCAAAGGAATATATGTCTAAAGGTGAACTTGTACCTGATGAAATTACCATCGGCATGCTCGAAAATAAAGTAAATGCTAACCCTGATGTGCAAGGCATTATTTTTGACGGATTTCCACGTACTATACCACAAGCTGATGCCTTAGACAAATTTTTGGAAAGTAAGAATACAGAAGTCACCCTTTTGCTGGCTTTAGACGTTCCTGATGAAGAACTCGTCAAGCGGCTACTCAAACGAGGTGAATCATCGGGTAGAGCGGATGACCGCGACGAAAATATTATTAAAAACAGAATCAGCGTCTATAAATCAGAGACCTCACAAGTATTTGATTATTACAACCAAATCAATAAGTCGGTCAGCATCGATGGAGTAGGAACCATAGAAGAGATATTTGATAATATATGCAAAGCCATTGATGCTGCCTGCTAAAAAAACCTTACAAATCAATATAATTGTATTACGTGGCAGGAGATAACTTTGTAGATTATGTAAAAATATGTTGCCGATCAGGTGCTGGTGGTGCTGGAATGGCACATTTTCATCGAGATAAGCGCACGACGAAAGGCGGTCCTGATGGTGGTGATGGCGGTCGAGGTGGCCACATCATCCTTAAAGGCAATTCGCATATGTGGACACTTCTTCCACTTAAATACAAAAAACATGTCATTGCTGAGCCTGGACAAAACGGAGCGCGCACGCTCAAAACCGGTGCTAATGGCGGTGATATCATCCTCGAAGTTCCATTAGGTACTGTAGCACGTGATGCCGAGACTGGTGAGATAGATTTTGAAATCACAGAGCATGGGGAGACAAGAATCTTAGTAAGTGGAGGTCGAGGTGGCCTCGGTAATGCCAATTTTAAAACTGCAACCCAGCAAGCTCCCGAGTATGCCCAACCCGGACAACCCGGAAAGGATGAATGGAAAATATTAGAACTTAAAATTCTTGCAGATGTAGGTTTAGTAGGTTTTCCCAATGCCGGAAAATCAAGCCTGCTCGCAGCTATTACTGCAGCTAAACCAGAGATAGCCAATTATGCATTTACCACTTTAGTGCCCAATCTGGGTATCGTCAATTACCGCAATACCGGTTCGTTTATCATGGCCGACATCCCTGGTATTATAGAACATGCCCATTTGGGTAAAGGGCTCGGATTGCGATTTTTGCGCCATATTGAACGCAATGCTGTCCTATTGTTTATGGTACCTATTGACTCTAATGACATCAGTAAAGATTATCATATACTCATCAACGAGTTACAAATGTACAATCCTGATCTCATGGATAAACCACGCATTTTGGCAATTACAAAATGTGACCTCGTAGAGCCTGAATACATGAATCTCATACGTCCGGAAATAAAAATAGATATACCATTTTATTTTATTTCGTCCATATCAGGATATGGCTTGACAGCACTTAAAGATGCACTCTGGCAGATTATGAATGACGAGGTTATTTAAACAATTACATATATCGTTTAAATCATTATAAAAAGTTGATTATCTATTGATTGTATTCTATAAAATCCTATGCATTTCTTTTAGGAATTACACGCCTTTTTTAAAACAAATCTGACAGATACTTCCAAAATGCATTATGAACCGTATCTGAGCTAGCTAAATGACACAAAGGCAATTTAATACGTGCTTACCTTAATCATCAAGTCTTCCACCTCATGAACCAGGTCCATAAAATGTGGATCTCGCTTAATATCTCGCTTTCGCGGAATAGGTAAATCTACCGGAATATGCTCCACAATAAAAGAAGGTGCAGACTTCATAATGTAAATATCATCGCCCAGATATACTGCTTCGGACACGTCATGCGTTACAAAGAGAATAGTGGAATTAAATTTTTCCCAGATATCTAAAAGCAATTCTTGCATCTGGATACGCGTCTTGATATCCAAAGCGCCAAATGGTTCGTCCATCAGGAGGATTTCCGGATTAGCAATAAGACTCCGAGCGATAGCAACCCTTTGCAATTGACCACCAGATAAAGTCGGGTACATAGCATATTTTTTTTCCTGACCTTCCAGACCTACCAATTTGATCATTTCCATGGCGCGCTCATCCCGTTCCTTTTTAGCAACACCTTGATATCGTAGTGCAAGCCCTACATTATCCAGTACTGTCATCCAAGGAAGCGAAGAATACTGCTGGAACACCATACTTATATGCGTTTTGTCATCTATGGGTTTTCCCTTGACTAAAACTTGGCCTTCGGTAGGTTTTTGCAGACCGGATATATATCTAAGCACTGTGGACTTACCGCTTCCTGACATGCCTAATAGAACTACAAATTGCCCTTGTGCCGGTTTGTCTTCGATAAGCAAATCAAAGTCCTTAATTATCCAGTTTTGCCCGCCATCATACGACTGCCCAATACCACGAAGTTCTATGATATTGTCTAATATTACACTATCTTCAAAAATCACCTTTTTCATCTCACCCACTTAAATTTCTTTAACAATTGATAAACCTGATACACAAAAACCAACCCAAATACAACGTGAATCGTCCATAGTGTATCACCAAACAGATAATTCAAAGGTCTGATTTCGCCTATGAAAGGTGAAAACTCATTAATCGTAAGCGCAATATAAATAACAATAAAAATCCACGAAATCAAGGATATGATATAATCAGATATAGCATCCCATTCTGATACCTTTTTCAAACTATTAGTAGCATCATAAGTGTCTTTAATCTGGTATTTAAAAGGAAATAGTTTCCGATCCAAATACGCAAATGTCCTATCCTGAAATAACCCTACCAGCATGATGATAATTAGACAAGCAATCGTAATATCAACACGCCCCTGCCGCTGGCCTGCTTTATAAATCAATGATCCTATACCACCCTGATCCGCAGAAGTCTCTGCGACAATGATATATGTCCAAGAGATCGCAGTAAGTATGCGAATATCATCAGAGAGTTTTGAAATCACAGACGGTAGATGTACAGTAAAGATAGTGCCCCAATAGCCTGCACCTAACGTATGTACAGTTTTGACATAGACGTCATCCACTTCGTCGATACGTTGGATCACAATCGGTAACAAATAAATAAAAATACCAAAGGCAAGAAAGTTGATTTTTTGCTCAGCATAGATTCCATACCAGATTATAAACAAACCCGTCAAAGCAGTCAACGGTAAAAACCGGATAGCATCAATCAACTTTTGAAATGCACCTCTAAAAAAGGGTACCAACCCAATCAGAAAACCTACAGGTATTGCATAAATAACCGCTTTGATATATCCACCAAAATTTAGCCCTATAGACTTTGAAAGATTACGAACCAGTTCATTCTTTTCATAAAGCTCACCAAATGCATTAAATACCCGAACAGGATCTGGAAAGATAGCCCTCGGTATAATGGGCTGAGATCCCATTGTCAGTAATGACCACAAACCTAAAAACATAAGCAGCCCTACCACAGCCAATATACTTTTTTGTTTTTTATTGAGCTCGCCTGCCAATTTAAACATCCACGATACATCCATATTGTCTGTATTTTTAAAATTTTAGTATGGTTACCATCATCTATTTGAAGTCACACAAATATGACATTTAAACAAATGGCAAAAATACAATTTGTTTTTATTCTATCCATAATATTTTATCTTCATAAGAGAAATAGAAGAATCCTTAAGAAAATACTATCCATCATTCAAAAATTCTATTGAAGGATCTTTATCACTCATCACAAATAATATGGGCATATTCTACAGATATCCCCGACTTGGATTCTACTTTGTGATTTTTAAATTTCCTCATTTAGGACATACTAAAAGATGGAAAATTAATGCCAAAAGTGACTACATATTGACTATAATAAAAGATAATCAATACATACCAATTAGACAACACATACATTGGTCAATAGAGTAAAAGCCAATAAACAACGAACATATTAATTTTTTTAATAATCTGTATAAAAGTGAATATCAATAGTTAAAATTTAAGGGAAAACACCCAAATTTTAAAATTTAACACATAAAACACATACAACCAATTGACAATATATGTACTTTTGTTCTAATATGTTTTTTATTGATTATTTCACCCATAAATGTATATTGGAATGAGAACAAATATGTACACAAAACAGGGCTTATGGAGTATTTTCTTCATGATGCTATTTTTTACAATTAAAGCCAACGACAATCTTGGATATCCTTTGGTACTCAACTGTCCTTCGGATGTATATGTCAGTTGCACGGACGAATTATGGAATTTATCCTGCTATGGCAATGCGACCTACACTTACCGCGGCCAAACATACAGTGCTGGAAGTCCATCTGTATCTTACTATCTTAATTCCTGTAATGCAGGATATATCACCCGTACCTGGATGGTAGAAGACTATAACTGGAATTGGTACAATTGTACACAGTATATATATGTTTCTACTTCAGGAACAGGAGGCCCTAATATCTACTGGCCTGACGATATAGAACTGACTGGCTGCAACCCGGATATCAATCCATATCACCTTCCTGACCCCAATAATTATCCTACTTGGGATGAGGGTACATGCAGTATGCTAGGTAAATCGTATAGCGATATGGAGTTTTGGGTTAATAACCAATGCCGCAAAATCATGCGTACTTGGAAAGTCATGGACTGGTGCGATTATTCGCCTCAATACGGATATAAGATTTACTCTCATGTACAGATCATTTATATCAGAGACAACACTGCTCCAGTATTTACATGTCCGGCAGAGATTACCGTTAATTCCTTCAATTGTAAAAATACCGAAGTAACAGCTGATCCATTAACTGTAAATCAGAGTTCATGTGGTGGCTATTTTGATATTACTAACAACTCTCCTTATGCATACAAAAAAGGTAACGATCTCTCGGGTATCTATCCAGTAGGTACGACAAAGGTAACCTTTACTGTAAAATATGCTTGTGGAAAAACCAAAACTTGTAATGTCAACGTCATAGTAAAAAATGCAAATAAGCCGACACCTTACTGCCTCGGATATATGACTACAGCCTTGATGCCGGTAGATAATAATAAAGACGGTATCCCCGAAGATGGCATGGTGGAGGTATCTGCAAAAATATTTGATAAGGGAAGTTTCTCAAGTTGCGGCAACTATCCACTCAAATTTTCATTTTCAAAAGATGTAAATGAAACTACACGCATTTTTACTTGCGAACACGTAGGAAAAAACATAGTAAAAATGTGGGTAACAGATAGCAAAGGTGCTCAGGAATTTTGCGAGGTCGAACTCATCATACAAAATAACGGTGCTAAAATTCCTAATTGTCAACCAAAACCTAAAGATCCCGATCCAGACCCTAAGGATTCGCTTAATCAGATTAATGGTAATGTGTTGACGCTAACAGATACGCCGCTTAAAAATGCTACTATGACAGCAAGATATCATGATCCTGTCATCACCTATACTTATAAATATGACACAACAGAAATACTGGTCTTGGATTCATTTATCAATGCTTCCGGGTATAAACTGTACCGCTATGAAAAGAAAACGGTAGTAACGACAACTAAAGACTCTACTTTACAATATGTCTTCTTTAATACTTTAACCGATTCACTGGGAAGGTATGCATTTGACAGTCTGCCTTTTGGCAATAAGAAGATAGATGTCTTTGGTAGCTACAATGATGCCCCTAACAGATTCATTGATGACAAGGATGTAGAGCTACTTAAAAACTTCCTAAATGGAAAAATTAAATTCCTGAGTTTCCATCAATACCTAGCTTCTGACATCAATGAGGATGGTATTATAGATGATACGGACAAACAAATATTAGAAGACCTAGTCAATGGTAAAATCACGACTTTACCAGGAAGCTATCAATGGTATCTACTAGACAAAAAAGCAAAATATACAAAACCTGAAGATGTACTGTCTCAACCATTGCCATTAGTAATATCTTTAGATTCCTTAATTAAAAAGCAAGGTCAAATAGATTTTGTAGCGATCAAGAAAGGTAATATTTCAGTAGATCCAGGCTCACTTAAGGAAGATGTACGCGTTTATACAAGAGCTATTCCGGTGGAGGGAGTTTCTGTATCAGCCCATCCTAATCCATTCCGTGATCGCATGACATTTATTGTAGGATCAGATATCAACCAGACGGCAACTCTAAAATTATACAACTTGGCAGGGCAGACAATCGTCAAACAAGATTACAGATTGTCAAAAGGCGAAAACTTTATAGAAGTACAAGTAGATAATCAGTACGAAGGTATGCTCATATATCAGTGGCAGATCCATGATCAAATGTATAATGGTAAATTAACAAAAGTGAAGTAATACTTTATCTTTTATAAAAGGAAAGCGGAAATTTAAAAATATAAATTTCCGCTTTTTTTTCTTACCGATATAAAAGAGTAAATGAATCTACTTTGCTTTAAATATTGGTTTTCTCTTTTCTACAAAAGCTGCTGCACCTTCCTTGGAGTCTTCACTACCTATAGTAAGCCCAAAATCCTCGTATTCCTTTTTAAATCCATCCACTGATTTATCAAAATAAGCATTGACAAGTTGGATAGATTGTTGTACTGCCAATGGTCCTTTGGTAGCAATCTTTAGCAAAATATCCATCGCCTTAGACGTTTCTTGACCTGATTCTGTCACGTGGGTTACCAGACCAAGTCTCAATGCTTCTTCTGCACCAATCATATCAGCAGTCAATAGCATCTCTGTTGCTTTACCCTTGCCGATTAACTGTACTAATCGCTGAGAGCCACCATATCCTGGCACGAGACCCAAATTGACTTCAGGTTGACCAAATTTAGCATGTATGCCAGCAACCCGTATATGACATGACATCGCCAGTTCACATCCACCACCGAGTGCAAAGCCATTAACAGCAGCGATAACGGGAGCGTGAAAGCGTTCAATCATAAAGAAAATATCTTGACCACGCTTAGAGAGTTGCGATCCGCCGGCTGCATCAAGAGATGAAAACTCTTTAATATCGGCACCTGCGACAAAAGCTTTGGTACCGGCACCTGTGATGACGATACCTTTAACGGCGTAATTATTCTGATTTCCTTTAAAAAAGGCTTCCAGCGCATCAAACACACCTCTATTTAAAGCATTTAAGGCTTCAGGCCTATTAATAGTCAATGTGTAAAAACCATCATTATTATCTATTAATACCAATTCATTATCCATAATATTTTAAATTTATTTTTGTCTTTTTAATGGTAAGAATACCTCTGCCATCATACAACGGACACTGCCACCACCGAATTTTTCAATATTAGGAATCGGTAAAGGCAGAATGTTTGTTTTTGCAGAAAGCTGTAATTTCTGAGCCTCAGTCAAGCTTTCGAAGGCACTTTGTGACATACAAAGGTAGCGTTGACCATCATTAGCTTTAACCTCAAGCATATTACCGGCATAGGCTTCCATCTGATCAAAGGTGATACTTACGACCTCTTTGCCTGTTTTTTCAAACAGCGACAAGAGTTGCATCTTACTATTTTCGTCAGGGATACTGTCCATACATATCACCACAAAATCCTCACCTAAAGCCATCATTACATTAGTATGATAGATCTCTTTACCATGTCGATCCACCGAATTAAATACACAACTTTTTGTACCCATAAGGACATTAAACTTATCCAGTAATATAGGTGATGTACGTGGACTCAGACAAGCATAAACAATTTTATTAGGGCGATCGAGAATCATACTACCTGTCCCTTCAAGAAAAATGGGCTCACTATCATTCTCATAGAACTCAAAGCCATACCTATTTTTGACATTAAATCGCTCTCCTATCTGTTCTATAATATCATCCCTTCGTTCTATACGTCTGTTTTGAGCAAACATCGGATAGGTAATCACAGCACCATTATCATGGAAACTAATCCAGTTATTAGGAAAAATAGCATCAGGTTTTATCGGTGACTGTGTATCTTTAATGACAGTAACGTCGATCCCTTTATTGCGAAGGGTCGCCACCATGCTATCAAACTCAGCAATAGCCACATTTTTTAATGCTTCGACATCATTAATTTTTTCTGTGGACTGAAAAGCATTATTGATCGCCGTCTCTTCATTAAACCCAAAATTAGCCGGTCGGATCATTAGTATATGATTAGTCAATTGTTCCATACGATTTCATTATCATTATATAAATTACTGGCAAAATTAGCCTTAAATAATAACAATTAAAAGGTTTTTTTTGAATGCGAAGAAAGAAAAGATGAAAAATGCAGCACATGTAATACCAATTATACATTCAAATCCATAAATAATAGTTTCCTAAAGATCAAATAAATCATTTCTATCTGTAAATCTGTTGGATAGGAAATCTCCAAAAAATTGTCAACAAGAACAATATTCACTTCCTACTAAAAGAATTTTGTCCGAAGAATGTAATGTGATTAACAGTAAGCATTATGAACCTTACTGTTAAATAACAAGCATCCATTTACTTACTGATATATTCAATATCATTAGAAGTGAATATCGGTTTCCCGGCAAATTTCATTATGATATTTATCGTTGTCACCACGTCCTTTTGGCAATAAGTCACGATACGATCTAAATTCTCCTCCACCCAAAACACATGTCCCACCATGCTACCATCAATGTCGTCTTTAGGTGATTCGATTCCTAGTGTTGCCGCAAGCAAATTTAATGAAGTATAATTTTTGTAATCGCCAAATCGCCAAATATCGAGTGTATCCATAATGTGTGCAGTCTGCCAAGGCTTCTTACCACTCAAGTCTAGTATAGGCGGAAATTGCACCTGATTGATCACCATCCGGCGGCAAAGGAATGGCACGTCAAATTCTTTAATATTGTGGCCACAGATACTACTATTTTCAGGATCATTATAATGGTTGATCAGCAAGCTTGTGAAATCTTCTAAAATAATCGCTTCTTCTGCACCTGCAAGAGATTTAATTCTAATCTTCGTAGGTCTATCGTGGTCAAAATGTAGAAAACCCATAGAAATACATACCACTTTAGCAAACTCAGCAAAGATACCAGCCTTTTTGATATACAGTTCTGAGGAAGAAAGCCCCTGTTCTGCTTCCGGTATAATCCGCCTAAGTTGATTACATTTCAAATCCCATAATTGTTTTTTGGTAACTGTCATGGACTCATAGTCTGGATACTCAGGCGCCGTCTCTATGTCTATAAAAAGACATCGCTTCAATTTTTGGACATCTAAAAACATATTTCTAAGGGTTTACATGGATAAATAATTAGGGATAAAACCCCATTTTTCGAAATAAAGGTACAACAATAAACAATATGTTACTATATTTACATCGTTAATTTAAAATTCAAGATTAAAATATATGAGCACAAGACAAAATTTTCAGGCAATAGCCATCACTATCATCATCGCATTACTTGGTCTGAATGGTTATCAATGGTATGTAAATGACAAACTCTCATCCAACTTAACGCAGCAAAAAACAGAAACGTTAGAACTCCAAAAAGTACAAGAGGAGTTAGATCAAGATTATAAATCAGCGTTAGAAAGCTTAGAGGAAATGCGGGGTAATAACGAACAGCTAAATGCATTAATCGATCAGCAAAAAGAAGAATTGCGTGTCCAGAAAGAGAAAATTAATAACCTTATTTGGTCTAAAAAAGAACTGGACAAGGCTAAAGCTGAAATTAAAAATCTCAATGTAAATGTCACTAAATATCTGGCAGATCTTCAGACCTTAAAGAATGAAAATAAGGTTTTGACTTCACAAAATCAAGAGCTTACACAAAAGGTTCAAGATGAAATATCTGCTAAGGAAGCCGTCATTCAGGAAAAAAATGATCTTACTTTAGAGAAAGAGAACCTTTCTAAGACCAATGCATTACTAGGATCTAAAGTAGATATGGCTAATGCGATTAAAGTCAACGCCATTGACGTAAAAGGTTATGAAATTAAGAAAAATGGCAAACTCAAAGAGCGGGATAAAGGCAAGGACGTACAAATGCTGCGTATTTGCTTTACTACAGAGATGAATATGGTGACACCAGCAGGCACCAAAAAGTTTTATGTTCGTATCATCAACCCACAGGGTGAGACTATCTACTTAGAGGATAATGGTGGCGGTGTCCTTACAAATAAATCTGACAATTCTCAAGTACGTTATACCATGGCCGGTGATATCAATTATCAAAATGAAAACACTAATGCATGTATGGACTGGAGTGTCCCACTGACGCTTGGCAAAGGTGATTATAATGTCGAGATGTATAACAATGGTTTTTTGACAGGTAAGAGTACCTTCAAATTAAGATAGTAATAATTAAAAATAAACCCATTTAGACCACAAAGAGCAGTGAAACTATTGATTTGCTGCTCTTTTTTATTGGTATTGTAAATATGCTGCATAAACGTTGAATAATACTCATTATATTTTTAAATGGTCCAAAGATTTTGATCTATTGGATCTTGCCAGGTTTATGTTGGCACAGCCGTATGCATATCCAAAAATAAAACATCTTCCACTCCAAATTAAAAAGTATAAAAATATATTTACAGCTTTTGAAATGTCAAAAGAATCTACCTACCCTCTTTATTCAGGAATTTATTAATCATCATATTGGTAGTCGAAAATTGGATAAAAAATGCAAGAAATGCACATATTATTACCGTCAAAACTACATAGTACCATTGAAGGACTTCAGCAAAGATACTATCACTATAGATAAGATACAAACAAAGGACTATCACAAAAGCAATCACTGCAAGTATAGAACGAGCTGACATCCAAAAAGCACTTCGAAAATAGGGCTTTTTAATAAATGACCTTTCGGCGCCGACCATCTGCATCGTCTTAATTTCTTTAATATCACTGTATAAGGTAAGCTGTATCGTATTATATATTATCGATAATGATAGTAGCACAAAACATAATGCCAGAATGAGTATCCCAAATGATATGCGATCCAGATTGGATTTAACCATATCTAAGCTTTCATTTTCATAGTATAGGTTAAGAACGCCTTTTTCTAACTCAATTTCCTGCTTAATTCCTTTAATTCTTTTTTCTGAATAAGCCGACGAACTAAGATTAAACTTAATTAAATCATTAAAAGGATTACCATCGAGTTCGTCGTTGATATTTAACTCCTTAGTCATTAATTTTAGTGCCGATTCTCTATCTAAGTATTCCACAGAAGAAGGTATGACACCAGCATAGGACTGGATCGTCTTTTTGATGTTGTCTATCTCTCCCTGCGGCAAATCATTTTTTAGCTCTACTAATATATTGACATTTTGCTTAACGATATTAGTTATATTGCTGGAATGAAAAAATATCAACAGAAACAATACCATCAAAACCAGTACAATCGTCATTGATACTGTTGCATAAAACTGTGATGGCTTTTTATTTCCTGACATGTATTATTTAAAAATAGTAAACATAATCATACTTCCATTTACAAAATGCTAATCTGACACAAGTCAGGCAAAGATACATAAAGTCAATGGACAATAAAAATTTATCCTTTTGTTCCTCCATGACCTAATAAGCAATGTAGCGCTGCGTATTATCTGGATACGTACATTACCTCTTTAACTGCTTTGATGACCTTATTTGGTGTTGGCAGATACTCATCTAAAAATACTGAAGCATACGGTAATGAAGTATCAGCAGCATTCACTCTTGTGATTGGTGCATCGAGATAGTCAAAAGCATATTTTTGCATTTCATAGGCAATCTCAGCACTAACTCCTGCAAAAGGCCAACTTTCATCTACCACTACCATTCTATTGGTTTTTTTGACAGATTCGACGAGTGTCTTGTAATCTAGTGGTCTTATAGTTCTCAAATCGATAACTTCGGCTGAGATACCATCCTTTGCGAGTTCGTCTGCAGCCTGTTTTGCGACTTCTATCATTTTATTATAAGATACGATTGTTACATCTTTTCCTTCTCTTCGTATGGCAGCTTTACCTATAGGAACAAGATAATCTCCTTCTGGCACTTCACCTTTATGACCATACATCAACTCAGACTCCATAACACAAACGGGATCATTATCACGAATAGCAGATTTTAGCAATCCCTTTGCATCTGCCGGATCTATACAAGATATTACTTTCAGGCCAGGAACGTTAGCCATCCAGCTTTCGAAGGTCTGTGAATGTTGCTGTGCCAATTGTCCTGCGGAGCCTGAAGGGCCTCTAAATAAGATAGGGCACATAAAATCACCAGCGGATTGTGATAAAGTCTTGGCTGCATTATTAACTATCTGGTCAAAGGCCAAAACGGCAAAGTTCCAAGTCATAAATTCCACGATTGGCCTTAGTCCATTCATAGCAGCTCCTACACCAATACCCGCAAAACCAAGCTCTGCAATCGGTGTGTCAATCACTCGTTTAGGGCCAAACTCATCTAGCATGCCTTTACTTACCTTATACGCACCATTATACTCAGCCACCTCTTCTCCCATGAGAAATACAGTATCATCTCTTCTCATTTCCTCTGACATAGCCTCACCTAATGCTTCCCGTAGTGTTAATATTTTGGACATATTATTGTTATTTTTTAAAAATATTTATTTTTCGTATTATTTTAATTTCGCAAAAATAGGCAAAGTATTCTTTAAACCTGTAATTGCTATCAATTTAAAACGCCGTTATATCATTTTAGTTGAGATAAATGTATTTTCAGGCAAGATTAAACTTAGATTTAATTGTATCTACATAATCTAACTTCTCCCAGGTAAAGGTCTCTACCATGATGGTTTTTACATTACCTGATCCATCTCTGAATGTCAGTGATTTTTTCTCTGGTGTTCGTCCCATGTGTCCATACGAAGCAGAATCACTATAGATAGGCATTCTTAGATTTAGTCTTTTTTCTATCGCATACGGGCGCATATCAAATATCTTGTAAATTTGCTTTGCTATCTCACCATCGGTCATGTCAACTTTAGCTGTACCAAAAGTATTTACATAGATATTTGTAGGTTCTGCTATACCGATTGCATAAGCTACTTGTACTAAAATCTCACTACAAACGCCGGCAGCGACCATGTTTTTAGCAATATGTCGTGTAGCATAGGCACCTGATCTGTCAACTTTGCTTGGGTCCTTACCAGAAAATGCTCCGCCGCCATGTGCACCTTTGCCACCATAAGTATCAACGATGATCTTTCTTCCGGTTACTCCAGCATCACCATGAGGCCCACCGATGACAAATTTACCTGTTGGATTAATGTGATATTTGATATCCTCATTAAATAACTTTGCCTGATTAGCGCGGATACCTTTAATAACCCTTGGAATTACAATTTCAAGAATATCTTTTTTGATCCTTGCCTGCATTTCTCTTTCTTCAGCAAAATCATCATGCTGTGTAGAAACAACGATGCTATCTATCCTAACAGGTTGATTATCATCTGTATATTCAATAGTTACCTGAGATTTGGCGTCAGGTCTCAGATAAGGCATCAAGCTTCCTTCCTTACGGATAGCTGCTAATTCCAATAATATCCTATGTGACAAATCTAAGGCTAAAGGCATATAATTATCTGTTTCGTCGGTAGCATATCCAAACATCATTCCTTGATCGCCCGCTCCTTGCTCTTGGCGCACGGCTCTTTCTACTCCTTGATTAATATCCGGTGATTGTTCATGGATAGCAGATAATACACCGCATGAATTAGCTTCAAACATGTATTCTGACTTAGTATAGCCTATTCGTCTGATCACGTCTCGAGCTATTTGCTGTACATCAAGATAGGCATTGGATTTAACTTCCCCTGCTAATACTACCTGACCAGTCGTCACTAAGGTTTCGCAAGCAACTTTAGACTCAGGATCAAAAGCTAAAAAATGGTCAACCATAGCATCAGATATCTGATCTGCTATTTTATCCGGATGTCCTTCTGATACTGACTCTGATGTAAACAAATATGGCATAATTATCTATTTTATATATATTTTTCTTTTAAGCAAATGCAAAAGTACAACTTCCATATAGTCATTACCAAAAGAAAGAATACTTTTTTAAAAACGATGACAATACTCGGATTTTGCATCAATCCTACATAAATTGATCCGATCAATCTGGAAATTTATTTAATATTACACGATAGCAGCGTTTTACCTTCCAGGATGCCTGTATATTGGTCACCAGCAGTAACTTTGCCTACGCCTGCTGGTGTGCCCGTAAAAATCAAATCACCGGTCTGCAAGGTTATAAATTGTGAAATATAATGAATCAGGTAATCAAATGAAAAAATCATATCAGCCGAATTGCCATCTTGCACGATGTCATCACCCTTTTTCATCTGGAAATGAATGGATGTTAAATCCAAATCACCTTTAGGAATAAAATCTCCTACACAAGCTGAATAATCAAATGCTTTCGCCAATTCCCACGATTGCCCTTTTGATTTAAGACGATCTTGTACATCTCTCGCTGTAAAATCTATGCCTAGTCCTATCTCGTCATAATATCCGGATGCAAATTCATGAGTTATAGCCTTGCCATTTTTTTTAATTTTAAGTACCAACTCCAACTCATAATGAATATCATTGCTAAAATAGGGTATATAAAAAGGTTTTCCATCTAATAGCAATGCTGTCGATGGCTTCATAAAAATCAAGGGAGAATTAGGAATAGGATTATTTAATTCCTTAGCATGATCAATATAATTGCGTCCTACACAAATGATTTTCATTACAAACAATTAAGTATAGCCATTATTTAATTTTCCTCGGTAATAATACCTGTACGACGACCAAAATGATCTACAAACATTTGCATCTCATTAGCTAAATCTTGATTTTTTGTTGCCTTAAAATAAGTATCTCCAAGAGACCTAAGTGTTTGAAATACAAATCTATCCATTTCTACAACCTGCATCTCTTTAGTCCATAGATCTATCTTAAAAGTATCCTTATATTCTTTGTCAAAAAGTGCCAGTGAAAAAGCTTTACATTCTGCAAAATCAGCTCCCTGTGGATTTGCTTCTGACTTCCATCGTATCGCTACAGGCATCATATCCTTATCTAACTCCACTTCAACTTCTATCGTTGATTTTGTATTTGACTCGTTGTTCATTATTATATTATATATTAATTATTTTTTTAATGCTTGTTCAAAATCTTCAATAATATCTGTTACATCTTCAATGCCTACTGACACTCTTATCAATCCATCTGTAATACCATTAGCTTCGCGGACTGTTTTATCTACTTTAAGGTGCGAACTTGTAGCGGGATGTAGTACCAGTGTATCGACGTCACCCAATGTCGGTGCTATGGTGCAATACTTAAGGTTATTAATGACGTTAAATGCACGTTGAGCGCCACCATCTACCTCAAAGCTAAGCATACCACCAAAATATTTCATTTGCTTTATAGCAATTTCATGGTAGCGATTACTTTTAAGGCCATTATAATTTACTTGATTAACACGTGGGTGAGTATGCAGGTATTCGGCCAGTTTTCCAGCGTTTTCACTATGCTTTAACATACGCAGGTATAGGGTTTTCATACCATTATTAATCAGCCAGGCATCCCATGGATTACAGGTAGCCCCGATAAGTTTTAAGCTACTTCCAATCTGATTTTTTAATTTATCAAGATGGGATATGATGACTCCAGCAATAGAGTTTCCATGACCATTGAGATATTTTGTAGTAGAATGGATCACAAAATCCACACCCATACCGAGAGGTTGCTGGATAACAGGCGTACAAAACGTATTATCTACACATGACCAGACACCGTGTTTTTTTGCTATTTTGGCAACTGCATATATATCAATACAGGTAAGTACCGGGTTTGCAGGTGTTTCAAAATATATCATTTTGATATTTCTATTCGTCTGTATCATGTGTTCTACCACTTCGATATCATCAAACTTGCAATACAGCACTTTAATTCCCAGATTGGATAAAACTTTTTGAAACAATTCAGTCGTACCGCCATATAGATCTTCCTGAGTCAAAATAGTATCTCCAGACCTGAGCAAGGCCATCATCAAAACAGAAATAGCAGACATACCAGAGCTTGTCATAAATCCATACGTCTTCAAACCTGTACCGTACCCTTCTAAATCAGCCAATTTTTGTGCTACAACTTCCACGGTCGGATTACCATACCGGCTATATACGTATCCGTCTTTCTCGCCATTAAATATTTGCGCACTTTCCTCAACATGATCAAAACTAAATGAGGAAGTGGCATATATAGGCAATTGATGTGGAGTTACATTTTTATCATCATTATACTCCTTTACACAAAGGGATTCAATACTTATTTTTTTGGCCATAAATCTATTTCAGTTTTGATGTTCTATATAATTAACCTAAAAGTCCACTCTTAGTTTTACATTTATTCGTCTTCCTGTCAAATTATTTGGAAGAGCGTATTCTTCATTCAAAAGGGTTTTTACCCAATTGACTGAAGCCTGATTAGCAATCCCCAACAAATTAAAAGCCTCGATACTTAGCCAACTATTTTGAGCAAAAGCAAGGATATGTTTTGGTTTAGCCTGACGCCACTCTGATTTCCACAATTGAAATGAAAAGCCTACATCCACTCTTTTGTAAGGTTTAAGTCTAAAAAAATTGCGAAATTCAATATTATTATCTCTTGGTCCATAAGGTAATCCTGTTCCAACAGAAAAATTGAGGCTAACTTTTACATTTTCATTTTTGGGAAGGTAATCTTGAAAAAACATATTTAATGTCATCAGTTGATCAGTAGGACGAGGTACATCTTTGACGACATAAGGCACTTGCATCGAATCTACAATGGTATATCTCAAATGATTGACACCATTCAAAGCCTCTCTAGCCCTTAGAAAAGATAGATTTATCCATGATTCTGCACCCGGCACAAACTCACCGTTAATCCTAAAATCTAAACCTGTAATATAACCAGTAGAGTTATTTTCTCCGGCATAGCGTATCCTGACATTATCCACTTCGTACGAAACCATGTCATCCAGTTTTTTATAGTAAACCTCACTGATGATCCGAAAAGGTTTTTTGCTGATGCCTGGCCAGTCAAAATCATAGGATAAGCCAGCAACTGCATGCAATGATTTTTGAGATTTTAAATGGGTATTGACCGTACCATCAGGACGCCTCATTTCCCTATATACCGGTGCCTGATTATAAACACCACCAGCAATTTTAAATGAAATATTTTTATTCCAGACTATAGGACGATAATATAATTGAACCCGTGGACTAAATAATAATTCGTCGCTTATACTCCTATACGTAGCACGCAATCCAGCTATAAGTTTAAATTCATTTTTACTACCTTTTATACTGATTCCATCTTGGATATAAGCTTGCCATTTATCATTATTGAGTAGATTTTGAGTTTTTAATAATTTTGACAATGCAATATTCTGCCCATTATACGGCACTGAATACCCTGCCGAATCTAATCTTTCCCATTCATTTAGCTTATCATCAAAAAACTCGTGCTGATATTTTGTACTCCATTGAATAAAATGAATAGGTGCTTCAGTTTTGAAAGGCTGCAATTCGATACCACCCTTATATTCTATGTTATAAATCTGATTAAAAAGGTAGTTGCGTGTGTAAGTATGCTGTGTACCCGTGCCTAGTACAGCAATTTCTTTTCCTGTGTTTTCACCAATGGCTGTCTCTATTTGCGATAAGCGATAATACCCTAAGATATCATACTTTTCCTCCTCGGCCGCTCTGTACCCGGATACAAGGAGCTTCATAACCAGTGGATTTTTATCGCGTTCGGGGACATAAATCAATGAAGCACCCGACATTGCATATTTAAAATTGTCATTTTCTTGGCCTTCAAAGATCGTGTTAAGCTCCAGCTGGTAGTCAATAGTACCCTTTTTACTCCTTCCTGATGCAGGTTTAAAATTGTAATTGCTACTATTATAATTAGAAAGAAGGCTGATCTGAAATGCTTTTGACAATTCATAGCTTACGAATGCCTGCAAATCCATAAATGTAGGCACATATTCGCCTTTTATATCCAGCGAGCTTAGCAAATTTGCATTAGATTTATATCGCCATCCAAGCAGGTACCTGAATTTATTATAGGCATTTTTACCTAGTCTCTGACTTCCTTCCAGATGAATCGATGTGCCCAGTAAACTCGCAGTGGCACTACCTCTAAATTCTGTTGGCACCTTATATCGGATATCCAAAACAGAAGACATTTTATCACCGTATTTACTTTCAAATCCTCCGGATGAAAATTCTAAATCCCTAATGAGGTCAATATTAGGAAAACTGAGTCCTTCCTGCTGGCCGCTACGGATCAACTGTGGTCTGAAGATTTCAAAATCATTGACATAGATTAGATTTTCATCGTAGTTGCCACCGCGGACACTGTATTGAGAAGTCAATTCCCCGCCAGCACCAGCATTAAGACCAAGCGCAATATGCGGCAAAATGCTTTCAAAATTACCTGAAGCAGAAGGGAGGATTTTTAATTCAGTCACCTCTTCTCTAACCATTCCCACATCTTCAATTTTTCCGGCACGAATATAAATCTCCATACTAGATGCTTTTGGTGCCATCTCGATATTGATATTGCGCTTTTGGCCTGATTTCATAGGATTGATATGGATAATGACATCCTCATAGCCTACACGAACTACTTTTAGACTTATTTTTTCATTTTCGGGAATAGTGATTTTGTAAATGCCATGATGGTCCGACTCAACTACATTTTTGGTTCCGACTTGGACTATTGATGCATACTCAATGCTCTCACCACTATCTAAATCCTTAACAATGCCAAAAACAACTGATGATTGGGCATTTAATATAATAATTTTAAGAAAAAACAATAAAAACCAGGTATATCTATTCACTATGTAATTTCAATTTTTAATCTATAAATAACGCTGGATGTTTATAAATATTTTAGTTAATTCTTTAGCACTATTACAGATTAACACAAGATCTTGATTTTTTAGATTAATTTAATTTTGCAAATTTGACGATCATGCGTATAAGCCTTTTATTCCAATATTTTTTAAAGCATATACTGCAAGATTTGGATTTTCTGCACTAAATACGCTGTTACCAGCAACAAGGACATCCGCACCAGCTTGAAGGATAACCTCAGCATTTTGTTGCCCTACTCCACCATCCACCTCTATCAAGGCATGAGCATTGTGAGTAGTTATCATTTCTTTGATGGCTCTAACTTTATTAATAGTATGATAAATAAATTTTTGACCTCCAAACCCTGGATTTACACTCATCATCAATACTATATCAATATCTTCGATGATATCCTCAAGTTGGTGTACGGAAGTATGGGGATTGATAGCCACACCAGCCTTAGCGCCAGTAGCTTTAATTTGCTGGATTACGCGATGTAAATGAGGGCATGCTTCTATATGTACTGAAATATGATCAGCCCCAGCTTCTCTGAATGTCTCTATGTATCGCTCGGGTTTTTCGATCATCAAGTGTACATCCAATGGTAGTTTACTGTATTTTTTCGCTACTTTAACGATCTCCGGTCCAAAAGAAATATTGGGCACAAACATACCATCCATAATATCTACGTGCAGCCAGTCTGCTTCTGTCTGATTGAGCATTTCAATATCACGTGTGAGATTTCCGAAGTCTGCTGCCAGTAAAGAAGGCGCAATTAAGTGTTTAACCATATTATTAAAAATAAAAAACTCAATATTGGACGCAAAGGTCACAATATTGAGTTTAATAATCAACTATTTTAAGTATTATCTCAAAATGAAGATTTTATTAGGTATAACTACTTTATCTGTTTTTACATTGAGTATGTACATTCCATCAGCAACATCTGTCACATCTAAGAATATGATTTGCTTTTGTTCTGTCAGTACTTTTTGCTCCCTGATAATATGGCCGGTAGAGCTCATCAATTGCAAAGTACACTCTGTCATCAATGGTCTGTCTATCTGTACCTGAATAAAATCCTTAGCTGGATTTGGGTAAATTTTTATACCGTATTGTGCCTGTATATCAGATACAGCTACAGTAATACCAAGCACTCTAGTTATCGTATCACTTCCACAACCATTACTAGTGATAAGCATTACGGTATATTGTCCACTCGCAGTATAGGTATGCTCAGGATTTAAGTCTGTACTAGTACTACCGTCACCAAAATTCCACAATTGGGAAGCTTGGCCGGATCCGGTAAGCGTAAACTTAACATCCTCAGCATTAACAGCGTAATCAAAGTCAGCTTTAGGTTTTGTATTAATTGTAACAAATGAACGTAAGGTATCCTTGCCGTAACTATTAGTAGCGATAAGTACAACTAAATGTGTACCTGTACTACTATATGTCACATCTTGTATCGACTCAGTAGATGTCGACGGGTTGCCACCTTCAAACTGCCATGAATAGCTTACACCTCCATTTGCAACAAAATTCACTACCTGATCTTGACATAAAATTCCACCACCATTTGCAGTAAATGACGCTTCCGGATAACCTGTGACTGTAAAATGTAAAGTATCCGATACCGCAGTTCCACACTGATTAGAATTAGTGAGAATAACGCTATAAACTCCATTAGCAGGAACAGTTACTACTGCAGTATCTCCTGAGGCTGTTGTAGAATATTTATCATTAAAAACATTCCATGAGGAGGATGAACTATTAAAACCTGTATTAAATAATTCTATTTGATTACCAGAAGTGTTACCAGTAAAAGAAGCTGTCACTGGAGCAATAACATGAACAAAATTAGATTTTGTAACCGAGCCCTGGCCTGATGGATTTGTCACTGTAAGAGAAACGTTATAAGTACCAGCATTTCCATATACGACTACTGGATTTTTATCAGTCGAGGTTGCTGGTACTCCACCATCAAATGTCCATGACCAACTTGTAGCAGAGGATGATGACATATTTTCATAAAATACTGTATCACCTGGACAAACATTTGTCTTATTGGCACCAAAATCAGCAGTTGGCAATAAGACCACTTGAATAACCTTTGAATACTCAGTAATACCACATCGATTATTGGCACTAAGTTTAACAGTATATGTGCCTTCTGCTGCATAAGTATGTGATGGATTAGCATCCGTAGAAGTCGAACCATCACCAAAGTCCCAGCTTTGATTATTGCTGCCTGATATACTTTGTGTAAAATCGATCTTTAATCCATCCGGTTGGGTTGAGAATGATACAACAGGTTTGGTATCAACTACAACATAATTGTTCAAAACGATCTGATTACTTCCGTAGGCATTTGTAACTGTCAACGTCACCTTAAAAGAACCACCTGTATTGTATTGAATCAGTGGATTTGCATCAGTAGATGTAGCGGGTGTTCCTCCTTCAAATACCCATGCAAAAGTTGTAGGACTATATGTAGAAGTATTTGTAAACTGAACAGATTGTCCGGCACATATTGGACCTGTATAATTTGAAGTAAAAGAAGGAACTGGTGCAACAGCAATTACAACAGATGCTGTTTGTGTTTTTGTAGAACATCCATTGGTGACAGTTTGCGTTACAGTATATGTCCCGTTATCTGCATAAGTATGTACTGGATTTTGGTCACTACTTGTTGCACCATCGCCAAAATTCCAGCTATAACTCGTCCCAAAGCTTGACATATCAGTAAACGTCACCGTGCTCCCATTTTTAGAAGATGTAAATCCTGGTACTGGTGACGGGCTGACAACAATATATTCAGTTATGGTTTTTGTATTGGTACCAGCACCATTAGTAGCTTCAAGCGTAACATTATAGGTACCTGGATTATTATATACTACGATCGGATTTTCATCAGTAGAAGTAGCCGGATTACCACCTGGAAAAGTCCATAAAAAGGATTGACCATCTTTTGTTTGATTAAGGAAATTAACAGTTAAGGGATTACATCCTGTATTTACATTTGACGTAAAATTCACGGTCGGAGCTACACTTATAACTATGTAATCCTCAAACTCTACGGTGCCGCATTCATTGCTGACAATCAACAGCGCATTATACACACCATTATGAGCATAGGTGTGCTTAGGGTTTTGCACGTATGAAGGAGATGTACCATCACCAAAATGCCATTCCCAGGATGTAGCGCCGATGCTACCATCCACAAAACTTACCTCATATCCATTTACTGTATAAGTAAAATGTGGCGTTGGTACTGATTTAGTGTTAACAGTTATATTTACGGTTTTTTTGTTGTTTTGGGATCCATTATAAGCGGTCAATGATACCGAATAGGTGCCTGATGAATTATAATAGACTAAAGGGTCCTTTTGAGTAGAAGTCGCCGGCGTACCTCCTGGAAATTCCCAATAATATGACGTTGCATAGGTCGATGTATTTGTAAACTGAACCTGTGCAGGGATACATTGCTCGACAACTTGGTAAGTAAAATTAGCTACCGGAGGATTGCTCGGTGCACATGAACTTAGGCAGTAGATACCACCATAGTAATTTTGAATTTGTGTTTTTGAAATTTGCTCCCAAAAATTGTCGTGACTGACTGTAGGAGCCATAATACCAACACTACTATGATCAGCATTAAAATTATGACCAAGTTCATGTGCCTGCATACATCTCTTCAAATCTCCATCGCTAGTAAAATCCTGAAGCACATTATATTTATAATTAGTACATACAGTACCTACCCAAGCAAGTCCCACTGTACTACCGTTAAAGTCTCTATTTGACCATAAGGAAGCTACATCATGTGAAGTACTAAAGCCACCAGGCGCCCAACCGGTAAAACTATTCAAGAGTACACCTGGATCTGTACTTGAAGACCAAGGATCACAAGTAGAACAAGAGGAAATCCATTGTTCATTTAGCTGAAAGCGCAATTCGTCAGCAAATTCATCATCATAATTAGTCTTCACATTATTCAAAACGCCTAAATTATGAGATTCAGCCCCAGAGACGGAACCATACTTTTGCACCATAGAATAATCAGCTGCTAGGTTTACCTCTACCAAAAGACATTGATTGGCTCTGCTAGCATTGCCGTTATGACTATGGTTGTCATTGCGGTGCTTGTCCATTTCCTTTTGATATTGTTCATAACCACACTTTAAATCTCTACTGCTGATTACGTCCTTTGTGTTATAGACTATAAAAGCATCATTAGAAGCATCACTACGATAATGTCTTAAAGGCTCAATAAATATCATTTCGTACCCTATCTGAACAAACCCGTAAATAAAGTCATCATTAAAGGTAAGACTTACACGACTGTTAGGTTGATTATTTACATAACCCTCCATCGGAAGTGCTGTGGTTCCATAAGTTGTTTTAATTCCGTCTTCTGTAGCAACATTCAAAACATAGTCTTTACTAATTAATCCCGAATTGGCAAGATTTAAATCCCAACTATAGTTTTCATTAAGATTTAACGTCAATCTGCCACCATACCTCTTTGTCTGCAATTCCTGATAGATACTACGCGCATTCAAATCAACAATATCATATTTTTTAAATTTATCATTTAATGATATATTGTTTTGAGAATACAATAATATAGATATAGTACTGAATAGGAACAACAGTGCTACCTTAAAAAAATTAATCATAAAAATTTAGTAAAAAGTGTTGTTTGAAAAATATCAGCGCAAATTAAACGCTTTTATTAATAATATCAAATGATTTTATAGTATTTTTTCCAACAACTTAACACAAGTTTAACCTGAAGTAAAATCACAGCCAACCCTACAAATTCTACTTATAACCTTATTAAATTTGTGAATAAAATTTAAGGTGTATAAATTTAATTTATATAAAACAAGAAAAACAAGCCCTATTTCTTTATGATATGTAATTTCTTAATTCATTCCTGTCATTTGCTAGCAACGAAATCTAAACCTAAGCTAAAAATATGAGACACGAGGATACCGCTTACACTGCCAATATTAGCCAATGCATAATCTACTTTTAGCCTCCCCAATTTAAGACCTAAACCGACATTAGGTTGAAATTCAAAATTGCGATGCGAAGTATTTACCGGATTAATGACTGATTGAAGATTGCCTATACCGCCACGTACAAAAACCTTATTAACATAACCTACTTCCAATCCAAAACTGGGGTCGAGGCTAAATCTATTAGATGCAATAATGCCTGCCTTTGTGCCATTTGTAGATAGATTAATATCAATCTCTCCTAAAAACGAAAACTGCCCTCTAGTCAATTGATATGCAGTACCCAGTGCGATGCGTGGTAAAGTAAGCTCTGTACTACTCACCGGAATATCATTATTTGTTGACTGAAAAACTTGTCGTTCCTGTTCTGTAAGATTAAAAGACCAAGCATTAAAGGTCGTCGTAATATCTTTTCCGGCTATTCCAAAAGTCAAAGACGAATTAGCTTTATACAAAGCACTAAAATCTGCCCCAAAGCCCCACGCTTTACCAAAAGAACCTATCGAACGATGTATTACCTTGATGTTGCCACCAAGTGACCATTTTTGGCTCATCCCTAATGCGCGTGCATACGAAAAAATTGCTGCAAAATCTGCAGCCGAAAAATTAGTAACCCTATCGTAATCAACAGTACCATCCGGTCCTATTAAATTTAGAGTGTTAGGTATATTATCAACTCCAAGACGGATAAAAGAAAAAGCTGCTACATGGTTGATATCGCCAGACATTTTTTTTGCAATGGATGCATAATCGTAATTAGCAATTCCACCAAACCAATTGGCGTGCATTCCATTAATTTGCAGGTCACTGGAGATATTAGTTAAAGCTGCAGGATTCCAATATCCCGCTGTTCCGTCCTGCACTGAAGCTATGACCGAACCAGACATACCATGTGCTCGTGCCCCTACACCTATATTCAAAAACTCATTGACAAATTTTTGTCCTCTAACGGTATAAACGCAAGTAAAAATAACGAAGATAATTATCCAACTTTTATTTATCATTTGTCAAAATATTTTTTTTGTAAAGGATCTACCAATGATTATTTAAAATTTACCTACTTTGTGTAATAATTAACAAAAGTAACGCCAAATATTAAAAATTATTATATCTTTAACAAAAATAATAAAATTTGATGCAAAGTAAATTATTTAATACTCCAAGAATAAACATATTATTATTTTTTATAATAATCGCATTGATTTCCTGTAAGAATGATACTGTGGTAAATCTACCATATCCTATTACTAAATCGATAGTGGCTGATAGTGCTGTAGTAGTGACTGCTCATCCATTGGCCAGTATCGTAGGTAAAGATATATTAAAAATAGGAGGTAATGCCATTGATGCAGCCATTGCTGTACAATTTGCATTGGCGGTATGTTATCCAGGTGCCGGCAATATTGGTGGCGGAGGCTTCATGGTCTATCGTGAAGCTACCGGACATACTACGACATTAGATTATAGAGAGAAAGCACCCACAATGGCAACTACTGACATGTACCTCGATCATCAGGGCAATCCCATAGATAGCCTAAGCAAATTTGGACCTTTGGCAAGTGGTGTCCCTGGTACTGTAGATGGTATGATACAAGCATTTAAGAAGTACAGTAAACTCAAAGACTGGAAAAAATTGCTGCAACCGGCTATTGAATTAGCTTCAAAGGGCTTTCAAATCACTCAGCGGGAAGCAGATCATCTGAATGAAAGCCAAACTCTTTTTGAAATCAACAATCGATTTAAAACGCCTTTTCAGCAGAAAATGTGGAAACAGGGTGATCTGTTGATTCAGTCAGATCTGGCAGCCACTTTGACTAGGATTGCCGATATGGGCAGAGATGGATTTTATTCCGGGATAACAGCACAACTTATTGTTGACGAAATGAATACACGTGGAGGCATCATGACGCTGGAAGATTTAAAAGCCTATCAGTCTGTATGGAGAGATCCTATTGCGTTTGAATATAGAGACTATCATATAATTTCTATGCCGCCGCCTTCATCTGGTGGTATCGCCTTAGAACAATTGTTTAAGATGATAGCACCATACGATGTAAAATCACTCCAATTCCAATCGGCTGCTGCAGTACATTTGATGACCGAAGCCGAACGGCGTGTTTACGCTGATAGAGCCTATTATTTAGGTGATCCTGATTTTGTACATATCCCGTATAAATCACTCGTAGATAGTTTATATATTGAAAAGCGAATGGCAGACTTCAATCCAAGGCAAGCCAGCAAGAGCTCCAATATCAATCATGGCATTATAGAAAGTGAAGAAACCACACACTACTGTATCGTGGATCAGGTAGGTAATGCTGTATCTATGACTACTACACTCAATGGTAGTTATGGTTCTTACACGGTGGTCAAAGGTGCTGGATTCTTGCTCAATAATGAAATGGACGATTTTTCTGTAAAACCTGGTACACCTAATTTGTATGGACTCGTCGGCGCAGAAGCTAATAAAATAGAACCCAGAAAACGCATGCTTTCTTCAATGACACCCACCATTGTAACAAAAAATAATAAGTTGGCAATAGTGGTTGGGACACCAGGCGGATCTACTATTATTACCTCTGTTTTTCAGACTTTAGTTAACGTCATTGATTTTGAAATGAATATTGACCAGGCAGTACAATCACCACGCTTTCATCATCAATGGCTTCCTGACGCAATCATGTGCGAAAAGGATGCTATCGCACCCAAAGAAAGAAGAATACTTGAAAGCATCGGCCACAAACTAAAAGACAGAGAATCTATAGGTCGAGTAGAGGGAATATTCATTACTCAGGACAACAAAATCCATGGTGCGGCAGATCGTCGCGGAGATGATTCAGTACAAGGATTTTAGCCTCTCCACCTTAATCATTGGCAAATCCAAAACAGCATTTATCTACTTTATCAATGTCCACTAATAGCTACCGATTCCAAATCTTTTGCTTTTAGTCCTTTATCATTAAATAAGAAGATAAATAAGACACCTATAATCAGTGCATACCCAGCAAATACAAGCCAAATTGCTTTCCACTGAAGGCTGTTGTCTGCATTGGTAAAAAACTGCTGGATTGCCCAGCCACTTATCATGCTGCCCAGTATCGCCCCTACACCATTGGTCATCATCATAAATAATCCCTGAGCACTGGCCCTAATTTTAGGTTTTGTCTGCGTCTCTAAAAAGAGTGATCCCGAAATGTTAAAAAAGTCAAACGCCATCCCATATACGATACAACTCAGTACGATCATCCACAATCCTCCGGCAGGATCGCCAAAAGCAAATAGTCCAAAACGCAACACCCACGCAAACATACTCATCAGCATAACATTTTTAATCCCAAAACGCTTCATAAAGAAAGGAATAGCAAGGATAAACAAGGTTTCTGACATTTGAGATATCGACATGATCATAGCCGGATACTTAACTGCTAACAAGTTCTGAAATTCAGGAATTTTAGCAAAGTCATGTAGGAAAGTATCGCCGTATGCATTGGTCAATTGTAAAGCAGCACCTAATAGCATAGAAAAGACGAAAAAGATTGTTATCCTTGCGTCTTTAAAAAGTGAAAAAGCATTTAATCCTAAAGATTCAGCCAATGAAGTACTTTTTGTACCCTTGCCTTCTGGTGGACACTTGGGCAATGTAAAAGCATATATACCTAAAACGACAGCTGCCGCCGCTGCCAGGTAAAACTGTCCTGCTGTCTTCTCCATTTGTAATATACTCACAGTCCACATCGCAACAATAAAGCCAATAGTACCCCAAACTCGTATAGGTGGATATTCTTTTATGACATCAGCACCTTCTCGCTTTAAAGAAGAATATGCTACCGTAATGGCCAATGAAATAGTAGGCATATAAAAGGCCATATTAGCAAGCAAGATCCAAAACATTGTATTGGGATTGTCAACTGTCGGTAAAATAAAGAGACAAATAGCACCCGCCAAGTGACTAAGCCCTAACAACCGCTCTGCATTTATCCATTTATCCGCTATAATACCGAGCAATGAAGGCATCACTAATGCTGCCCAACCCATCGTAGAAAACAAAGCACCAAATGCTGTCCCTGACCAATGCTGATCCGGATATAACGTCGGCAACGTCTGAAACCAATATGCACCTATCGTTATCAACCAAGATCCCCAGATAAAAAACTGAAGAAAATTCATAATAATAAGGCGTATCTTTAATGACTTCATGTTTCGCTATTTTTGGTGATAATTATATAATCGGACAAATATATATTTTTACTTTGAAATAAAACAAATAAATATTTATAGAAAATAAAATTTAAAACAAATAATCTATATGTCTATTTTGCATAAGAACTAAAATTTACTGAAAATTCATAACTATTTATTTAAACGAATGTCCTATGTTTGCCTAAAATAAATAAAATATGAGGTTTTTAAATCAGGAAATTAAAAATGAAAAGGATTGGGGTCTGCTTATTTTGAGGATTACCTTTGGGTTGGCATTATTTTATGGTCATGGCATGGGAAAATTGGCAAAAGTATTTTCCGGTGCAGAGATTAAATTTTTAGATCCAATAGGTATAGGTGCAACACCATCATTCTATCTCGCAGCTTTTGCAGATGGTGTCTGTGCCCTACTACTCATTGTAGGGCTATTTACTAGATTCACAACTATCATGTTGATTTTTACATTTATCGTCATTCTGTATCAGCATGGAGTGATTGAAGCGGATGGTTTTGATATTATGGAATTGAGATATATGTATTTCGGAGCCTTTGTTGCCTTGTTTTTTACTGGTGCCGGCAAATTTTCCTTAGATCATTTTTTAGCTAAAAAGCCACAGTAGGTCAAAACAAAATCTTTGCGATAAAAAAGTGGCTCATTCCCATCTTAGAATTGAGCCACTTTATCTATATTAAATTAAAACTGAATCTGCTAAATTTAACCTAAATTATCCGCATTTACTGGAACCACAAGATTTACATACGAGGCAACCTTCCTGATAGACTACTTCATTGCTTCCACATTCTGTACATTTTTGACCTATGGCTTCTGTACCATCCGGCAAGTATCTCTTCAGTGCCCGGGCAACACCAGCTTTCCAGTTATTGATAGACTCATTATCTAACTCTAATCTGTTGATTAATCCTATTACATTTTCTAAAGGCATACCAAATCTCAGCGTACCCGAAATCAATTTGGCATAGTTCCAGTACACCGGATTAAATTTATGGGATAAACCTTCGATAGTAGTTTTATACCCTTTAAGGTTTTTAAACTGAAAATCATATCTAGTGTTACCATTTTCATCTCTATTGCGGATGATAAAACCTTCATTAACCCATCGTGGCAAAAGGATACCTTCTTCATCATCAGCCATTCCCGTAAATATCTCATAAGGGCGACCTTCCAGCAATCCTACAAAGGCAATCCATTTTTCTTTATTATTCTGAAATCGCACTACGTCAGCTTCTAATATCTGAGGTCTCTTTGTCGGGAAAGGCTCTAATACATTCTTAGGCTCTGATGTCTCTTCCTTTTTAGTTTCTGTAGAAATTAGAACTCCTGCGCGCGATCCATCTCTATAAACTGTCACTCCTTTACATCCTACTTCCCAAGCCTTGAGGTATAAGTCATTGACGAGTGCTTCTGTAGCTTCATTAGGGATATTTATCGTTACAGAGATAGAATGGTCAACCCATTTTTGGATAGCTCCTTGCATCTGCACCTTGCTTAACCAGTCCACATCATTGGAGGTGGCCTTATAGTATGGTGATTTTACTACCAGTTCATCCAATTCTGCTTGTGTATAATTTTTTGAAGTATCATACCCATTAGCCGTCATCCAAGTCTTGAAATGATGGTGGAATACAATATACTCTTCCCAAGAATCACCTACTTCATCGACGAAGTCCACTCGGATATCTTTATCGTTTGGATTTACTTTACGGCGTCGCTTATATACCGGTAAAAATACTGGTTCTATACCGGAAGTCGTCTGCGACATAATAGAGGTACTACCTGTAGGCGCAATGGTAAGCAAAGCAATATTCCTTCTGCCGTACTTAATCATTTCTTCATACAAGGCCTGATCATGCTTTCTTATTCGCTGAATAAATGGATTTTGCGCTTCTAACACATTATCATAAATTTCAAAAGGACCACGTTCTTTAGCCATCTGAACAGATGCTCTGTAAGCTGAAAGCGCCAATGTTCTATGCAATTCCTCAGAAAATTTATTAGCCTCATCACTACCATATCTCATACCTAAACCAGCCAACATATCGCCTTCTGCAGTGATACCGATACCTGTACGTCGTCCCTGAAGCGTTTTAGTCTTAATTTTATTCCATAGGTTTCTTTCTGTAGCTTTAGTTTCATCACTCTCCGGATCAGCATCTATCTTTTGGAGGATGGCATCAATCTTTTCTATTTCAAGGTCGATAATATCGTCCATGATACGTTGGGCATGAGCAACGTGTTGTTTAAATAAAGTAAAATCAAATTTGGCCTTTTCGGTAAATGGATGATTTACATAAGAATATAAGTTGATAGCCAATAATCGGCAGGAGTCATACGGACATAATGGTATTTCTCCACAAGGATTAGTAGAGATCGTTTTGAAACCAAATTCTGCATAGCTATCTGGAACAGATTCATTGATAATCGTATCCCAAAACAAGATACCAGGCTCTGCTGATTTCCATGCATTGTGCACTATCTTTTGCCATAATGCCCGCGCATTTACCTTTTTAGTGACTTTTGGGTTGCGGCTATGGATCGGATATTTTTGAACGTACTCCGTGTCATTTTTCACTGCCTCCATAAATTCGTCGTCAATTCTTACAGATATATTGGCGCCTGTGATCTTTCCCATCGTCAATTTTGCATCTATAAAGTCCTCAGCATCCGGATGATTTACTGATACGGACAACATTAATGCACCGCGTCTGCCATCCTGAGCAACCTCTCGCGTAGTATTGGAATAGCGTTCCATAAATGGTACCAATCCGGTTGATGTCAAAGCAGAGTTTTTAACTGCTGACCCCTTAGGACGTATAAAAGATAAGTCATGCCCTACTCCACCGCGTCGTTTCATCAACTGTACCTGCTCTTCGTCGATTTTCATTATACTACCATAAGAATCGCTATTTTCACCATTGCCGATTACAAAACAATTGGATAAAGAGGCTATCTGGAAGTGATTACCGATACCTGTCATCGGGCTTCCTTGAGGAATGATGTACTTAAAATTTTTAATTAAATCAAAAACCGCATCCGCACTTAGCGGATTAGGATAGAGCTTTTCAACCCTTGCTATCTCATTGGCAATACGCCTGTGCATATCATCTGGAGTAGCTTCATAAATGTTACCATCTGAGTCCTTCAGTGCATATTTACTCACCCAAACTCTTGCCGCAAGGTCATCTCCTTTAAAGTACTCAAGAGATTGTTGGATAGCTTCTTCGTGTGTTACTTTTTTTACAACTTCCATCAACTGTACGTTCTCCATATTAAATATTTTTCTCTATTTTTTAAATTTATAAAAATCTTATAGCTTGCAAAGTTTACAACTTTTTTTAACTAAAACACTAATAATCAATTTTTTAAAATTTATTAGCATCAAAATTGTTCACAAAAATAGAACTATTTTTAATATATTATAAAATTTTTTAAATTATTTTTTTTTATAATTTAATTTTTATTTTTAAAACTATTTTCATATAGAAATTCATATATACATTAATTATTTGTATAATATGAATTTTCAAATTATTTCATTTTAAGTGTATTTGCACAACTCCATATTTTACCATCCTTGGTCGTACCATAAATAGTTAGATTTTCTTTTTATTCTGAATACAATTTCCTTAGTAAAAATAATTTTTAAAAAAATAGAGGTAGTTTAATAGTTTGGATTAAAACAATAAAACTTCACTAATGAAGATCCTTAATACTGAAAATAAAAAACATATAATTAATATAAGTACGACATAATAAAAAAAAGTAATGGGTACAAAACGTTTTCATTTCTTTGATATGGTAAAGGCGTGGTTAAACTGTTTTTAAAATGGTTTTCTCCTTTCAACTGAAAAGGCAATACCTTAAAGGAGATAGGAGAGAAAAAAAATTGAACGAATGTATCACTCATTTTCTCTTCTAATTCTATAATGGAGCGTCATTTTAAATTTGAAGAGCTCAATCCTATGCCACTTTACCTATAATTCTGGTAGTATTATGCCGAACTCAAGTTCAATTTAGCTAATTTAGTCTCATATCAAAAAGAGCCATCCAAAATTATTGAACGGCTCCTTACATTTTATCATGAATGATTATCTTACTTATCTTTTACACTCCATACGGAATCCAGATATTCTTAATCTCAGTAGCATGTCGTAAAAATACTGGTCCCTGGCCTTGTTTGTCATCGTACCAATCTCTGTATTTTCCGTAATTGACCCAGGTGCGTTTGAGATTACCTACAGACTCTAATTCTACATGACGGCTGCCATCCTGTGAACCAAAATACCACAACCCATCCACGTTGTCATGTTTAGCGAGTACATCGGTCAGCTCACTTTTTAAACCGGTGATGATATTAACTGCGCCGGATGGAACATCTGATGTCTCTAAAATTTGATAAAAATCGGTAGCAAGGAGTGGATGCTTTTCTGATGGAATGACTACGACACTGTTGCCCATAGTAAGTGCCGGAATTACTGCCGACACAAAACCCAGCAGGGACATCTCTTCAGGGCATACTACGCCTATCACACCTACACGCTCCGGCATAGCCAATGTCACATTGCGTTGAGTTGTATGGTGTACATGTCCATCGTATTTGTCAGCCCACGCTGCATAGTAATAGATGCGTTCTATGGATTTGGCAACCTCTTTAGCAGCTTCTGCCTGACTTACATTGGTCGTTTGTACGATTCTGTCTGCAAATTCTTTTTCGCGAATAGCCAGATTCTCTGCAATGTAGTACAATACCTGTGCCCTTGCATGGCCTGTCATACCAGCCCAGGATGTGCCTGCGTGTGCCGCTTCCACAGCATTACGTATATCTTTTCGGTTGCCTTTAGGCACTTCGCCGATGTGGTTTCCGTAATTGTCGTTGATGACAAGGCTGTTACCACCATCCGGCCGTACCTGCTTGCCGCCAATATATATCTTAGGTGTCCTGTCAATTGATGGAAGAACTTTTGTTCCATTTTTTGAGGATGGTTCGAAAGTCTTAATTTTTGCCGGTTCGGATATAAAATCGCTTTCCACCTTGAGTTTGACGTATTCGTATAAGCCTTCCTTGCCACCTTCTCTTCCAAAGCCGGATTCTCTGTAGCCACCAAAACCGGATGCCGCATCAAAGACATTGGAACAATTAACCCAAACTGTACCTGCTTTAATTTTCGGTGCAATATCAAGCGCGAGGTTAATATCCTCTGTCCAGATACTGGCTGCCAAGCCATAACGGGTATTGTTGGCCAATTTTACAGCTTCGCTATGTGACCTGAAAGTCATTGCGACAAGCACCGGCCCAAATATCTCTTCCTGTGCTATCACGGATGAAGGAGATACATTGGTAAATAAAGTCGGTGGATAAAAATATCCTTCGAGTGGACACGACCATGATGGCTGCCAGCAAATATTCCCTTCTTCTTTACCTTGCCGAACGAGGTCATCAATCGTTTTGAGCTGAACATCCGCCACGATAGCACCGATATCCACACATTTATCCAATGAATTGCCCACACGCAGCGTTTCCATACGGGCTCTGATTTTACTATACAGCTTTTCAGCTACGCTTTCCTGTACCAGTAATCGCGAACCGGCACAACAAACCTGTCCCTGATTAAACCAGATAGCATCGACGATACCTTCGACTACGCTGTCCAAATCTGCATCATCAAACACGATAAAAGGCGATTTTCCACCTAATTCAAGGGATATTTTTTTACCTGTTCCTGCGGTTGCTTTACGGATAATCTTACCGACTTCTGTCGAACCTGTAAAGGCAATTTTGGCAATATCAGGATGTTTTACAATTTGTGATCCAGTGCTTCCATGTCCAGTCACGATATTGACAACGCCTTCCGGCAATCCAACCTGATGACAAATATCCGCAAATAGTAAGGCTGTCAAAGATGTGTATTCTGCTGGTTTTAAAACCACCGTATTTCCCATAGCCAATGCCGGGGCTATCTTCCATGAAAGCATCAAAAGTGGAAAATTCCACGGTATAATTTGTCCTACGACACCCAATTCCTTATAATCGGGCATTTCGGTATCCATGAGTTGCGCCCATCCTGCGTGATGGTAAAAATGCCTCGCTACCAATGGAATATCAATATCACGTGTCTCACGGATAGGCTTGCCGTTGTCCATAGATTCTAATACTGCAAACAAACGAGCATGTTTCTGGATTTGTCTTGCGATAGCATACAAATACCTCGCCCTGCCATGTCCACCGAGTTCTGCCCAGCCTTTGAGTGCTTTTTTAGCTGCTTTGACGGCATTATCCACATCTTTTTCTCCTGCCTCAGCTATCTGGGCAAGGTGTTCGCGCGTTGCGGGGTTGATGGTATCAAAATACGCATCGGATGCTGGCTTTGTCCATTTTCCGTTGATATATAAAGGAAATTTTCGCTTATGCGCCTCTAAAAAGGCTTCGCTTTCTTTATTACTTTCCGGTGCTGGACCGTATTCCATGCTATTGTATATTTCCAAAACGTTCATGAATTATATTATTTGGATGCTTTTTTACTTTGTAAATTAAAGAGATTGGATAAAATTTAAACTCTATTATGCTGTCGGGTGGCGATAATCTGCTGAGTACCTGCCTGTAACGTAATGCTCCAATTGACGTTCTATATCACCCAGCAAGCTACTCGCACCAAATCTGAATAAATCCGGTTTTAACCACTCATTGCCAAGTTCTTCTTTCATCAGGATGAGATAATTGAGGGCATCTTTTGCCTTTGAAATACCTCCGGCTGGCTTATACCCTACTTTATATCCTGTCATTTCGTAGTAAGTCCTGATCATCCGTACCATCACTAAAGTAACCGGTAAGGTCGCATTGATGCTTTCCTTTCCAGTACTCGTCTTGATAAAGTCAGAACCCGCCATCATAGCTACCATACTCGCTTTGGCCACTTTAGTAAGTGTAGGAATTTCGCCAGTTGCCAATATGGTCTTCATGTGCGCTTCACCACATGCTTTCCTGCAAGCAGCGATTTCATCATACAAGGCTTTCCAGTCCGAGTTGAGCACTAAAGCTCTGCTGATAACGATGTCTATTTCTTTGGCACCAGCCGCCACTGATGCTTCTATTTCTTTTAGTTTTTGTTCAAGGGTGATTTGTCCGGCTGGAAATCCGGTAGAAACTGCCGCTATCGGAATACCACTGCCTTCAAGTGCTTCCATCGCATATGGGATAAGGTTGTGATACACGCAGACAGCCCCAGTCGTCAGGTTCAGACTTTCAACCCCCAAAGCTTCGAGTATATCTTTTCTGACCGGCTTCCTTGCTTTGGCGCAAAGCCTGACTACATTACCTTTCGTATCATCACCTGCAAGCGTTGTCAAGTCGATACATGATATCGCCTTTAGCAACCAGGCAGCCTGATACTCCTTTTTGACAGAACGACGTGTACCTATAGTTGCCGCTCTTCGTTCTACGGCACTCTTATTAATCTTAATATTTTCAAACCACGAAGCATCATAAGGCACGCCATTATTGCGCTCGTGAGGTATAGACTTTGTCAGTGATGGTGTTTCCACAGATTTATTTTTAGTCACCATAATTATATCCTAAATTATTTTTTATTGAACTGCTTTATAAATTAACGGGAAAGACAGGGGTTTGGTTGCCCCAATGATAAAAGCATCGTCGAGATAGTGTTTTGCTTTCGCAAAAAGGGAAGTATCATCAGCGTATAATACCGCCAGTGTATCACCAACAGCTACCTGATCACCCATTTTCTTTTTTAGAACAATACCTGCACCAAGGTCGATTTTACTTGCTTTGGTTTCACGTCCGGCGCCGAGTTTTACAGAAGCCAGCCCAATATCCATGGCACTTAGATGTGTGACAAAACCAGCCTGTTTCGCTTTGTATTCGTAAACATGAGCAGAAAGTGCTAATTTATCCAGCAACTCCACATACGAGGCATCACCGCCATGTGATTTAACCAATTCGACAAATTTTTCAAAGGCTTTACCATTATCTATCAGGCTTCTTAAAAGCGTCTTTCCCTCATCAAAAGAAGATACTTTTTCGGCCATCATCAGCATGTAACTACCTAAGCTTAGGCACAATTCCGTCAAATCTTCTGGGCCGTGGCCACGCAGCGTATCAATCGCTTCACGTACTTCCAGCGCATTACCTATATTATAACCAAGCGGCTGTTCCATGCCACTGATGACAGCTATCAGACGGCGATGCATCTGCTTTGCCGTATTGATCATGATTTGCGCCAGCTTTTCAGCATCTTCGATCGTCTTGATAAAAGCACCATCACCTACTTTCAGATCGATGAGTATCGCATCCGCACCACATGCAAGTTTTTTACTCATCACACTGGAAGCTATAAGCGATATATTATCCACCGTACCCGTTACATCCCGCAAGGCATACAGTTTTTTGTCGGCAGGCACTAATTTTTCGTTTTGGCTGCAAATCGCAAGATGGTGCGCTTTTACCCGCTCAATAAATACTTCCGTAGCCATATCCGTATTAAATCCGGGAATAGCCTCTAACTTATCCAATGTACCACCTGTATGGCCAAGACCTCGCCCTGACATCTTAGGCACATAAACTTCGGCTGCTGCTACCAATGGGGCGAGCACCAAAGTCGTCTTATCCCCTACACCACCAGTACTGTGCTTGTCCACCTTGATACCCCGGATCGATGACAAGTCAATCAAATCACCCGAACGCATGATAGCATCGGTCAAAACAGCCGTTTCTGTGTCGTTTAATCCCTTAAAAAACACCGCCATCAGCCATGCTGAAATTTGATAATCCGGAATATCGCCATGTACAAAACCGTTGATGATGCTTCTGATTTCTTCATCTGTCAACGTTAATCCGTCCCGCTTTTTCTTTATTAACTCTACCAAGATACTTTTATATTTAATATCACATACAATCCTACCTTCGTTTAGTTATGAAGGCAACTCTCAGATACTGTTTCAAAATCTATGCCTAAAACATCAGCTACGGTCGCTGCCATGCAAGTAAAGCTATCCTTAGTTGCAAAGTTGCGTGACGTGATACCATGGTGATAGACTAAAACCGGGATATATTCCCGGGTATGATCACTTCCTGCCCATGTAGGGTCATTGCCGTGATCGGCTGTAATAATTAATAAATCATCCGCCTTTAAGACATTCAATAATGCCGGAATGTAGCTGTCAAAATCTTCCAGACACTGAGCGTACCCCTGTACATCCCTGCGATGTCCATACAACGTATCAAAATCCACGAGATTGGTAAATATGAGCCCTGAACTGTCTTCCTTTACCGCTTCGATGGTTTTGAGGATGCCTTCCGTATTATCTGCCGTTTTTACATATCGGCTGATACTTTTTCCGGCAAATATATCATTGATCTTGCCGATTGCATATACCTCTTTCCCTGCATTAATGACAGCAGTCAGTACATTATCCGGTGGTAAGGTAGCAAAGTCCCTGCGCCGGGAAGTCCTCGTATAATTACCTGATGTCCCAATGAATGGCCGGGCGATCACCCTGCCCACTTCAAGATCATCTCTCAACATTTTACGGGCAATTGCACAAATTTCGTACTGTCGTTCTATCGGAATTACATCCTCATGTATAGCTATCTGAAAAACACTATCCGCTGAAGTATAGACAATAGGAAAACCTGTTTTTACATGTTCGTCACCAAGGTCATTGATGATGGCCGTGCCGGAAGCTGAAAAATTTCCAATGGTTTTTGTACCAATCGCTGCTTCAAACGCCGATATAAATGATGCCGGAAAACCATTTTCAAAAACAGGGAACGGTTTTTCTAATACAGAGCCTGCTATTTCCCAGTGGCCTGTAGTCGTATCTTTACCACCGGACATTTCAGCCGCTTTGCCATATACTGCCAAAGGATTTTGCGTTTTAGGCAAGCCATTAGACATATCTATATTTCCTAATCCCAAGCGTGTCAGATTGGGAATGTGTATATCGGGATAATGCCCTGCTATATGCCCCAGCGTATTACTACCCTCATCACCGTATTTGTAAGCATCCGGCAAATAGCCTATGCCGACACTATCCATAACTATGAGCACCACTCTGTTAGCTGTAAAATACATAAGAATTGATTATATTTTTAGATAAATATTATTCAAGAGTAAATACAATTGTAAACGTCAAATAAGCGAATAACACCAAATTTATACGTTGGAAAGGATCGCCATCAATACGCCTATTTTAATAACAACAGCTCATGCCTGTAATGGTTTCCAATATCATTTAAGTACTGCCGGCCTGCCAATGCAAGCCGGCACTATGATTCTTTGCTAAGGACATATACATGTTAATCAATTTTGATGACTTTAGATGTGTACTGTCTGGACTGCCCATAGATGACGATGGTATAAACACCCGAAGGAAGCGATTCAAACTCATGCAAATATGGATGGTTTTTACCCAGCCGGACATCTAACTGACGGTTCAGTATCCGGCTTCCTGTATTATTATACGCCGATAAAGTCATCTGCTCTGACCTATCCGATGTCAACAGCATATACAGACCTGATGAAAAAGGATTGGGACTGTACTGTACTGATAAGGTATTTTTTACATTATCATCACTGCCTGTATGCCTCGGAATACAACTCCATGAGTAAGTATATGGAACACAGGAAAGATCACAATCCAGGCATGAGATAAGTATATCACCATAATTATAACACTGATATTCCGGGGGTAAATCGCAATAACTAAAAGTATATGCCGTATCCATAGCAAAAAATATCAGGGTATCCGTAAACTGAATCACGGAAGTATCGGTCTGCCATGTACGGATTATAAAACTGTACTGATGGAGTGCAGTAGCACGTATTTCTACATTGTAACAACCATTTTCTTCTTCATTGTCGTCAACAAATGTAATATTAATATCAGGACATTCCCCCGGACTACAGCCAAGATATACCGGATAGGAAGCCTGGAGGCACGAATCTCCCTTCATCACTAATCTGTAAAGTCCCTCCTCAGCCGGTATAACAGACTGTCCGGCATAAGTAAAGTCGGCCTGCACCCACTGATGCCCGTTAAAGGACTGCAATCCAAAAATGACCGTTGAATCCATACTGTATGTATTATAGGCCGTAGAAAGCAATGCGCATGACAGGGTATCAACAGCTAAATCTAAGGTATCACTGATACAGGTATTATTACAGAAGTCGGGAAGCAGGATATAATCAAATGTAGTGGTATAGGTACACCCGTCAGCACCGATGATGACGGTATAGTTACCCGTAGCGTTTGTAGTGATGACCGGATACTCAGCATTACTGATTATATCACCGCCGTCATCCGCCCTCCACTTCAGGAAATCATATGGCTCCATAAAAGCGGGCACTTCCACCCGTAACCGGGAGCTGAATACCCCTGCACTGTCCTGTACACATTCCGGAATGATCGTCAGGGTATAGCTATCCTGATTCAAGCCATAATCGGATAGTCCGCCTGTAAAGGCATGCGCCTCAGCAAGGATATGCCGTGCAGCGAGCGGATAAGACAGATCCTTGACAGAGAAATAGTCTTTGCTCAGTGGTGTCAGGTGCGTAATGGCAGCGTTAAGGTCGCCATTGTAATAGCAGGAATAGCCTCTCCAGTATGGTTCCATAATCGTATCACCAATACATGTCGTAATATTATAGATAAACAGGCTGTCATACTGACCGGAAGGAATAGATACATGCCTTATAGGGAATACTGGAGTGACTGCATCACAGTCAGCCAATTCTTTTCCGGCGCACGAGCCGATACCATAAGGTGCCTGAACTAACGAAGCATAGGAACTGGGATCATTCAGATTACAAATGCCAAACCGATGCTTGTCGGGACTTACCCATCTATTGTATCTGGCTAAAATAACATCTTCAAAGTCTTTGAGGGTATAGCATATCCAGAAATGGAGTCCAAGATTATCAAAGACATTTTCAGCGATAGCTCCATTTTGCGTGGTCTGGCTGTTAATGAGGCCATCAATGGCTAACGTTATATCCGTGCCAAAGATGCCATAATGATTGTCTGTAAGCTCCGAGCACAACATCTTGACCAAACCCGTAGAAACTGTACCTGTCATCTCAATGCCTTTGTCACAATGGGATATCTTACAGTGATCCATGACAACATTGACTGCGTCAGGCGCATAGACACCGACATAACTGTTTAAAAGAATAGTGTTTTCCATAAACAGATAAGGTGAACGCTCGTGCCTGATGGCGATGTACTCGCGATTGGGTGCTGGATCTACGTTCCGGCCGTTGGTATAGTTAAATCCGGACAGGACACAGTCTGTAAAACGGGAATCCAGGACACCGGTAGTATTTATTCCGGTTTTTGAAGATCTCGGCCCATGGTCATCCCAAGTAGATATAGTAGCAGTGGTAGAGATACGTGAAGCAGTAAAAAGTACTGTCCCTCCGTCATCAAACCTAAAATTGTGTGCTTTCCTTTGTGTAGAAGATTCAACAGCATCCGCCACAAAGCTGTCAAAATGCGTACTATATACAGGCACATCCTCAAATACAGATCTTTCGATATGGATATTGTGTATATTATTGGCATGAATGGCATTCTGATTATAATCTGCTAAGGCTGCATAATAAGCAGGACTGTCATATATTAGGTCTATCGGTTTTGCATGAAAGGCTGAACTTGTAATGCTGATATTATCAGCATCACTGACCTTGACAGGACGATTGACCATAACCTTAGCCTGCTCAACAGCAAAGTCTATTCCCTGCAAATTGACCTGTGCATCGACCCTGAAAGCGGTATGCGATGTGCCATGGCCACGCCATCGCAGGCTTCCCGTCGGTGAGGTAAATGAATGCCCCGGCAGTATCCAGATAAAACCCTGGCCTTCCACCTTGACGATACCGTCGGGCGCATGAAGATTACCTTCGAGCCTGATGACTGACCCTACATGGGTGGACTCCTCATCATGCACGTATGCCATGGCATCCTCTAAAGCTACAGCCGCACCGTCATGAAGGATGAGCGACGCACCCGGCTGGACATGGATATAGCCGTGACCAGATACGATGACCCTTGCCCCGGGCATCAGCTCGACTACGGCACCAGCCTTGATGACTAAGCCCGATCTGCTATCTATCCGTAGTATGCCACCATCATCTATGGTCAGCTTCGTATCATCCGTGAGTATCAGCCTGCCGGTATTGCCTGCCGGCCACTGACCTATAGACAGCTCACCTCCATCGGCTACAGTCACTTCGCTGGCGGTGCTACCGCAGATGTCCTTACCCATTGTAACATCAAAATGTGTACCTGTATTGTTAAATACATTGGCAGTGATGTCGGTATAGGCGATACGGTCATCACCGTTGATCCATAACTTGCCTGTGTCCGTGATGATGAGATTTTTCTTAATATGATTCGTTGTGCGCATGACCTTATCCAATGGAGCTGCTGGGTCATAATCTCCATTGCCAAAATTGAATGTTCTGTCACTGAGCACTAAATCATCATTCAAATCAATGGACTTGAGATTAGAAAGCAGGAAAGTTGCGATTTTGTTATTGAGCGTGACATGCGGCATATTGGTCTGTGTGTGGCCATAGTACAGCCCGGCATCTTCTGATGCAACCGCAGATCTGAGATGCGGTGCGGCATCTAAGATATCTGCTCTGTCAGAGACATCAGCAAAGGGATCTGTACCTGTAGGGAGGTCTAAAGCACTAACTGTAGGTATAAAGCAAAATGAATGATAAAGCCATCCCTGATTACCCTTTTCATTATCTTTTGTTTTTTTATCAGACTGAAACTTGCGAAGTCCACCGGGGGCGTGGTCATACCAGATGTAACCGGGCAGGCTGTTGGCCTGTGCGTCTGTCGCATTAAGGCTTATAATATCTGTCGAGCTGTAAAGTTTAACTCCAAATTTATAAAATCGCAGCGAGTTTTTTGCGATGACATACTGGCCGTTATCAGGAAATCCCGGCATAGCGTAGCCTTCTGCGATGATGGCGATATGATTGCCAGCAAAAAGTACCGCTGCTGGTGGATATAACGAGATGCCAAGAGCTGTAAAACCGACCCAGATCGATCCCTCACCTAAATCTCCTTCGAGTAGATCATGGTCGATCAGTTGAACTCCCGGGCCGTAAGGCATACCTTCACCGGTCATAGATCCGTTACTCAGGGCTACGTGAGGTATGGACAAGTTGCCTCTGGCTTCAAGTGCTGCGTAAAAAGCGTCGTGCTCTGCGCTCAGTGCTGCCGCAGTACATCCCTCTCGGCAGTCACCAAGATAGTAGTAGAGCATCTGGCGTGCTGCCGGGCTGGTGACAGCTTGACGGCCTGTCTTGATTGCTCCAAACTTATCTAAACTGTAGCCGAGTACATTGCGCTCACCGAGAGCGATAGGTATTGCCTGTAGCGCCAGCGGGATATTGGCCCCTTTGAGCGGGCTGTCGTAGCTGATAAACAGCTCCGTCTCATGGTCGAGCCCATGGAGCTCATACTCACGAAGTGCCCACTTACCGATGAGGCCGCCCATGCTGGCACCGATGACGATATTCTTTTCTGTAGAGCCTGCCGCTGCCTTCTGCGCATTGATCCAGTCGATGGCGGCCTTTGTGGTGGCAGCATTATCCTGTACCAACGCAGTAGAGTTGTGCATCGTGATGAAGTACAGCGTATAGCCCTCCCCGTGGATCAGGTCTTTGAGTGCGACTCGTTCACCATTACTATCTTCAAAACCATATTCATTGTCTAATAAACCATTTTTACCATCCATGACATAACTCGGCTGGATGCTATTGGTCGGGTCAAAGCCCTTGATGAGGATGAGGGGCTTGCGCACTTGACCACCGCAATCCTTATTGTCCCAGATATAGATATCGCAGCCCGGAGAGGTCGTGATGGTGTGTACCCTGTCGGGAGCATTGCTGTACCCGGTCAGCATCCTGAGCTGACCGATCAGCCCCCGGCCAAAGGCGGCGGTCGCGTCCACTACGATGATGCTCGTGGAGGCATAGCGGTAGGTGCTGTCTGAGAGCATCCAGCGTATATCGATACGGAAGGTATCCGCTGTGGCGTAGGTCACTGTATATGCCTGCCCTGGTACGATAGCCCTGAAACCCAGGCCGTCACCATAGTCGATATCCATCCCGATAACACCAGAGATATTGGATGTATAGAGATCCGCAGGCAGCATAAAGATGACAGTATCAGTCCCGGTAGTAAGCCGGGTCGTACCTAAGACGGCAAGGGTGTCCCGTACAAAAACCGCAGCGGTATTTAAAGTATCCGTGTGCCGGAACTTCATGCCGTCGTAGTAGATAAGGCTGTCTGCTACTGCGGACAGCCGGAGGCGGTCGTACTGATACAGCATCGCACCCAGCATCACCGTATCGCTCTCCGCATAGTGATCAAGCTTAGCGACATACGTATCAGGGGCATCCAAAGGGCTGACACCCAGATCTGCACCATACATGGACGCATGGGCTATCAAAAGCAGGCCTCTGCTGCCCCGCAACGTATCTGATATGGCTGCACCATGGAAAAGATGCAGTGGTATGACCGATGGAACTCTGTCTAAAAACAATCCTGTACCTGCGGTAACAGGTGTCATATCAAGGGCAGACATCGCCTCAATGAAACGCTCATCCGCTGTCTGCGACTGTGCGTTTAAGCGTGTTATACTTAAACACAACAGTATGAAAATTATGTATGAATATTTATTCATGGTAAAAGGTTTTTGGAAAAAATATTTTTATTTAAGCTATATGATACATTGTATTACTCCGATTTTTTAGTTAATTTCTATACTTTAATCTAAATTCACCATCCGTAACAGTAACTCTTTGGTTACATTCGTTTTCCGCTTCAAATGAAAAATTACCTTCAAATAATTTTTCATCTGACTGGATACTTGTAACTTCAAACTTTGCAAAACTATTATTTAGTATTGTAAAAACTTGACAATCTATACTTAGATTATCGTCGTAGTATATTGATTTAATGTTTGGTCCATTATAATATACGTGTGTTTTTCCGGGCATTATTAAACTGTCCATTCTAAAGGCAAATCCAGTAGCTTTTTCCTTACTACTTGTAATTAAAATTAAGTTCCCGCCTCTATGCTCTCTATAATACTGCACATCCGTATGGTCACACCCAAATAAAGGACCTTGCTCACAGTCGGGTGTCCACCACTTGCCATTGACCTTGCACCGGAAGTACTCACAGGTAGGGTCGGACTGACAGCGGACATAGGGCTCTCTATCGCACGAAGTGAGCAGGAAGATACAACAGGATATAAAGAGCAGTACTGCGGTTTGGTGTCGGAGTGTGTGAGGTATGGTTTTCATGTTTTTAGTATTTATAACCCGTTGTGCGATTAAGAATGTGGACGAAATTTATAAATATATAAAAATATGTTGTGCATAATTCATTGTAATACAATAAATAGTTGTATCTTTAAGCTACAAAAAAACAAAATACACATGCACAACATAAAGGCAAATTTCGATAAATTTCTTCATATAATTACCAATGAAGTAAAAGAAATTATTTTTGATGATGGTAATTTCAAATTTTACCCCAGAAAACCGAAAATGAGCGATTGTGAAATTCTGGCATTATCTCTGTGCTCAGAAGCAATGAGTATTGATTCTGAAAACTATTTCTGGGGTAAAATAAAGAGTCAATCCATTGATTTTCCCAACCTCATTGATCGGTCAAATTACAACAGACGGAGGAGGAATCTTATTCATTACCACAATATACTTACTGAGAAACTGGCTTCAATACTCAATGAAGGTGAAAATGTTTTCATAGTTAATTCCATGCCAATTCCTGTATGTAATATAGCCAGAGCAGGCAGGAGCGATGTTTTGAGAGAAAATTTTGAAACCAGCCCCGACAAAGGATATTCTGCCATAACAAAAACTTATTTTTATGGCTACAAACTACACTTAATTACTTCATATAAAGGCGTTTATAACTCAATCGACATCACAAAAGCAAGTGTTCATGACATTCAATACTTAGATGATGTAAAGCATTCTAATTTAAATAACTGTACACTTTTAGGAGATAAAGGATACCTATCGAGCGAACATAAAACTGATTTATTTCATAAATCAAATGTACGATTGGAAACACCAAGAAGAAAAAATCAAGTCAATTCCAGTAAATTCCCTTATGTTTTTCTTAAAAGTAGGAAACGTATAGAAACACAATTTTCACAACTGACAGACCAATTCTTGATTAAAAGGAATTATGCAAAAACATTTTTGGGGTTATGTACCAGAATATGGGCAAAATTATCAGGATTCACAATCCTACAATTTTTAAATCACTATAACGACAAACCACTAAACAACATAAAATATGCCCTACTTTAATCGCACAACGGGTTATTTATATTAATAAGGTGTGTATCTGGTATTATAACGTCTATATGATTGTTATAGTTTTATTAACACAAAAATTATACCCGATTTATTTTACACTAGCTCATCAGGACAGAATCCGCCGATGTGGTGCCACCGATGATGGTACTGTCAAACAATGGGATGGTACGGTCTAATAAGACACCGGATGTGACGGGGCTCATAGAAAGGGATGCGAGTGCATAGTCTATCTTTGCCTCAATATCTTCTGTCTGATTATGCTCTACTACAATGCCTTGATTATATCCGTTATTCCATATAATAAAGGATAAAAAAATTAAAAAATGTTTCATAATATTCGATTTATGGTATGTAAAAATTATATAATTCTTATTTTTACATCAATACTAAAATTTTAAATCAAAACGCCCTTCCGTTATTTGAAGAGTATCCATATTGCATTCATCTATTAGGTTTTTCATCATAAATTTCCCGGATATGATTCTTTTTGATGAATCAAAATTATATATATCTACAATAATATCATTTTTATTATCAACATTAAAATTTCTACAATCTCCATATTGGTTTGATATAAAAATTGATTTATCTGCATTACTAAAATAAATCCCTTCTCTGAAACAAGTAAATAATATTGCTAACTTTTCTTCTCTTTGTAATTTCTTGTTATTTAATCTAGCTTCAATAATAAAACTATTATTAGACATAGAAACTTCTAAAGTCGGCGTAAAAATACCCGGTTTGTCCTGATAGGGCACCCATACTTTGCCATTAAGCAGGAAGCCCAATGTATTTTTGCCTTCCATAGTGATGGGTGGCAGATCCGGTTCTCCATGTCTGTATGGGTCTTTCTCACACGAGGCGAGCAGGAGGATACAGCAGGTGATCAAGAGCAGTGCTGCGGTGTAGGGTCGGAGTGTGTGAGGTATGGTTTTCATACTTTTAGTATTTTTATTATTAAGGTGTGTATCAGGTATTATAACGACTATATGATTGTTATAGTTTTATTAACACAAAAATTATACCCGATTTATTTTACACTAGCTCATCAGGACAGAATCCGCCGATGTGGTGCCACCGATGATGGTACTGTCAAACAATGGGATGGTACGGTCTAATAAGACACCGGATGTGACGGGGCTCATAGAAAGGGATGCGAGTGCATAGTCTATCTTTGCTTCGACATCTTCTGTCTGATTATGCTCTACTACGATGCCTTGAGTATATCCGTTATACCATATAAAAAAGGATAGAAGAATAAAAAAATATCTCATGTTAAATCATTTATTGGGTAAAGAAATAATCTATATTTTAAATTTATTTTAGTATTTTACGTCAAATCTGCCATCAGTGATTTGGAGGGTATCACCGCATATATTTATCGCATTTCGTAAGAAGAATGTTCCTGATGCAATTCTATTGACTTCGTCAAAATGATTGATATTAATTTCAGTATCTTCAGGTTTGCATTTAAATTCATTACAGCCCCACCCTTCTTTATTTTGGTCTGTAAAGACATATCCAGAACCGGTAATGCGGTGAATACCAATGTCAATTGGATAAATGACAATTCCAAATGTTTGAACAAACTGCTCTTTACTTCTTTTCAATCGAGCAGAAATTTTTAAATGCCTGTTATCTAAAAGTGTTTCTAAAGTCGGCGTAAAAATACCCGGCTTGTCCTGATAAGGCACCCATACTTTGCCATTAAGCAGGAAGCCCAATGTATTTTTGCCTTCCATAGTGATGGGTGGCAGATCCGGTTCTCCATGTCTGTATGGGTCTTTCTCACACGAGGCGAGCAGGAGGATACAGCAGGTGATCAAGAGCAGTGCTGCGGTGTAGGGTCGGAGTGTGTGAGGTATGGTTTTCATACTTTTAGTATTTTTATTATTAAGGTGTGTATCAGGTATTATAACGACTATATGATTGTTATAGTTTTATTAACACAACATTTATGTCAGTTTTATACACCCAGCATCGCACCCAGCATGACCGTATCGCTCTCCGTATAGTGATCAAGCTTAGTGACATACGTATCCGGATCATCCAAAGGGCTGACACCCAGATCTGCACCGTACATGGACGCATGGGCTATCAAAAGCAGGCCTCTGCTGCCCCGCAACGTATCTGATATGGCTGCACCATGGAAAAGATGCAGTGGTATGACCGATGGAACTCTGTCTAAAAACAATCCTGTACCTGCGGTAACAGGTGTCATATCAAGGGCAGACATCGCTTCAATAAAGCGTTCTTCCGCCGTCTGCGACTGTGCGTTTAAGCGTGATATACTTAAACACAACAGTATGAAAATTATGTATGAATATTTATTCATGGTAAAAGGGTTTTTGGATGAAAGTATTTTATTTTTAATTGTATATTTTAAATTTAGAATCTATAATGTAACCGAAATTCACCGTCAGAAATAATTTTTCTTTCTCCGTCATTATTAATTCCTTCAAAACGAAATGTACCTTCTAATATATAATTTATGGTATCAATTTTTGAAAATCTGATTTCATTATGCTGAATTGTATCTACATTATAAGTATCCCATTGATTACTTTTATTTTTAATATAAAATTCTGAATATTTTCCTTGCCTAAATAGTTTATAGTTTACATTAATATCTTGTACATTATTAGCTGTAATAATAATACCTGACATATCTGACCTTTTATTAGAATATAATGAAACCCCTCCCCCATTAAGATACCTATAATATTGTAAATCGGTATGGTCACACCCAAATAGAGGACCTTGCTCACAGTCGGGTGTCCACCACTTGCCATTGACCTTGCACCGGAAGTACTCACAGGTAGGGTCGGACTGACAGCGGACATAGGGCTCTCTATCGCACGAAGTGAGCAGGAGTACTATAACTAAGATAAGGGGGAAAAACCGTATCGTATGCATGTTTTTTTGTATTAAATTTAAGTGAATCAATCCCTATTCCTCTGTCCCCGGATGATAAGCCCTTTCAGTGTGTTTTTTAATATCATTTTTATAAAACAACACCTCTCTAAACTGTCCAGTGGAATATGCCTTTCCCTGATCAAAAAAGTGAGGTGAATGCTCGTCGCCACTTTCCCCACCTGCTAAAAGTGCTTTAGCTTTAATCTTTTTGCCAAACTCTACCGCACAGACAAAGCTATTACCACCATAGCCATATCTCTTTTCCGTACCCTGATACCTCTTGCTTACAAATGACGGTAGCGTACCCCATGCAGATGAAGCAAACCCAACCGGATAACTATCTTTCGTATCGTCAAAACGATTATCTATATCAGTAGCAATACGCTGAAAACGGTTAATATCGCCCCACTTTACCTGCCATGTTCCATATCGTTTATTCAAATCCTCCAAAGTTTCTTCCATTGTTTTGACCAATTTCAATGCGTTATCGCTTGTAGCAAAGTGTTTTGTTTTCGTAACAAAATCCGTCATGGCCATCTCAAACTGTATGTCTATATTATTGATATATGAAAGTAACCGCTCTGCCCATTCGACAGCAATCGTAGTAGCAACACCGTTAGCCGAACACCGATAATCCCAGTAAGTCAATTCTGTGACAGCAGCCGTCATGTCGTGGCTTACCGCATTCCCATTACTGACAAATTTATAATATGCTGATATAAGATTAGGAATCAACACCTCAAAAGCTGCCATACGGGTATCATACCCCGCTTGTATAACTTTATCCAAATCATAACTTTTGGTTTCGCTTAAAACCCGCACGGCATTGACACCTCTAAAATTTTCTCCATCCGGTGCCATATATATCGGATAGTTATCACGCTTAGGGCTGTTGACTCCGGCGCAGGTAAACGGTGTAGAATTACAGTTTTGCAACCATCCGCCAGGCGGGTTAATGCTGTGGACAATCTCATCCATCGTATGATAACCTTTCCAGTCAGTTGCCTTAGTAGTTCCATCTACGGGTTTTGTCCAGTCATAGGAAGGGTCTTTTTTAGGGATGCGATTACCATGCCAGTAAGCAATATTGCCGGAGCGATCTGCATACACCGTATTATTTGAAATGTTTCCTTTTAAATCGAGTGTTTTTTTAAAATCGCTAAAACTTTTAGCTTTCGTCCTGTCCCAGCATTGCTGCAAGCCTTCCATGAGTCGGTTATCCTGCTGTACACTCAGGTACTTTCCATCTCTTTTAGTCATAATAGGCCCGTGATGCGTATAAAAAACCTTGTATGTTTTGGATTTCAAATTTATGCCCTCTTTGTAATGCAGCGTAATATTTTTAACACCTAATTTACGGTATTCGCCGTCGTACAGATAAAAATAATCGTTCCTTTCCTTTTTGATGGTTTCTATATACAAGTCCGCTGCATCAACGTAACTACTCGTGTGCATCCAGCCACAAAATTCATTAAATCCCTGATATACAAAAAATTGTCCCCAGGTGACAGCACCATAGCTATTTAAACCCTGCTTGCTTACCATGTGCACTTCCGGCCTAAAATACATCGTCACATGTGGATTGATATACAAAATGGCATTTTTAGAATCCGTAATAGATGGTGCAAATGCAAAACCATTGGATCCATCCAGATTTTCCTCATTTGACGCTGTAATATACTGTTGATCAGCTATGGATAAAAGATCATCCTTCTGTCCGTAGAATGCACCCAATTCGCCCGCAGTTACTCCGGCAGTATTAATAGCACCGATACTACCATCTGTCCAGAGAAGCGGAAACCACGGTTCAAACTTAGTGAGCAATGCCGGCTTAGCCTGTGGATTTTTATACAGGTAGTAATTGACCCCATCAGCAAAGGCATTGCACAATTTTCTCATCCATTCCGGCGCATCGTTATAGTCTTTTTTAGCATCATCAGCGTCAATAACCATGCGGATCAGCAGGTCGTCATTGAGGGAAGCAATACCTTCTACTTCCGCCATTTTGCCCAATTTTTCAATATAATTCATCTCTACACGCTTGAAGTCGTCCTCACATTGCGCATACATCAGGCCAAAAACCGCATCCGCATCCGTTTTGCCATAAATATGTGGAATCCCATAGACATCCCTCATAATCGTCACCTGCTTTGCCTGCTTCTCCCATTTAGCTATATCCTTATCGGAAAATGCCTGCCCAAATGTTACGTTAGCCATTGACAAACAGAGAAAAATCATTACTGATATTATCCTCACCTTATCAGACCCCATATATATCATTGCTCTTAATTTTGTTTTTAAGTAATAAAGTATAACAAATATAGCACTATAAATGATAAAATTTAATTTACCGGGTATTAAATTGTGCATATAACAAAATACACTTTATATTGCTTTTATCAGCTAAAAACAAAACAACAAGATAATACCCAGTAATCAAAGCCTGAAAGGCTTAAATATATTAACATTGGGCAGCACCCGATGCCTAATAATCAAAGCCTGAAAAGCTAAAATACCCTAACATTGGGCAACGCCCGATGACTAATAAGCAAAGCTTGAAAGGCCAGAATACCCTAACATTGGGCAGCGCCCGATGTCTAAAAAGCAACACCCGATGCCCTTATTCACCCAAAAGGGTGAAATGTTTATAGATTGTTGAACATGTGTATGGGTTCGACTCCGAAGGAGTCGTATTATCCTGCACTCTTCTTCTATAAATATTGAAATCCTTTGGATTTATTTAATTGCCCCCCAATAATTAACAATGGACAATTACCACGCAAAACGTTTGGAATCCATTATATTTTTTCATAATATTGTGAAAGGGATAAATCCCATCCCGATTGATTTTGAAACAGGCTATATATCTATTAACGCATAATCACCAACTTTTGATTGATTTGCAACGCTGATGATTCGATACGCAGGGAATATACACCACCCGGGATATTGCAGATGTCATAATCATAGTCGGTATTAAATTCCTGTACTAACCGGCCTGTCATATTTGTGACAGTGGAGTTATTGGCACGCCAGTCGATGAGGGTGGCGGAGTAGTGGTCGCAGTCCATGCCGGAGTTTTGTAGCATGTTTGTCATAGTTACATTATATTTTAGTGTCCAGCCTCCGATATCCTGATTGAAGGATGAAGCATCCAAAAACATACCTGCCATATCAGTAACATTAGCGGTATTCCAGCTTCCGATATCCCCATTGAATAATGTGGCATTACCAAACATACCAAACATATTATTTACATTAGCGGTATTCCAGCTTCCGATATTCTCATTAAAAGATGTGGCATAAAAAAAACAGCGTAGACTTAATTCCCTTTGCTCGTTCTTGAGGTTCAACCACGAACCCACCATACAAAGTAAAAAGGAAAGCCTACGCTGTTTCCGCAAGCATTTCCACTTTTACTTTCCTGTTTAGCTGAAAAATTTGGTCGATTTCAAGAACAGAAAAATCTTTAAGCGAAAACGCTATATTTTATATGTCTTTATTTACTTTTTAGTTCATTGATTTATTTAAAATTTTGGCAAATGTAATTATTTTATTTTTCTCCGCTCTATTTTTTCCTCGGGATTCCGTTTTGTATGAAATACAGATAACACAACTATCTTGTTTTCGACTACTTCATAAGTAACTACAAAAGGAAAACGAAGTAAAACTGCTTCGTGAACTTGCCCGAATTTGACAGGAAACAGCAACGGATTTTCCTGTATTGTGTCTAATAAATCAAAAACTTCTTCATTAAACGCATCGCCCAAACCCTCAATTTTCGCATTATAAAACTCAAAAGTATCCTCCATTTCAATAATTGCCTGTTCGACAATAACCAAATCGAGAAACTCCATTTTAGAGCGATATTTTTTTAAGTCGTTTCTTTGCCTCGTTTAGTGTATAAACTTTTATTTTACCTTGCTTGTACAACTCCGACCGATGCAATACTTCTTCCTGCTGTGCTTTAGTAAGCATACTTGCACGAGTATCATCTTTCTCAAAATCAAGCAAATATTTAATCCGCTCCATAACAGCCTTATCTTTTAGGTTTGCTATTCGGCTTATCAAATCTATTTTTAACTCTGCTATACTCATAACCTGATTTTTATCAAAGATAAAGATTTTTAAAACACAACATATCAGGAAAACAGAACGCTTGAATCGAAACGCTATATTTTTAAATGTCTTTATCTGTTTTTTAGTTCCTTGATTATTAATCTTTGATTTTACTGATGCAAAAATAGTTTATTTTATATGATATGGTTATTTTTTCTTCAATATATTTCATTTTTTTTGTTTGTTGTGTCCGTTTGTCGTGCGGTTGAGGTCATCTGCCGTCTAAATTCGCATTCGAAATGAACTGAAAAAGTATTCTTTGAGATACATTTCCTTTTCTTTTGCCTTGATGCAAAAACATGATTTGGTACAATAATTTTAGACTTTATCATCTGATTACTATGCGTTTTTATTTTTTGTACTTCTATCTGGCTTGTCCTGTGCAGACGGCAGTTACTTTTTTTCATTGCCAAAAAAATTAACCAAAAAAGTCTATTCCAAAAAAGGCAATTGCTTCGCACCATTTCATTCCAATGCCAAAATGCTTTTTCTATCGCACTAACTACTTTTTTCTTAGCTGACTACTAACTTTGCGATAGACGCACTTTTGGGTTTCCATTTCATTATTGCTGGTTTTTGGACGGATATTTTTTAAAAAATTATGAATTACTGTGTCCCCAACAAAGTTGGTGGATGAGTTATGAGTTACTGTGT
>CAZCTQ010000005.1:0-18857 GCA_964501555.1 uncultured Aureispira sp. | reverse complement strand
CCCAACAAAGTTGGTGGATGAGTTATGAGTTACTGTGTCCCCAACAAAGTTGGTGAATGAGTTATGAATTTTATAGCGTTTGCATGGGCTGTAATACCATGTTTTTTTTTGTTTGTTCATATAAAAGCCTGAAAGGCTTAAACAACCTAACATTGGACACCGCTCGATGTCTAATAAGCAAAGCCTGAAAGGTTAATATATGCCAACATAGGGCAACGCCCTATAACTAAAAGCTAACATTGGACACCGCTCGATGTCTATTAAGCAAAGCCTGAAAGGCCAGAAAAAAAATATCTATAAAAATATATCCTGACTATCGTCTAAATTTTTACAATAGTAATACTTTCGATAATGCTTACTGTTGCTTAATGACTATGCCACTAAATGGTGGCATGAGCAGTACTTTGTCTAAGTGTACACCGTGCAGATTATAGCTAAAAACAACCTCAACCGGCTCAAATGGCAGGTAGGCTTCATTGTATTCTGTATGATTATTAATGATAATCCAGTAACGGGTTTGTCCATAGCTTCGCGTGTAGGCCAAAATTGTATTATTGATCGAAACATCTATCATACCGAAATCACCATAGATAAAAGCCAAATCTGACTTACGCAACCGTATAAGCGATTTATAATACTCAAACATTTCTGTGTCAAAAGCTGGCGTATAGCTATACTTATAAGAGGAAAAGGAGGACTGTGTTTCCGGCTCAAAAGCTAGATCAGGCCATATCAATGGCTTCCTGTTATCGGGGTCATCAGCACCGAGCATACCCATTTCGTCGCCATTCCAGATATGTGGCGCACCCACAAATGTAAATTGATGCAATAAAAATAATTTAACACGCTGAAAGGTAAATTCGCCGGGCATGTCTGTTCTGTATTCTTTGTCCTCTTGTGGTTTACAATGAAATTTGTACTTATTATGATTAAAAAATGTGGACAATAACCGTGGCGAATCATGTGAAGACGCAAGATTCATCATAGCTTGTTGTGTCGATGGCGGATATTTTAAAAACAATTTGCCCAGCATATCTTTAAATGTGGACAGGGATATTTTATCTGACGGTTCGGCAAAGTAAGCCCTCGCCACTTTAAGCCATTGATAGTGCATAACAGCGTCAAAGATATCGCCATTGACCCATGGAAGCGGATCCATTAGTTTATCCGGCCAGACTTCCCACCAGCATTCGCCTACAAGATAAAAATCAGAGTTAACAGAACGGACATAACGCCTGAAATCCCGCCAAAACCCTAATGGTATATGCTCTGCAACATCTAACCTCATCCCGTCAATACCCGATGTAAAGTCACCATTGCCATACGGATCCATCCATCGGCGTGTGACATGAAATATATGCCATTTTACTGGATCGTAGATATTCCCTTCATAGCCAAAGCCGGACATTCTGTTTTGAACATTAACCTTCCTCAATTCAGGAAGGCTAGTTATACCCATCCAACCCTGATACTCCACCACCTTCTGTTGGGTCACCGGATCAATCTTTATATCGGCAAAGTACCAGTCTTTGTAAGGTGAAGCATCTGTATTATCAAGCAGATCTTTGAATGCCCAGAAATTAGTACCTGTGTGATTCCACGAGTAATCTAAAATGACGCGAATATGATGATCATGCAACTTACGGACTAATTCTAAAAACTTCCTGTCTGCACTGGTCCACTTCCATGTAGTAGGGTCATCGTGTTTTTCTTGGGACATCAATCGCAGGTCGCCTTCCGGATCATCACCAAAGGTGATATCAATATGGTGATAATGCCGTGCATCATATTTGTGCAGGGATGGTGCATCATTGAGCGGATTAAAATAGACGGCTGTGATACCAAGCTCAACCAAATAGGGTATTTTTTCGATAACGCCGTCGAGATCACCACCATATCGCCTCATTTGTACCGTTCGATAAAAGTCCAGCCCTGTCTTTTTTGCCCAGTCTTCCTGTCGATACCAGTTGTAACCCCAGGGCGTGAGGTGCCAGTCTTCCGGGATGGGATCGATAAGGGCATTATAACAGGTTTCACGAGTGGGATTATTAGCCGGATTGCCATTTCTAAACCGCTCAACAAAAATCTGATACCAGATAGCCTCGCGCGCCCACGAAGGTGGCTGGTTAAATGGGGTGGATTCAATAATATCGTTGTGACTTGATTCTGACATTTGATCAGGATATAAATGCCAAAACTATCTATAATCTTTGACTCATACAATAGTCTATTTAAAAAAATAACCAGTGCAATGTTATCATAGCTATAATATCAGTTAATTAAAAGGATAATGTTCAGTATTTGTTATAAAAAAAGCGATGAACATTCTGTTTTTGAACATTCATCGCTCTAATATTCATTATCTATCTACTCTAAAACACATAGGCATATCCCGCTGAGATATTGAAGCCATTATTTTTAGCTTTAAAGTTGATGATCGTATTGTGTATGATACTATTTAATCCAAAATCATACCGTACATCACCAAATATCTTACCGTGGCCGGCTTTGATTTCACCACCGAGACCTGCAGCAAAACCCAGTTCCCATCTCTGGAAGGCATCCTTTTCCAATGGAAGGTTTGATTTATTTACTTTTATATCCACGATAGCAGTAGCAATTTGTTGAGCATAACCATTCATAGCAAAGCCTACTGTAGGTCCGGCAACAGCGTAGGCCTTAGCAAGGCTATTGCCATAGCCGTATTTGATCAAAAGCGGAACTTCAAGATAGTTAAGTCTGGTTTCGTTTTTGCCAGAAAGTTTAAGATTAACACCAAAAAGATCTAAATCATCTTTAGATACTCTGACTGTAAAGCCCTTTTGCATATAATTAAGCTCAGGTCTGAATGAAAATCCATTCAGCATCGGAATCTCTGCCATAGCGCCAATCACCACACCAGGATAAGACAACTGTTCAGGCAAAAACTGCTCAGATATCCCACTCAAACTTGCATTGGCAATATTACCACCTACTTTCAATCCCACTGCATACTGCGCACTGGCTACTGCTGTCATTCCTACAACTATTAAGACTGCTAAAACTGATTTCAAATTGTTCATAACTCTATTTTGTTTATTTGTTTTGTTTAGAATATTGATATTATTGAATTAAGACGTAAAATAAAGGTGTTGTACGTTAACTTCGTAATAAAATTGATAATATTGATGTTAAATTATCGTTAAGCAGCATTTATATCGTGTGTCTAAAAATACAAATATAAAGTACATAAAACAAAACGACCTTGACAATCAATTGATTATCAAGGTCGTTAGTGATCTGGCTGGGACTTGAACCCAGGGCCCATACATTAAAAGTGTATTGCTCTACCAACTGAGCTACCAGATCTATAAAATGCCTTTCTTCAAAAGCGACGCAAAGGTAAACCTTATTTTCATTTTTCAAAAAGAAATTTATATTTTTTTTTAGTATATTTTAAAAATGCAACTTAGTGCAGCATCATTTTTATCACATTGTAGTTTATATCCCTTTATATCTCAAGTATTTGCAATCACACTAAGCAATCAAAAAAAAATTAAAAATATTTTTAAATAAATATATTTTTTCTCTCTTCAGTCATCTGATTGAGTTTAGGTAGCTACAAGTCATTTTGAGGCATAGTATTTGATATAATAATAATTTGCAAAGTGTATTTAGCTATAATACTGCATAATACACAAAATACTAATTTAAAATACATTAAAAATGATCATATCAAAAGATAGCCATTTTCTTAAGTTTTCCATATTAATGCTTTTTGCAGTTATGATAGTGTCGTGTAATACTTCATCGCATACGAGATCGGGTAAGTATTCCTCCAACAATAAGCGCCAATCCAGAGTATATGTTTCTAAAGAAGGAAAGTCAGAAAACAAAGAAGTTACCAAACGCACTGACGATAAAAAAGAAATAATAGTACCATCAGGACTACGAAACTCTATCGTAGAATATGCACTTCAATATAAAGGAACCAAATACCGTTATGGTGGCAAGTCACCGGATACTGGTTTTGATTGTAGTGGGTTTACAGGCTTTGTGTTTTCTCAAAATGGAATTCCTATTTCTGGACCGTCACATGATTTAGCTAAATTAGGAAAACCCAAAACCATGGACCAACTCATGCCTGGTGATCTTGTATTTTTTGGTGACGAGACAAGGATATCTCATGTGGGTATCGTGGCTGAGCACTCTCCTAATCAAATACAAATCGTACATGCCACGACATCTGTAGGCGTCAAAGTAGATGAAATATTGGGATCCGAATACTGGACGACGCGATTTTTATACGGAAGAGATTTAATATCTAAGTAATCATTATCAATACAAAATGGTCTTAATCATATCTTTGACTTCCACTTCTGTAAAATCTCTATTATTTCCAGACATAAAGTCAATTTCATTATCACCAACAATTTTTATAGCATAAAAGGCGTATGAAGTCTCTCCTGTAGAGCTATAAATTTCATATAAAAAGCCTTCATTGTACTCTTCTACTATTTTTTTAAAATTTGGATAAAAAGACACTTCTTCCTTACGGAATTGTTTTAATCTATCTACATGTTTAGTCTCAGCACCTTTCATAAATATCAGCACATCATAAGTCTTGCCATCTGACAGTTTTAAATCTATCATTTGTCCTCCACCGATCTTAGAAGCTTTGGTTTCTTTGGGAGCCATAACTGTATAAGGAATCCCATATTTTAATAAGTCCATTCCTTTCCCTGGCTTTCTTTTCTGATCACATCCACTCCAAATCAACATTGATGCAAATACAAATAATACAAAAGTGGTAAAAAAATTATTCATAATATATCCGATTACTAGTGCAAAGCTATCATTTTAGTATGTAAAATGGGTTAGAGTCAGAGATTTTTTAAAAAAAAGAAGTGTATTTAGTTTAACTATATCTCTAAAATAGATCAAAAATAGCATACATATTGATTTTATATAAATGATAACAAACTGAAAATCTATGTCTTATGCAATTTATAATTCATATTATAATAATTTATATGTTATTATTATCAAATTTTGTATTTTTTATGGTATTAAACTCACCCTATCTTTGTACTATCAAACGCAATAAAAAAGATTATTGCTGATAAAATTGAGATTGAGTTTTGAGTTATAATATTTTTCAGACGGGTTGAGAGCCGGCTGAATGTGAGTTTTGGATATGTTTATGGGATTATAATTTGTAAATGGTCGCTGGGGGGCGACCATTTTTTTTGTCCATATATAACAATTCTTAAACCAAATCAATCTAAAAAGACTGGTTAGGTGTTAGCCTAAATCAATATATATATATATATATATATATATCAAAATTTTCCAATAAATATACATAATATCGCCCATAAACTATATTTATTTCATAAATCCGATAGAAAACACATTCACAGGGTAGTCATCTTGAAATATAGTACGATGTAATATCGCGTTATAAAGACAAAATTGAAATACTTTCCTTTTTCTCTTACCGACAAGAGCCCAACAAATAAAATAGCTATCTTTTCTACTTTAGTCCTTTATTCCTCAACGCAGCAATAATCCTATCAGCCTTCTGAAAACCATTAGAAACGAGGTACAATTTACCGTCTATCTTGGTCATTAAAGTCGGAAAGCCACGGACGCCCATCTGATGCGCCAAATTAAATTCCATTTGTGTTTGCTGCTTAGCTTCCTGGCTGTTAAATTTTTCTGTAAAAGTTTTTTCATCAATTCCAAAACGAGTAGCAATCTTAGCATAGGTGGTGGCAACACCCGGCAGGTCATTATGATAGTAAAAAGACTCCTGTACCGCCTTAAAAAAACTATATTTCACTTCTGGCTTTAGTTCATTTACAACAATGATAGCCCTGCATGCCGGTTCTGTATCATAAAGAACGCTAGTCTGTTTCAGTATATCAAATTGAAATTTTTGTCCTGTCAACTGATGGATTTCTTCCCAGTGCTCATGAAGGAAGCTACCCAATTCCCCGATGGTCTCTGTACCACCTGCCCTTAATCCACCCATTATCATCTTAAATGGAGTGTTAGGAAAAGCATTTCTGACATTATCCAATTCAGGTGCGAATCCGTAACACCACGAACACATCGGATCTCCGATATAATATAAAGTATCGCTTTGGCTATTCATCTTCAACGAAGTTAAAATCATTAACAAGATAATCCCATACAATCGCATTTCTAATTTAGTTTTTATACTATGATTAACCGGAATTACAAGCCTTTGTTTTGAAACTATTTTTTCTTACTACCCTTTTTACTAAATAGATTTTTAAAGAATTTTTTAGTTTTGGATTCTCGTGCTAAGAATACATACCTCAAACTCAATCCCGAAGTACTATAAAATCGTCGGTAGCTGTCATTGCCAAAGTGAACTAAAGGTACATAATCCGCACCAATCGTAAGTTTGCCCAATGTAAACTCTGCACCTAAATTAAAGGCGATACCTGCATTGCTTACCGGCTGAGATGGGACATCAGACAAATTATTTGTATTATAAATATCCTGATGACTTTTTTGATAAAAACCGCCGCCAATAAAAAAATTTAGTCGTTTACCTAACAATGGATAATGCTGATTAGCAGTCAATAGCAACAGTCTATTACCGGCAAAGGTACCCGGCTGAAAAGTAGCATCAATCGTTGTTTTATCGGCAATCCTTTGAGCTGCACTGATTCCAAAATCATCCCCAACTCTAATGCCGCCCAAGGTATTATATTTCTGACTTGTCAAAGGGTTCAAAGCAATAACAGTCAAAAGTAATATTAATATTTTATTCAAATCTGTCGGTTTAATATTGTGATTAATAGTAAGGCGATCCTACTCAAACATAAATATTTATTCTTAACGCAATCATAACGAAAAAGTTACTATCTTTATTTTTTAAAAGCGCTACAAATCACCTAATTGAGGTCGAATGACGATTTCCTCAACGACGGCTTTAGCATTTAGGCTATAAGCTGACCAAATACACGCTGCAATATCGCTGGCATCCATAAGCCTATCCTCTGGAAAATCTGCACCCTTCCACGAGTCAGACCAGGTAGCGCCAGGCATCACCGCTGTAACTCGGACACCTTGAGTTTTTAGCTCAGCGCGTAACACTTTAGTAAAGCCCAACAAGGCAAATTTAGATATAGAATAAGAACCACCATTGGGGTAGGCTGTAAAACTGGCTATACTACACATATTAAAGATATGAGCCTTTTGACTCTGAGTCATTGCTGGTAGGATTGCTCTTGTTAGGTGATAGGCACTATAGAGATTAGTATCCATCATTTGCTCAAGCGCACCATCGGCCTCTTTGCTGATTTCGCCGGGAATAAAGATGCCACCATTATTAATCAAGACATCGATCGTAGTAAAATGAGCAATTACCTCTTGTGCAAAGCGCTGCACCTCGTCTTTCTTGCTAATATCTACAACGGAGGTGAAAATTTCTATATTTGGATAAAAATTATGAATGTCCGATTTTAAGTGATTCAAATCATCAATATTTCGCGAACATACGGCAAGATTATGTCCTTCTACTGCAAATTTGAATGCTAAAGCCCTTCCAATACCTTTAGTTGCACCGGTAATTATTGAATTCATATCAATCTATAATTTATAATAATGAAAAAAATCATTTTGAAATAAACGTTATAAAGCCTAAAAAGTTAATAATTAAACTTACTTTTGCGGATGCATTATCTGTATCAGGCCAAAGAAGCGCTTAAATAAAATGCCATATTCAAAATAGTTTGACTTATTGTATTTTGACGGGATTCTTTGGTAAGACAGTATCAATCAAATTTAAAGATGAACTTAAATTTAGTATATCATTTTGGCAATTTCATTCTTTGGCAAAAGCAAATCTATAAAAAGCCTGAGAATAACAGAATGTACTATAAGGAGACCATCCGCCAGATGTACGATATCGGTATTGGCTCTCTTCCGATTGTTTTTTTGATATCGATTTTTATCGGTGCTGTGACCTCTGTACAGTTTTACTACCAGATGTCAGGATCTCTGATACCGATGTACTATATCGGTTATATCGTAAGAGATATGACGATTATTGAATTGGCGCCGACGATAACATGCTTAGTATTGGCAGGTAAAGTAGGTAGTAACATGGCAGCTGAATTAGGTGGTATGCGTCAAAAAGAACATATAGATGCCATGGAAATCATGGGTGTAAATACCTCAGCCTATCTAGTCATGCCCAAGGTGATAGCTGCATTGTTGATGATTCCTATACTCGTTTGTGCGGCTGCATTGATAGGTATTGTAGGGGCTTACCTTTCTAGTGTTCCTACCGGACTCTTTACATCCGCCGACTTCATCAAAGGCGTAAGATCTTTTTTCGAACCATATAACGTATTTATGATGTTAGTCAAAGCCTTTGTTTTTGCTTACATTCTTACCTCGGTATCCTGTTATCAGGGATATTTTGTAAAAGGTGGTAGTATCGAATTAGGGGAAGCCAGCACAAGGGCAGTTGTTTACAGTAATATTCTTATACTGCTGTCAGATTATGTAATTGCATTAGTATTAACAGCTTAAGAATGATCATAGCAGAAAATATATTTAAACGTTTTGGCACCCAAGAAGTATTAAAAGGCATATCGGCCAATTTTGAAGCAGGCAAAACGAATCTTGTTATCGGAAAATCAGGCTCAGGCAAGACGGTCATGCTTAAAGTACTTGTAGGCCTTTTCAAGCCGGAACAAGGACGTGTCCTTTATGGAGATACTGATCTAGTCACAGCAAACAAGGAAACTCTACGTAAACTACGTATGGAAGTGGGTATGCTCTTCCAGGGAAATGCTTTATTTGACTCCATGACTATAGAAGAAAATATTAGATTCCCTTTAGACATGTTTACCAACCTAACCTATAAAGAAAAGATGGATCGTGTCAATAATTGCTTAGAAAGAGTAAGTCTGGCTGGTATTAATAAAAAATTTCCATCCGAAATTTCCGGTGGTATGCAAAAAAGAGTCGGCATTGCTCGTGCTATCGTTTTAAATCCCAAATATCTTTTTTGCGATGAACCCAATTCGGGCTTAGACCCAAAAACATCTATTACCATCGACGAACTCATCTCGAGCATTACTAAAGATAATAACATTACTACAGTAATAAATACCCATGACATGAACTCTGTGATGGAAATAGGCGAAAATATCATCTTGCTGGACAAAGGGCATTTGGTATGGCAAGGAAATAAGGACGAAGTGCTACACGAAAACAATGCAGTCATGCATGATTTTATCTTCGCTTCGCCGTTTTTACAAAAACTAATAGACAAAAGCCAAGGGAAATAATATACTTACTAATCTCGTGCCACATTAAAAAATGTAGTGAGCAACTCCACTTGTTCCTGTAAGTTACCATGTTTTGCTTCACAATTGATATATCTGCGTCTATTTTTTAAAGCATAAACCGACAAAGACCCATCGTCAACAGGAGTTTGATTTTGAAGTACCACAGAACAAGATGCTTTAAACAATATATCAAAGTCCTGTCGCTGTGTTACAATAAAAAATTCACTATTATTAAATGCAGGATTAATGTAAATATCAGAACAGGACAAATTGCTCTCACTACTCTGACCAAATGCTTTAATATAAGACATAACGCTGTATGAATCCGGCTCATATTTAAACCAAAACAGCCAGCGACGCTTGTATGATGCTGGTTCATTTTTATTATTATGCAAGGCGATTATAAGATCATAACCCCTGATTTGCTGCCAAATAAATGAGGCAAAACCTTTCACCATAGTCTGTACATCCGCTGGTATTTGTCCCTTACCTTTTACCAATTCGATATTAGAGATCAAAAGATTGGTGTCCTCAGTAAAAATACGATTTGGGTCAATCTGATACTTTTTCCCCTGATATTTAAAGGTGATATTTCTCTGGTATTCGCCATCTTTAGTATGTTGCAAAGTAACTAGTTTGCCACCAAAACGCTCCATCAATTGCTTGCCGGCAGCTAAAGAAGTAACTTCATTTTCGTGTACATGGATAAATACATGACTGCCACTAGGCTTAATATAAGTAATAACGGCTACACTGTCCTCACCGAGATGATACCAATAAGTAAGTGTTTCTATTTCCTGCGCATACAAATTACACCACGGCAAAAAAACCACCAAAACAAACCAAAACAAGCTCTTATACATATATCTAAATACTCCAATGAAAGGGTAAAGATACAACTCTTTTGAGTTATGAGGGATGAATTATGAGGGTTGAGGGTTGAGGGTTGAGGAGTGAGGGATGAGGAGTGAGGGATGAGGAGTGAGGGATGAATTTTGAATTTTGAATTATGAATGATATTCCATAGTGCCTTAGTGACAACTGGCTAAAGCCCCAAAGTGTTGAGGATGGATTTTGAACTTAAAACATTTTACTGTTAACTATCATCCATATTTTTTGTTAAAACATAATAAAGTCGTATTTTTGTCGAAATACAAATTTAATCAATTAATTAAAAATCAATAACCATTATATTATGGACACTACAGTAATCAATGAGATTTCCAAAGCTTATATACAGCTCGAAGACAAATACGGAGCACATAACTATCACCCTCTTCCCGTCGTACTTGAGAGAGGTGAAGGCGTATGGGTATGGGATGTAGAAGGTAAAAAATACTTAGACTTTTTATCAGCTTACTCCGCTGTAAATCAGGGTCATTGCCATCCACGTATTATCGATACCATGATCAATCAGGCTAAAACCCTTACGCTGACCTCAAGAGCATTTTATAATAATTTGCTTGGCAAAGCAGAGCAATATATGGCTAATCTTTTTGGATATGATAAGGTGCTCATGATGAATACAGGTGTAGAAGCTGTAGAATCAGCGCTTAAGCTCACCCGCAAATGGGCTTATAAAGTAAAAGGTGTCGAGCCCAACAAGGCTAAGATCCTTTTTGCTAAAGAAAATTTTCATGGTAGGACACTCGCAGTCATCTCTGCATCAACCGACCCAACAGCTAAAAATGATTTTGGTCCATTTATGCCAGGCATAGAAAGTATCCCGTATAATGACATAGATGCATTAGAAAAGGCCTTAGTTGCAGATCCCAATATTGCTGGTTTTATTGTAGAACCCATCCAAGGCGAAGCCGGAGTTTTTGTGCCAGATGAGGATTATCTGCCTAAAGTTGCACAGTTATGCAAAAAACATAATGTCCTTTTTATAGCGGATGAGATCCAGACAGGTATCGCACGCACAGGAACTATGTTAGTTACTGACACGCTTAAAGATGATCAAGGCAAAAAACTAAAACCGGATATGATTATTTTAGGCAAAGCGCTATCAGGTGGTACAATGCCGGTATCTGCGGTATTGTGCAATGACGATATCATGAATACCATCAAACCAGGCGAACATGGTTCTACTTTTGGAGGCAATCCACTTGCATGCGCAGTAGCAATGGAAGCCTTACAAGTCGTTCAAGACGAAAATCTCGCTGAAAATGCTGCTAGAATGGGCGAATTATTTAGAGATGGATTGAGAAAAATAGCAGCTAAAAATACATTAATCCAGATAGTAAGAGGAAAGGGCTTGCTCAATGCTATCGTTATTGATACAGATGAAGAATCTGATCTGGCATGGAATATATGTTTAGAATTTAAAAAGAATGGACTTATAGCCAAGCCAACACATGGAAACAAAATCAGACTTGCACCACCTTTGATTATTACGGAAGAACAAATTTATCTTGCCTTGGATATTATTGAAAAATCATTAAGTATTTTCAGGAAGTAAGACAAAAGTAGATGTCAATTTAATGACAAAATAAAATTTTATATATTTTATTTTTATAAATTTTATAATTGTAAAATCGCCAAATATCTAATTATATTTGGCGATTTTATTTTAACATTCTAATATAAAATAAATTTCATGTTTATGCTATTTAAAAACTAAAAATGCCTTACCTTTATCGCATGGATATCACTATTCAAATAGCCAATGCGGATGAAAGCGCTTTTATTCAGGCTCTTCTTAATAATGAGAGATGGGCTCAGAAGCAATTATATGAGGAACAATATCCCTCGATGATGGCTACTGCATTAAGGTACGCTAATAATCATGACGACGCATTAGACATCCTACATGAGAGTTTTATAAAAATATTTAACAATATACATAAATATCAGGTCAATTCTTCATTATCCTCCTGGATAAAACGCATCTTAGTCAATACCGCTATTGATTACTATTGGAAAGAAATCCGTCGTAAAACGGAAGATATAGAGAGTGCCTATCAACTCAGTTCTGACGATGTCGGTCCTATTTCTCAACTGACGACAGAAGAAATCATCGATGCAGTACAGCATTTGCCGCCTTCAAGCCGTTCTATATTTAATATGTATATCATTGAAGGATATTCGCACAAAGAGATAGCAAAAATGTTACGGATTAAAGAAAGTACATGCAGAGCAAATCTGGTCAAAGCCAGAATGAAATTAAAAGAGGTTTTACTTGTAAGAGATAAATACATCCGATGACGATGGATTTATTTGACGAACATATTAAAACCAGATTGAAACAGTATGAAGCTCATTGCATCGATAAGGGCAATTGGGGTTCATTTGAGCGATATAGAGATCTTCATACCGACAAAAATAATCATAAGGATTTTAGTCCTGACATCACACAAAGCATCCAAAACCATACAGTCCCTTTTAAAATGGAGCATTGGCAGCAGCTGGAAAAGCAAATTGCACTCGTCGAAATCCGCAAAAGATATATTTACTTCTCAAAACTGGTAGAATTAACTATTTGTGCGCTCATATTTATGATAATAATCCAATATCCCGGTATCCTTATTAAACAGTCTGGTCCAGATCCATTACCAAAACCAAATATTGAAAAGCCAAAAGAATTGGATTTTGTGTATCAACATAAAAACACTTCTATCCATGAAATAAAGCCGATTCAAGAGAAAAACATTCAGACTTTCAAAGTACAAAAAACGACCCGACCTATTGCTCAGACGGGTCACAAAACCCTATCTAATAATCAACTCCCTACAAAGAATACCAATCCTAAGGTAGCAATAGTTAATCAGGAATTAGATTTTTTTGAATCCCCAATAACCGAAAATCGATCTTTGCAATCTCACGAATTGGATTTAGATATATCGGCAATATCCTTGGATGAAAATCAAATCTGGCAAGATTTTACAGATAAATCTGAATTTAAAACAGACCAGATCACCATCCCTACCCTATTTAATGAGGCTATCTATTCAGAAAATGTATTGATCATGCCTGAAAATAGACTTGCAACGACAACTAAACCTTCAGTAATATTATCCATATATGGAGCAGCTGATGCAAATTTGATCAATACACCTTTTGACAAAGTATATTCTAAAGCCTCCTACTATAAGGAAGCAATCAACAGTTCGTACGGAATCGGCCTTGCTAAACAATTACAAAATTTAGAGATAGGACTTGGATTGGCTTATGCCAAAAGAAAATACAATCCTGAAACCATTGAAGAAATATATGGCGTCCGAGAAAACCTATATTCCCAAGTTACATTTAATCGCATTTCTTTTGACGTCGTATCTGTGCCTTTACAATTGCATTACAGATTTATAGATAAACCGACATGGCGCGCTTACATCATGGCATCCACTACTGCTAATTTTGTTGTGAATGCAGACTATGGTATCAAAGATGTCATCGTTATGGGTAGGCCGACATTGGATAATAATCGATCAAATACTGAATCCAGACTAGATGAAAAGCCTTTTATCAAGGGATTGTTTCACGGAGACAAAATAGTGGATGATTATTTTATTTCAGCAGGCTTTGGGTTTGGTATAGAGAAGGATATCTTCAAACATACGTCCTTTTATCTTCAACCATCATATCAAAGACAAATCCTAAGTAAAAATATAGGTATCGGCCCAAATAAAGACAAAATACACACTTCATCTATACAAGTAGGACTTAAATTCAAGTTAATTTAAATTCTTGATACGATCCTTTTTAATTTTTTTTTGTTACGAATGTTGAATTAAGTTGTAAAAATGATTAGTAACAATATATCTCGGTATTCATTCCGCTTATTTAACATCGTCCTCTTTTTTATTTGTTTCCTGTCTATTGCTTTTTGTGCTGCTCCTTCTACTAGTGAAGCAGACAACGCATTAAAAGCACGAAACTATTCCGAAGCGATTACTCAATATGCCAAATTAGATGCATCCGGAAACGGCTCTGCTCCTATGTACATTAATATGGCTATAGCCAATACAAACCTAGAGAAGCCAGCAGAAGCTATTGTATATCTTCAAAAAGCCCTAAAATTTAATCCTGGCAGCCCTGAAGCTAAAGCACTTTATCAAAAAATATTGAATGATCATCCGGAAATTGAAGTAGAAAGCAATACATTTTTAATATCAAGACTATGGAACCAAATGTCGGCCATCTTCTTCCCAAAAACATGGATGTGGTTATCGGTTTTGATGCTGATTGCCGGAGGAATTATGCTTTATCGTTGCTATCCAAAATTCAACTTGCGCTCTAAATATATTTTGGGTAGTATAGCTATTTTGTTTGTCTTAACATCGATACTCGGCCTCTACCGCAACCAGCAGCTATTTCATAATAAGACCATCGTTATCACTGCACAGCAAACTGTCCTGAAGGTCGGACCAGATGCTCAGAGCCCCGATTTAGGTGAGCTACCTGCAGGAAGTATCGTCTATTTTAATCGGATGATTCAGGGTTGGTGGCAGGTCAAAACCAGCTTTGGTGACGAAGGATGGATCATGGCTACTCAGGGTACTCGGATTTAGATTAACTATCCTTTTCCCTTACCGATTATAGGTGTCGTTTTTTTAACTATAGAGGGTATTATATCAATCAGGACACTTTGTACATCAATAGACATCTCCTGAACAAATATTTTCTGTCTTTCTTCTTTTATTTTTTCTTTTACTATATCAAAATTTTTAATAGGATTCGCAGGTTTTTGGCTATACATAGTTGCGGTACACATTAGGAAAACAAATACAATTAGTCTCATAGACAATCAAATTTTAGTTGATTAAACGGTTTTATATATTCCGTATATCTTTGATAATGTGAAAGAATCCATTGATTATGTCCATAATTATTAGGATTATTCCCATCTATATTCATAATTTCTTCAATATAGACATTAAACGCCATATTTGTTACTTCATCATATCCTGAACCATCCCACAGACCTTGCCAGATTAAGCCATAATAATCTTCAGGATAACAAAGCTTATTATTCAAATTCCAAAGTGTATTTGCCATTGTATTACTCAATATCTCCATAAGCTAAGGATAATCGTGATATATGCATTGGTGGCACACGCATAAAGACGAAGGTATCTTGTTCTACCTTGGTTTTTATGATTAAATATGATCTATAGGAATTCCATTTTCCCGAAAAAGGTTTAAATACCTTTGTATTATGCGCTATATAGCTGATTATCCTAAACTCTTCGTCCTGGGTTAGCCAAAAGGTATGCTCTTTGTCATAATCGTTTAATATTATTTTTTCAAATGTCGGATAACTATAAACAAATATAGAATCACTTTTATATTTTACTGTGTCAATTCGGATAAAATTTGGGTATCTATAAAAACCGTCGATTGTATCTTCAGGAACGACTTTAATGGTATTGTTATCCACCGTATGGTAATTAATCTTAGTTCGTCCATCCTTGCATAACATACAAGAAATGCTGTCACCTCTTTCGTTAGGTATTGATCCAGAAACTTGCAATTTTCTATACTTACCATTCTCTTTCACGAATAAAAAACCAAAATATTTTTCATGGAAAAATATGCCATCCGGTAATTGATCTGATGTATTACATGCTATCAAGCTCATAAGCATCAGGAATAATATATGTTTTAACATTTGTTATTTTCTTTACATTTGGTTTCTAAATTATCTTTTATTTGTTTACGCTTGTTTCTTTTAGCCTGGGTATTATATTTGTTTCTATATGCGTCAGTATCCTCAAGTCCAGCCCATGCCAGTGCTTCATACTCTTCATCCGTATATTGGCTGCCATAGATTTCTTTTAGGAACTGTACAATATCACCGATCATTTTATCACCCATATATTCGTGATCCGCATTTTTCGGATACTTATAAAGATATTCCTTTATTCCAGGGTAGTAGGTTTCTATATTTAATCCCATCTCTTTAGAAACATATATAGCATAAATATTAGTATGTATTATCTCATGAAAAAAATGTCAAATAGTAGTTTAAATAAAAATATAGGGTTTTTACTGGCTACCTTCTATTATTTATTCTAAATATAAGACTTCCTCTATGATTTTAATTAATTCAAATCTTTGATTGACCAACTTAAAGTGCATTCTATTATATTCGCCACCACCGCTTTCAATTAGCATAAAAAAGATAATATATTCATTATTATCATTATAAAAAAATTCATCAGAGATTTTAATAGTAGCACCTTGTCCTTTATTAAATCCATACCTATCACTTATTTTTAATTTTTCTATTTCTTTAAAAGTCAACTTATATCTCTTATAATGTGGATTCTTTTTTAAGTTTAAATAATAATTTTCATCTCCTACACCAATTTCACTTACAATAACTTTATCTCTATCTAATTGAGGTTTTAATTTATCTATATTGGAATAATGGAATATTATTTCACTTATTGCATATCTATATATACCCGATATATCTAACTTAGGTTTACATGATAATAGTAAAATTATATGAAACCCCAAAAAAAAGATTTTAAGATGTTCAGATTTCAGTTGCATTTTATATTTAATTTATCTATTCCTACATTATTAATAAATCTCTCATACAATTTATCATGCTGGCTTTTAGTCATATAACTTTCGGGAGTTATACCGTCTTGATATAATCCCTGCCAGGCAAACCACAAATAATCATCGGGTACACCAATTTTGCCATTAGATTCCCAAAGGGCTGTGGCAAAATCATTTACAAATTTTTTACCCATTATGACATGTTGACCATGTTTCCCCTGAATTGTTTCAACGCAGTATTGTTCTTCTGCCAATAATAAATTAAAATCATCTACAAAGTTTTTACTCATTGGTAAAGACTTCCCGTGTTGTTTATATATTTGAACAAGCAAATTATTTAGATGTATATGTAATAACTCATGAGTAAAGGCCAAAACCATATTAATTTTATCAAATTGAGAAGAATTATGTAAGCTTTTACAAAAATTAGGATTAAAATCTATCCCACTTGTTCCAGTTTCTAAATCAAATCTAGTTATAGCAGCTGTATTGTTGTTGGGAAAATCTTTAACTTCACCTAATTTAATTATATATGATACTTTTGATTGTTGTAGTTCCTGAATAATATTGCACATATTACTTTGAGATACTCCTAATGCATTCTTGATACCACATTTAATTAATTCACAATCATTTAAAGATTTATCTATTTTAATATAATCCACCCCATCCAAAGATTCTTCAATTTTATCGTTAAGTTTGTTCATCACTCTATGGGTGACGGTACTTTTATCCAAATTTAATGCTTCATAACCTATCCCTAATACCTTTCCCTTCTCATTTATCTCAGCACATATATCGGATATGACATCTTGTATCGCGTTATCTATAGCAGCCTGCTCATCAGGGCAAGGTGAGTAGTACGACTTCATGACGTCTGTGATGGCTTGCTGTGCCTGCTGACTTAAATTGTTCCAACACTCACCTATAAGTATAGGCTCGTCGTCACTACCACTACCCTCACTATCACCGTCCGCCTTACCTCCTTTAGGTTGACCTTCAGTGCCGAATGATGGATCGCCAAAATCATGAAATATATCACCACCGCCACCAAATGAATAGCAATCGTAGTTCACAAATATTTCCACCATCTCACAACCACAATTCATATGAGCTATAGGTGTCGCATAAAAAGTATAATCGCAAATCTTAATTATATCCCTACTCACTATATTTCCAGTTTCGTGCCTATTTTCTAAATACCGGCTCAACCAATTATTTATAGTAGAATTATATGTACTGTCCAATTTGAGCTGAGTAGTATTAAATCTTCCTACAATCATAGCAAATAAGGGTAAATTAGCAGATACCGATGAGCAATTATTTTGTATTTCCTGTATAACCTCCTGTTTTTCTAATAAAAGAAAAGTGCCTGTACCTGCATCTGTATGATAATAATAAATCATACTTTCTACCTCACCATTCCGTATAAAAGGCATAGAAATGACATAACGATCCGGATCGTCTGACCTCTGAATCATACTATGATTAATATCTATCACTTGACCACGTACCGATATCTGGCCTATTTTTAAAGATAAAGGCGAGCCATAAGGGATGTTGTCATAGGCGATCTTCATCTCTGCTATTTGAACTGTAGTAGGTGCAAGGATTTGAGCGTTTTGAATTCCTGAAAATCCATTTGTACCATTAGGAATGGTGTCAAAAACGGGATGATATCCTTTAAAGACAGCATGATTGGATGAGGAAACATCTATATCATCCCACGTATCCTTCCTACACCCACTGATCAATAATCCGACTACAATCATACATCCTGCAATAAAATAATAAAATCTGTCCATAATGATTAACGATTAAAAGTTAATAATAATTTCTGTATTCTACAAATAAGCGATACAAAAATGCTTTATCGTCGCAAAGATGACATGTTTTATTATGAGTACCAATAACCCAAATGGGTACATTTTGACTTAAAGACTTAATATACTATGTATAATACTTATATATATATATATATATATCAAAACATTATATTTAAAAAATAAAAATGTATGTATTGCC
>CAZCTQ010000004.1:0-140574 GCA_964501555.1 uncultured Aureispira sp. | reverse complement strand
CAAGTACCTACTCATCAGCTTCGGTAAACACTTGCAGCAGCTACGACTGGAACGGTCTGCACTATACCAATAGTGGCTCCTATACCTATCACACAGCCAATCGAGATGGCTGCGACAGCATCGCCACGCTACACCTGACCATCAACCAACCCGATGATGTCAATACAAGCCATACTGCCTGTGACAGCTATACATGGAACAACCAAACCTATACCGAGACAGGTGATTACACCCACCATACGCAAAACATCTATGGCTGTGACAGCACAACAACTCTACTCCTGACCGTCCATCCGTCTGCAACACAAAGTATTGCCCTTACCGAATGTGACAGCCTCTCCTATTTAGGACAAACGTTCCGAACAAGTGGAATATACAAATTCAACCTTCAAACCATTCACGGCTGCGATAGTACGGTTTCTCTCAACCTCACCATTTCGGGTGACAAGTTAAACGATACTCAAAGTGCGTGCGGAAATTACATCTGGTTAGTTAATAACAAGACCTACGACCAGTCAGGCATATACACAGAAAAATATCAGAATATATCCGGTTGTGATAGTACCATCGCACTCAATCTGACGATCTACCCGATATATACGGAACAAAAGGCTGCAGAAGCCTGCGCACACTACGAGTGGGAAGCAACGAAGCAGCGATACACCCAAAGCGGCATCTATACGACAACCTTGCGAACAACACATGGCTGTGACAGCACGATAACCCTAAGCTTGACCGTACATCCTGAGTACGAATACCACGACACCATCGTCACGGATGCTCCCTACTGGTGGCCGGTCAGTAATGAAACCTACGATCAGACCGGTATTTACAGCAAGGCCTATGTCTCAGAATACGCCTGTGATTCAATACGATACCTGCACCTGACGATAAGGTATCAGACAGACATCTACTTTCCCAATGTACTCACTCCGGACAGTCGCAATGGATATTTTACAGGTTACAGTACCGGACATGCAACAACAATAGAAAGTCTGTCCGTCTATGACCGATGGGGCAATCTGATGTACCAGAAAGAACACTTCCCAACCAATGAACCCGAATCAGGCTGGAACGGCACCTACAAAGGTCAACCAGTAACTCCGGGTGTATATGTCTGGATAGCCAAAATCAGGCTAAAAGACGGTAGCGAGGTGACTTATACAGGGGATATAACGGTGGTGCGGTAACTATAAGGAATTTTAAAAATAAATTCATACAGCATACTATATTGCAGTAAAGAATCTACCGCACAAACTGAGATCAAAATCATCAGGTAGCATTGCATCTATAATATATTCAACTTAGGTTACACAAATACTAAAGTTTAAATAGTATTTTTGCATCCAATTTAAATCTGGAGAACATGAAAAGAAGAATAATACCTAGTGAGTTACCGACGAATGTATTGCATCAGTATTTAGTAGGTGGCATTGCACCACGGCCTATCGCCTTTGTAAGTACTGTAGATGAAAATGGAATACCTAATCTAGCACCATATAGCTTTTTTAATACTTTCTCTTCCAATCCACCGATACTGGTATTTTCTTCTAACCGCAAAGTCACTACCAATACCACAAAAGATACCCTGCACAATATCCATGCTACAAAAGAGTGTGTCATCAATGTAGTCAATTACCCTATAATACGCCAGACTGCACTCGCCTCTGTAGAGTTCCCGAGCGAAGTTAATGAATTTGAAAAAATCGGCCTGACACCTGAAAAATCAGAAACGGTTAAAGCTTTCAGAGTAAAGGAATCTCCCATCAATTTTGAATGTAAAGTAAAAGAGGTCATTGATCTCGGAGATCAGGGCGGTGCTGGGCATCTGATTATCTGTGAAGTGCAGCATATCTCCATATCTGAGGATGTATTAGAAAATGACCGAATCAATCCACACAAGTTAGACTTAATGGGCAGGCTCGGTAGAAATTACTATATAAGAGCAAGTGGCGCTGCTATTATGGAGATATATCAGCCATTTATAGCTACACCTATAGGGTTTGACAATCTTCCGGAAGCCATCAGGAATTCAAAGATACTCACCGGCAACGAATTAGGATATCTCGCTGCTCTCAACGGCCTTCCTAACAAAGAAGATGTCGAAATAGATGAAAGCTTATTTAAACTGGATTATGACGATAAACAAAGAAAAGCTTCAGAATTTATCGCACAAGGAAAAATAAATGAGGCAATGGTACTTCTATATTATTAAATTCAATTAATATTGTTGTCAATTTTATAATCATGACAACAATGTAGGTATGAAAGTTAGATTTTGTGGTGCAGCACGATACGTTACCGGTAGCTCACATTTAGTTATTTTAGACAATGGATTTAAAATTTTACTAGATTGTGGTTTATTTCAAGGGAGAGGAGACGAAACTTGGCAGTGGAATAATCACTGGTATTTCAAACCATCAGAGATTGATTGCATGATACTATCCCACGCTCACATCGATCATTGCGGTCGCATCCCCAAATTAGTCAAAGATGGATATAATGGTCCTATTCATGCTACCCATGCTACCAGAAGTCTCTGTGCTGTCATGCTTATGGATAGTGCTAAAATCCAGGAAAATGATATAGAATGGTTTAACGAAAAAATCATTAGAAAAAAGAGGCAAAGTAAAGAACCTTTAAGAGAACCACTTTATACCACTGACGATATCGGCCCTGCTATGGTCAAATTTGAGGGTCATGGATATGATAAATGGATTCAAATCCATCCAGATGTACAAGTTCTATTCAGAGATGCAGGGCACATTTTAGGAAGTGCGTCTCTAACTCTTAAAATCAAAGAAAATGGAAAAGAAACCATTTTAGGATTTACTGGTGATATCGGAAGGCCAGACAGACCTATTTTGCGTGATCCTATACCCATGCCTGAGGTAGATTATCTTATTTGCGAATCCACCTATGGTGACAAACTTCATGATAAAACACCAGAACAGGCAGAAGAATTTCTTAATATCATCCATGAAGCCTGCATAGTCAAAAGAGGGAAAATGCTCATTCCTGCGTTTAGCCTCGGGCGTACACAAGAGATAATCTATATGCTGGATAAAATGGCAAACAAAAACCTATTGCCACCTATCAAAATATACGTTGATAGCCCCTTAGCTGTCAATGTTACTAATATATTCTTGTTACATCCGGAGTGTTTTGATGACGAAATCACCAGATATATCCATACCGACCCCAATCCTTTTGGATTTAACAATCTGATTTATATCAAAGATGTAGAAACTTCCAAAACATTAAATAACTCAAAAGATCCTTGCATCATTATATCCGCTGCAGGAATGATGAATGCCGGCAGATCAAAACACCATTTATTTAATACAATCGAAAACCCACACAATACGATACTAATAGTAGGATATTGTACACCCGGAACTCCAGGTGGTGTCCTAAGATCTGGTGCAAAAACCATTCGACTTTTTGATGAAGAAAAAATCGTACGTGCTGATATCAAAATCATGGACTCTTTTTCAGGTCATGGTGATCGCGACGAAATGCTAAATTTTATCATCAACCAAAAAGGACACGTAAAAAAAATATTTTTAGTTCATGGAGAACCAGAAGTACAGGATCATTTCAAACAGTTTTTGATAGAAAAAGGTATGGGCATGATCGATATCCCATCCATGGGTCAAGAAGTAGTATTACAATAACATATTATTGCTAATCGATCCATCATTAAAATAACAATCAAACAGTTAATATTTGTGTAAAATACGAAAACATCTTCTATTGTTAACTCTCAAAAAGTTAAAATGTCACTGGTTTCAAGTCCTTTTCACAAAGAAATTGTACCTTTGCACTCCTTTTTAAAAAACATTAATATCTATAAAAAATGTCAAATTTACAATCAACCGTCAATTATAAAGTTAAAGATATCTCATTAGCTGAATGGGGAAGAAAAGAAATAACCTTGGCAGAAGCTGAAATGCCTGGATTAATGTCATTAAGACAAGAGTATGCAGGCAAAAAACCACTCGCAGGGGCAAGAATTGCAGGATGTCTTCACATGACAATCCAAACTGCTGTCTTAATTGAAACCCTCAAAGATCTAGGTGCCGAAGTAAGCTGGTCTTCATGCAATATTTTTTCTACTCAGGATCACGCAGCAGCAGCTATTGCAGCGGCAAATATTCCAGTATTCGCATGGAAAGGCATGAATGAGCAAGAATTTGACTGGTGTATCGAACAAACACTTTTTGCATTTAGCGATGGTCAACCACTTAACATGATTCTCGATGATGGCGGCGACCTGACAAACATGGTATTTGACCGATACCCGGAATTAGTAAATGGTATAAAAGGTCTATCAGAAGAGACCACCACAGGTGTTCACCGACTTTACGAAAGAGAAAAGAACGGCACACTTGTACTACCTGCTATTAACGTCAATGACTCGGTTACAAAATCTAAATTTGACAATAAATATGGCTGTAAAGAGTCCTTAGTGGACTCTATCAGAAGGGCAACTGACCTCATGATGGCTGGAAAAGTAGCTGTTGTCGCTGGCTATGGCGATGTAGGTAAAGGATCTGCTGCATCTCTTCGAGGCGCAGGATGTCGTGTCATAGTTACGGAAATTGATCCTATTTGTGCCTTACAAGCCGCTATGGACGGGTTTGCAGTAAAAAAACTTGAAAATGCATTAGAAGAAGCCAGCATCGTAGTGACTGCTACAGGAAATAAAGACATTGTCAGAGCCGAACACTTCAAAAAGATGAACGACAAAACCATCGTTTGTAACATCGGACACTTCGATAACGAAATCGATATGGCATGGCTGAACAAAAATTATGGACATACAAAAAATCAAATCAAGCCTCAGGTCGATTTATACCACATCGATGGTAAAGATATCATCGTTTTAGCTGAAGGTCGTCTGGTTAACCTAGGATGCGCTACCGGTCATCCATCTTTTGTAATGTCTAACAGCTTTACGAATCAGACCCTAGCACAACTAGAGCTTTGGAACCATGCTGATCAGTATGAAAACAAAGTCTATACCTTACCAAAACACCTAGACGAAAAAGTCGCAAGACTACATCTCGCAAAAATAGGTGTTGAATTGGAAACACTTAGCAAGGATCAGGCTGATTATATCGGTGTAACAGTCGAGGGTCCATACAAACCGGAATACTACAGATATTAATCACACTTAGGATTATAAAAACAAAAAGCTTATTATGATAAATCCATGATAAGCTTTTTGTTTTTAAAGAGAATATAAGTGGTAAAATTCTCTATTCCTTATTCGCAAGCTGTCCACAAGCAGCATCAATATCTTTTCCCCTACTCCTGCGTATAGTACACATCACATCATGTTTGCGCAGATACAAGGCAAATTGGTTGATTGCATCTTCATCCGACTTAGCAAAATCAAGGCCTTCTATTGGATTATACTCGATAATATTAACCTTGACAGGAAATGATTTACACAGCTTAACCAGTTTTTTTGCATCTTCAATTCCATCATTAAAATTTTTAAAGGCTATATATTCAAAACTAATTTTACTACCAGTTTTGGCATAGAAATACTTCAATGCTTCCATCAGGACTTCTAGATTGTTTTGCTCATTGATCGGCATGATCATATCCCGCTTCTTGTCATCAGCGGCATGAAGTGATAATGCCAAATTTACCTTTGTATCTTCATCTGCCATCCTACGAATCATCTTGGCTATACCTGCTGTCGAGACTGTTATTCTTTTAGGTGAGATATTAAGACCTTCCGCGCTAGTAAGCATACGGATACTTTCCATAGTATTGCTATAATTGAGCAAGGGCTCACCCATACCCATATACACGACATTAGTCAGCGGATGACCATACCGTTCCATACTCTGTTTATTGACTTCGTTATACTGATCAAATACCTCAGCAGCATCTAAATTGCGAATACGTTCCATTTGGCCTGTTGCACAAAATTTACAAGTCAAACTACAACCGACCTGTATCGACACACAGGCTGTAAAACGCTGCTCAACTGGAACAGGTATAAGCACAGACTCGATTTTATGGCCATCATACAATGTAAATCTACTCTTAATTGTGCCATCAAGACTGTGTTGTGCCTTGTCCAAAAAAATCGCTCTGATTTCAAAATGTTCCTTTAGCAGCTCACGCAATTCTTTAGACAAATTAGTCATATTATCAAAAGAGGTTTCGCCTTTTTGCCAGAGCCACTCATTAATTTGCTTAGCGCGAAAAGCCGGCTGACCCTTTGAAAGAATAAACTCCTTAATCTGCTCAGGTGTAAGTTTTCGTATATCGAGCTTATTGATTGTATCCATGGTGCAAAATTACTGAAAAAAAGAATAAATTAACGAATAATACTTTTAAAAGGTTGAAAATCAGTATGTCTATTAAGAATGGATTAACGAACAGAAGCATTAATAGGTTTCCTTATACTGCAATACCTAATGACACATAATCGGATTTTTGATTGCTTCAAAAAAATTAAGTTCTAATGGAAGTTTAGACATCCATCCCCGATATATCAGATAGATACCTAGTACAAGACTAATGTAAGGATACAATTTTGTTAGAGACACGCGCCATCGCTGGCTAACTGTATCGTGAGCTACTACTACACCTACCATTCCTGGGAAAGTCCCCAGACCAAAAAACAACATAAAACCCATACTGCCATATACATTGCCCAAAGAAATAGCCCCGGCAATCGCCAGATAAACGAGCCCACAAGGCAGAAAACCATTGATTAAGCCCAAATAAAAAACTGGAACCTTTTTGCTCTTTTTTAATAAATTACCTAATGCCATCGTCACTTTTCCATACATTTTTTTCAATAATGGTGATCTTGCAATAAGTGCATCTGGATTTGTTGAAAACAAAAAAAACAAAACCATCATAATACCAAGCGCAATAGATAATATTCTTTGAGCACCACTAAAGGCCGCTATACTTCCCACTAAGCCAAATAACAAACCTAAAACCACATAGCCCAAAGTCCTCCCACTATTATAAAGAAGAGAACCTCCTAAGGCAGCCCAACTTCTATGGTCTTTAGCCTTATGTACTGCTAAAGCTAAAGGGCCACACATTCCTATGCAATGCAAACTACCAAAAAAGCCAAGCAAAAATGCAATCCAATACAAACCTTACTTTTTAAATGATGAGATCCTCCTCCTGATAATAACTCTTACCATTACGCATCCATTCTATTTTAACCTTTAATTTGCCTGTATGTAAATCAGAAGTTGGAACATCATACTTAGTATTCTCCCCTAATTTAAAATTGTGGCTTATATCAAATTTATTGGAAAGTGGGTTATACAGGAGTATATTACCTTCAATAGTACCTGTGCTATCTTCTGGAAAATACAAATGGATCATTTTTTCCTCAGCACTATAATCTACTTTGACCTTAACAGGCAGAGCCGATGTATTCTGCTTCTTTTCCATCATCTGCTGATACGCCAAATCTTCTTCGTAATAATTATCAATTACTAAACTTTCTGTATGCTTGGTCGATTGAAACAACACAAAAAACAAAGTACCTATGAATAACGCTATAAAGATAGCCAATCCCGTACCCCAATTAAATTTCATATCAAAATCCTTTATCTATATAACAAAATTAAAAGCGATTCAGTTTGCTGACTTCAAATAACCATCAAATCATTAGTAACTTATAAAAAAATATCAAAATCCCATTTAAAAAGCCTAAACGATACATTTATCATATTAAATGCTATTCATAAAATGAAAAATGATAGCTTATATAAATACCTATTAACATTAGAATCTCATCTGCTAATATTCTATCCTATTTAATTGGACCAAAGAAAGTCGTCTTAACTTTAGTTATCAATTTATCTCCAGCGTACACACCGATAACTATATTATTTTTGCCACTTTTTAACTGGTCAGATGGGAGTTTTACAAATACAGTCCCTTTAGAATTACTATTTTTATCTACGTGTGGTTTCTTACCACCTATAATTTCAAAATTTCCTTTAGCCGGCTCAAGCATTCTAAATTCCAAATTGAGTGTATTTGATGTTTTATTTACCAACTGATAATTATACAAATTACTTACTGTTCCATCAGCATTTTCTTGTGCAAGTAATCCGCCTGTACGCAAGAATAATACATCTACATCTGCTCTCATCGTAAATAACAATACTTCTACTGCTATCAATACTATTAAAATAGCAGAATAAGCTATCGTCCTAGCATTAAAAATATTTCTTTCACCTTTTGTGATACCTTCTATACTATCTAACCTTATCAATCCCTTAGGTCTGTCAATTTTTTCCATGACATCATCACAAGCATCCATGCAAGCGGTACAATTGACACATTCTAATTGAGTTCCATTACGTATATCGATACCGGTAGGACATACTTGTACACATAAACGACAGTCAATACAATCACCTAGTTTATTTTGAGTAGCAACCAAAAAATCACCCATAGGATCATAAGTTGCAGTGGCTGTGGCAGTAGAAGAGGCTGCTGCTACTGGCATAGGTGTTGAAGCGGGCGCTGCTTTTACCTTTTTTAATTTTCCTCTAGGCTCGCCGCGGACAAAGTCATAAGCTACAACTAAAGATTTATTATCAAGCATCACACCTTGTAGCCGTCCATAAGGACAAATCGTAGTACACACCTGCTCCCTTAATCGGGCAAAAACCGCGTAAAATACAAATGAGAAAATCACCATAGAGATAAAGCCGCTCATATGCTTGGATATAGGCTCTTTAATTATTTTTACTACCTCATCCAAACCTATAATATAGGCAAGGAAGGTATTAGCAATTAATACAGCCAGAATAAAAAAGATAATATGTTTAATCGTCTTTTTTAAAATTTTATCTGTATCCCATGGCGCCTTATCCAACTTCCTTTGAGCATTGTGATCACCTTCGATAGCATATTCTATCCTGCGATACAATAATTCCATAAAGATGGTCTGCGGACAAATCCACCCACAGAATAATCGGCCAAAAACTACCGTAAACAAAATAACAAAGACCAGCATAATCAGCATAGCAATGGCAAACAGATAAAAATCTTGCGGGCCAAAGTGCATACCGAAAATTATAAATTCCCGGTCGATAACATTAAATAGGACAAATGGTTGCCCATTTACCTTAATGAATGGAAGCCCAAAAAGGACTAAAAAATAAAAATAAGATAACCAAATCCGATAGTTTGTAAATTTGCCAGATGGTTTTTTGGGATATATCCAAATACGTTTACCACTCTTATCCACAGTAGCAATTTCGTCTCTAAAATGTTCATCCAGATAAAACTGATCTACATCCATTTAATTAAATTTTTTAAAATAAATAATAAAATTATTTTGGAGCTTGCTATCTTAAATAATTATAAAAAATTGAAAAAGTCATCTATAATAATGACCTTTTCAATTTAAATTAATGCCTTATTGAAAATGAGTAAACAATTTTACTCTTCATCAACCACAATTTTTATTTTTCTGGAGCTGTCTCTTCGACTTTAGGTGCTGCTTCTTCAGCTTTAGGTGTAGCAGCAGCATCTGCTTTTGGCTCGTACAATGTTCCTTCGTGTTCCTTTTGATTAGGAGGATTAGTTCCTTGGAATGTCAAGATATAACTTGACACCTTTTGGATAGCGGCAGGTCTTAGTTGATCCTTCCATGAAATCATACCTTTTTCAGGTACACCGTATTTAATCGTTTTAAAAATATCATTTATACTTCCACCATGAATCCAATACTTATCAGTGAAATTTGGGCCTACTAAACCTTCACCTGCCTGCCCGTGACATACAGCACAATTAGCAACATAGATTTCCTTACCTTCTTCGATGGCAGCTGGATCTGTAAGTGCTGTCACACTAGTCTCGTCTATCATATTGCCTTGAGCAGAAAGTTGCTGAGCTTTTTGAATTTCTGCAACTTCCATGGCTATTTCATATTCCTGCAATTGATTAGGTCCTTTTTGAGATACATTATAGTACCATATATAGGCTACAGCAAATATAATTGTTCCATAAAACATATATAACCACCATGGCGGAAGAGAATTATCCAATTCACGAATACCATCGTATTCGTGTCCAAGATCTATATCTGCTTCCTTAGCCTGCGGTGCAATATTCCAAGCTTTTTCATACCACTTTCTTAGGAATGATTTTTCGTGGCTCCTTCCGGAAGTACCACTACTTATAGCTCCTACTCCGCCTGCAAGGCTTACTCGCTGAGCATCTATAAAAGCCCAAATCAACTTTATAGCGACACTTAAGACACCGACCAAAACGGCTAATGCCAAAAACACAAGGAAGTTATTATACAAATAAGTCATAAATCCTGATACTAAATCGTTTCCCGAGCCTTGCGCATACGCAACAGAACCGCTACCTAAAACAACTATATACATCATGATGGTTAAATACAATTTTTTCATCATTCTTTTAAAATTAATTCATTAAACTAAATATAAAAACACAAACTACTTTACGCATCATCGTCCAAAGGCATACTTTCCAGCCTTTCAATGTCACCTTTGCTCTTGCGAAAAATCAGCACAACGCTTAACACAAAAACAATAACAAACGTAACGAGTGCAAATATAGCCATCCAGTTGATACTTCCAGCACCTTCCAATATATATTTTGCCATATTTTGTTATTTTTTTTAAAAATAGGCTTACTTAACTTTAATATCCGTTCCTAATCTCTGAAGATAAGCGATTACTGCGACTATCTCTTTATTCTCAAGATTTTCCTGTTTAATCTTATCTTTAGCTAGGCTGGCTGCTATTTTTTTAGCTTGATTTTTTAAATCTTCCACAGCTCTTTCGGCATATCCCTCAGGATAAGGAGTACCTAAAGACTGTAGCACTCTGATCTTTGCAGGCGTATAACTTGTATTCAAATCATCTTCCAATAACCAAGGATAAGGAGGCATGATAGAACCCGGTGACATTGATGTTGGATCAAGCATGTGATTATAATGCCAGCTATCAGGATATTTACCTCCTACTCGGTGTAAATCTGGACCTGTACGCTTGCTACCCCAAAGGAATGGTCTGTCATAAATAAACTCACCAGATTTTGAATATTCGCCATAGCGCTCTGTTTCAGATCTAAATGGACGTATCATCTGTGAATGACAGCCTACGCAGCCCTCACGTATATAGATATCTCGACCTTCTAATTCTAATGGAGTATAAGGTTTAACGGATGCAATCTTAGGTACATTTTCATCTATCAACATCATAGGGAAAATCTCAACAATACCACCTATTAGGATTACTATTGCACTCCAAAACAACATTTGCAAAGGCTTTCTCTCTATCCATCTGTGCCAATTTTCACCTTTAGGTGCTACATATTTTTCTAATGCTGGCGCCGAAGCTTCCTGATTTGCAATCAAGTGTCCAGAACTTACAGTCTTATATAAATTATAAACCATCAATACAACGCCTACAAAATAGATAGAACCGCCTATAGCTCTAATCATATACATAGGTAATATCTGCGTAACTGTCTCAAGGAAGTTACCATACTGTAAAAATCCGTCATGAGTAAATTGCTTCCACATCAATGACTGTGTCCATCCAGCCCAGTACAATGGAATAGCATAAAACAAAATACCTAAGGTGCCAATCCAAAAATGCGTATTAGCTAATTTTACAGAATATAATTTAGTTCCATAGATCCTAGGCAATAACCAGTATAACATACCAAAAGTCAACATACCATTCCATCCTAATGCACCTATATGAACGTGCGCTACTGTCCAGTCAGTATAATGTGTGATGGCATTAAGTGATTTAACTGACAGTAGAGGTCCCTCTAAAGTAGCCATACCATAAGCTGTCACCGCCACTACAAAAAACTTAAGGATAGGATCTGTTCTGACTTTGTCCCATGCACCTCTTAGTGTTAAGAGACCATTCAACATACCACCCCATGACGGTGCTATCAACATGATTGAAAATACGGTACCCAATGATTGTGCCCAATCAGGTAAAGACGTATATAATAAATGGTGTGGTCCAGCCCAAATATATAAAAAGATCAAAGACCAGAAGTGTACGATAGATAATTTATAGGAATAAACCGGTCTGTTTGCCGCTTTTGGCAAAAAATAATACATTAATCCCAAATAAGGTGTAGTAAGAAAAAATGCTACTGCATTATGACCGTACCACCATTGTACCAAGGCATCCTGTACACCGGCAAAAGCATTTACAGCGTAAGACATGCTTACCGGTATCTGTATATTATTAAATATATGGAGTACTGTTACTGTTATCCAAGTACCTATATAAAACCAAATCGCTACATAAATGTGCTCTTCTCGTCTTTTTATTAATGTACCAAACATATTGATACCAAACACAATCCATATTACAGCAATAGCTATATCTATCGGCCATATTAATTCAGCATATTCGTGGCTGCTTGTCATACCCAATGGCAATGTTATAGCCGCTGATAATATAATCAATTGCCATCCCCAAAAATGGATATTGGATAAGAGATCACTATACATCCTTGTTTTGAGTAACCTCTGAAGGGAATAATATACACCTGTAAAAATTCCATTTCCTACAAATGCAAAAACTACTGCATTGGTATGCAATGGTCTGATACGTCCAAAAGAAGTCTCAGCAATACCAAAGTTAAGTGACGGATAAACTAATTGCAATGCGGCCGTTATTCCTACCAGCATACCGATGATCCCAAAGATAATCGTTGCAAATGCAAAGTTCCGTACTACTTTGTTGTCATAATTAAAAGTTTCTAACTGTGCCATAAACCTGATTTTACTATTTTGTTTTATTTAATTATTTTTTATTTTTTTCTACCATATCGTCTTCAAGCAAAATTCGCATTCCTGGAGTGTATTCATCATCATACTGTCCATCCTTCACAGCCCAAAAGAAGGCTATTAAAAATCCTACTGCTAATATCAGACTAATAATAATCAAATAAAAAATTACTTTCATTCCTAATTTTTATAAAAAATTGAGTGCAATTTAAAAATTGTTTAAGTCTCCAAATTATGACTAATGTCATCTTTTAAAGAGATTTAACTAATACCTATCTTTAAAAGGCTACAATTCAGTTATTTATAAATAAAAAATCAAAACCATTAAAATTATAAAATTATAAAATATTTACAAAAATATTACAATTTTATTAATGCAGTACAATATTATGACTTTTATATGACAAATAATTTTAAATCTGCATAAATTTATTTCTAACTATAGGTCTTAAAGCTGACTCTTTCGCATAATTTTAGTTAAATGTAGCATTTTTTTGTCAAAAACAGAGGCATGATTGATATTCCTTTTAGCTACAACAGTCTGACCCAGCTTGGACAGGAGGGCATTTTACTGATCCATAACTACAAAAGACACAGCAGTCTCCATGTTTAGGCTTTAGCAATGCTCCACATGCTTCGCAATCATAAAAAAATTGACATGCATCTGTCGGCATCAATTCCTGTTTAATATAGCCACATGCAGGACAAGTGATAATGGAATGGAGTATAATTTTCATTGTAATTTTCTTTTACCAGATACAGCATACCCAGTTTCGGCAATACTATTTTCGATCTCCTCTATATTGGTCATTGTAGTATCAAATTCGATTATGGCATTTCCATTGGCGTAGGAGGCTGTCGATTTGACTATACCGTCCAATTTATTTACTTCCCGGTTTACATGAGATTCACAGCTTGTACAGGTCATACCTTCAATCTTAAATTCGATTTTTTGAATATTTGTCCTATTCGATACTGCGCTTTGTGATGCTTCTTTCTGAAATAACTTGTGTCCATAAGATGGAATAGTCAGGAGCAATATCGATAAGGCTGTCACAAATCCAAGAAATTTTTTAGACTCCATAAAAGATGTGTTTTCTAAATCACAACACTTACAATCATCTTTTGCTATTGGCTTTAGTTTTTGATACCAGGCAAAACCCAAGATAGCTAAGGTTAAAATAATAAAATAGGGTCTAAATGGTTCAATCTAAGAAAAATTGGATGCTAAACTACTTGTTCCAGCCAATATTGCTAAAATAGGCATAATACAACAAAGTGATGCAGATACCGCTGTCAAAATCCCTAATCCTATAAGCCTTTTATCTGATTTTATTATTAGAAAATTACAAATGGAAATAGCATTTTATTTCATATACCAAAATATAAGTAGTTAACAATAAACGAACTAAATAATAATCCACAAAGATAAAAATCATCTTCTATGTTCATTCTATTTTTACTAACTGGCTTTATTGTATATTTAATAATTTTTAATGCCAAAATAATATTTCAATCGGATTAGATAGATTTAAACACTGCCTTTACTAGCTCATTACATTTTAATCGCAAAAAATAATATACCTAAAGCCACCAAAATCAACAGTGCAATTACTAAACTCATCATTAAAACATATTGCTTATTTCTGCCTGTTTTACCTATCAATGGAATTTCCTGATCTTGTGACTCATTATATAATTTATAATCAAACCCTCTACCTTGAATGACAAGTACTTTAAACAACTCATCGTCTAACATAAAAGTATATTGCTGTGTATCCTTAACGCTAAATTCGATTTTTACAATTTCATTACCCACATATAATAACAAATGGCCTGATTTATCGCCGTGATAGAGTCCTATTTCAAAGACAGCTCCCTTTGGGGTTTTATACAGCCAGGTTCTTTGAGCCACAGACTATCAGATGTTAAAGGTAAAAATTATTTTTTTTTATTCTTAATTTAAACGCCTGATCAAAATTAAACATCATACGTAATCTTTACAACATCTGACTGTGGGTGCGCCTGACATGTGAGTATAAATCCGGCTTCCACTTCATCATCATCCAGTGCATAGCATACGTCCATGGATACACTACCTTCTATCACCTTTGCCATACAAGTAGAGCAAGTACCGCTTGTACATGAATATGGTGGATCTTTTTTCTCATCAATGAGTGCGTCGAGTATAGTTTTTCCTTTAGGCACATTGACAGTATGTTCTACACCATTCAATATTGCTGACACTGCACCCATTGCAACACCGGCGTGAGATGGCTTATCCGGTTCAGCAGTTCTGAAATATTCTTTTAGGATATGTTTTTTGTCAATGTTTTGATCATGGAGGTATTTCTCAGTCTTTTCAATAAAATCACCCGGTCCACATATATAGTAATAGTTTTCCTTAAATCTTGATGGATGATCGACTAAGAAGTTAGTACACATTTCTTGGCTGATTCTACCTTTGAGACCTTGCCAAGTTGTATTCTTTTTTGCAAATAGTCCCATAAATCCTCCTTCCTTACTTACATTGGGTTGACTCAAAGCATACTTAATAAAGAGTTGACCGGCATATACTTTAGCTAACTCATCTAAATCCTTTTTAAAAATAATATGGTCTTCATTACGACTTCCATATAATAAATAGCAATGACTGGTCGGTTCCTCTTCTAAAAGTGTATGAATCATGGATATCACGGGAGTAATTCCGCTACCAGCTGCAAAAAAATAATGTCCGCGTGAGGCATCATGATCCGCATGAACTACAAAATGGCCTTGTGGTGTCATCACTTCTAATTCATCACCTGCTTTCACCTGCTGGTTTAAAAAGGTAGAAACAATACCATCTTTTACCTGCTTTACCGCAATACCGGGATGCTCAGCTTGGCTAATCGTGGACAAAGAATAAGAGCGGCGTATCTCCTTATCTCCTCTCATCAATTTAATAGTCAAATGCTGACCTGGAATGTGTTTATATGTTTCTTTGAGTTGATCTGGAATTTCAAAATAAATAACTTTAGTATCGGGTGTATCCTGATCTATCCTATGAATTTTCAATTTGTGAAACTGCATTATGATTAATTCTGTTTTGTCAATAATTAATCTTAGAAACAACAAAAGTTTAAATTGGTTATCTTTTTTACTGTGCTATTTGTATAAGTGTTTTCTATACATACAATTAAGGCATTTTAGCACTTTAATTGAAATAGAATCAGGATCAACTTGTATCAACGATGTCCATAAATTTGCCTGAGACAACCATTATTTATCATGCGATATATTCTCATTATATTTTTAAATGATCAAAAAATTGGTAGAAAAAATAGTAAATATCAAAGCAGAAAACGCGAACATAGCATTAGCTATAATGAGGCTTTCTAACGCAGAGATTTGCTATTTTTTTATAAGGATTGGACTAATTTGAATGTATAATGAGCATTAGATGTAAGAATTAATAAAACAATTGAGTATCAATCGTCTTAATCACCCTACCTTTATCCTATTTGTCAAACAATAGAGCAACGACATTTACCTAACAAACAAAATTTTAGTCACCATGCTTTCTGGTCCGAGAGATGTATTTTCATTAGCACTAAAGACGAGATATACGCCAGTTGCTGCGCGTGCACCCTTATAGTCTCGACCATCCCAGATTGCCTGACCACCCAGCGCTTTCGTTTCATATACAAGCCTACCATCTATATCAGTGATTTTGACATTAGCATCACGCACTAAACCCTTGATAGCTATAAGACCTTGATATTCCGGGGTTACAGGATTGGGATATGCATATACATTGGATTCAAAGCTATTACCACCACCGGTTGTTGCTGTTTTTACACTTTGAATCCCGCCGGGCGTTACGATAAACATTTCCCCTGTAACAGGATTATAAGAAAGACGATCGACTCTATTATCAAGCAGTGGGGAAGTTCGGGTGTCATATTTAGCAATCTGTGTGACCCCATCGGGTGACTGGACAAAGATACCATTGCGTGTGCCAAACCATTTTCTGTTAGCACCATCAACAGCTATACTGATGACATCTTCATATCTCAGCAGCGGAGCCGGAATATCCTCCACGATAACTTTTCGCGTAGTTCCACGACAATTGTCGCTAAAAGGATCACCGCAGTCAAAGATAACAGGACCCTGATCCGTGCCGACCCAGATAGCGCCGTCAAGATCAAGAGCAATACAATTGACCTTATTACCATCAATTTCACTGTTGCTTTTGTTGATAACTCTGACTTTATCATCAATGGTCTTGCTGATATCGGCACCTTCATTATAGACCACAACACCATTGCCAGGACCAAAAACAGGAATCCATTTATTGCCTCTTTTGTCGATTGTAATTTCATGAAGATTGTTACTTCCGGGTATTTTAAAATTATACCATTGATTATCCTTAGTCAAAACTGCAAGCGGTCTTTCTGCACCAAAATTACTAATCCAAAGATTTTCTTTGTCATCAAATGCTAATCCTGCTACGCGCGTCCGGGTCTCATCACCGATAGTCTTTTGTAAAATGCTGTTATCCTTATTCCAATGTTTTGTTTCCTTAGTATCTTCATCATACCAAACCAGCCCGTTAAAAAAGCTTCCGAGATAAATCTCATTTTTCTTAGGATGTGGCGCAAGTGTCACCAGATGATTAAAACCATAAGTATTCAGAGCAGGAAAAGTATATGGGCTGTAATTAGTCCAAGTATTATTTTGCAGGGTATAAAATCCGTTGAGCGTATAAGTATATTGAAAATCCTCGGTAACTCCATTGGAAGGGACATACGCTTTATCCTTTTTAAATTTTATCCAAGAAGCTTCATTGCTGTAAGGTGAAGAAAATTCAATAGTTTTACATTGATCCGACCGTATATCTTCCAAATATTTAATAGGTGGCTGTGTATCCGCAAACCATATCCTTCCTTTTTCATCAACTATAGCATCTTGTATTTCGTGGACACAACCGTAATAGTTATTGGTCATAACACCAGATGCATCCAACAACATTACCTTGCCTTCTTCTCCTTTAGCGATGCCTATTACTAAATTATCTCCAGAAACAGAGATAAAACGAATATCCTCCTCTGCATTGGACGGTCTAAAAATGGACACAAATTGATTATTCTCATTTAGTTTGTAAAGTTGATTAAGGGTGGTGAGGTAGATGCTATTATGCTGTACTTTCAATCCTGATATTTCCACATTCGTCGGGATTCCTTCATTTTCGCCCATTTTAGTCCACTGACCAAAATCAGAAATATTAAATCCTGTTACAGGTACTCTGTAAAGCCCCTTTTCTGTTGCAGCATAATGATATCCATTTAAGGTACCGACAGCGTTGACCCGCACATTGGTAAATGTAGTAAATATAAAGTCATACGTTTTTGGATTAAACCCAAGTATCCCAAAATCAGTAGCCATCAAAGCGAAATCTTCTGAAGATGCATAAAAATCATTGATCGCCTTGCTGCCAAGAATAGAAGTATTTGTCTGGATAAATGGAATATTAACGACAACACCCTTTTTTAGGAAATCGATATTATCATCTGCATATATAATGGCTATCTGATTATTAAATGCATCGTAAAATAGCTTTGCTATACGCACGTCTGAAAGTCCATCTTCTCTAGATAAAAATTTGACTGCCAGATCGCTTTTGTCTAATGTAAAAAGTCCCCGTTGAGCTGCATAGACGATTTTGTCATTTGTTTGGGTTACTAAAACACCACTCCTATACGAAAGATGTGATTTCCACTCACCAATAGCTAAATTGCTTTGAGCCTTCATTACAAAGGTAAAGAGTAAAAAAAATATCAAAGTAATATATACATTTTTGTACGCCATATCGTTTTTCTTGTTAAACCTCACTATATAAAGCGAATTTTGAATTAACTTTATTGTAAAATACCGCTTCTATTTTTGGCATCAAAGATATATCTTAATTTTACGATTTGTACTAATTTAGATATTTAAAGTGCTTTCAGCACACGCTGCATTAACACCTCGTTGTGATTCGTTCGCTTATGTTAGAAAACTTTAGCCATTCCTTTTCGTTAATTATGGTTTATCTCAGAAAGGATAAAGTGTATATCATTCATTTTCAAAATTATTATTTAAAAAAATTAAAAAGCATGAAAGGATTCATTCATTTTGCATTAGTACTATTATTAGCAACCGCTGTGTTTTCTTGTAAAGAAAAAGCTGAAAGTGCAGTAGATGCTACTCAGAATGCTGCAACAGCAGAAGGCGATATTTATGTTGTATCACCTGAAGATGCTAAAATCAACTGGCAGGCTTCTAAGCCTACGTCAACACATCATGGCACTATTGACATCCAAGATGGTAAATTAATAGTAAAAGACAATCAAGTAGTGGCAGGTAGTTTTACAATCAATCTCAATTCTATAAAAAATTTAGACTTAGAAGGAGAATATAAAGACATGCTTGAAACACATCTAAAAGGAACAGGCGAAGAAGGCGTTGATGACTTCTTTAATGTTAAAAAATTTCCTACTGGCACATTTGAGATAGTGAGCATTTCTCCGTCTAATGATCCAAATGCCAATGCTACTGTTAAAGGAAACCTTACGCTTAAAGGCATATCTAAAGAAATAAGTATCCCTGCTAATATTACAGTTACTAAAGAAAACGTAGTCGTAACGACTAATCAATTCCCTATCAATAGAACTGACTGGGGCATCGTTTACAAGTCTAAAAATGTATTTAAAGAAATCGGGGACAACTTTGTTGATGACAACGTATATTTACAGATTATGGTGACAGCAAAACCAGAGACTGCTTTGTCAATGGAATAATATACTATCTTCTGACATAATAAACAAGCCGTTTGATAATACATATCGAATGGCTTGTTTGTTTTTAAGAGACTAATACTCATTATATTTTTAAATGGTCCAAAGATTTAGTAGAAAAAATAGTAAATATCAAGGCAGAAAACGCAAATATAGCCTTAGCTATAATGAGGCTTACTAACGCAGAGTTTTGCTATTTTTTTATAAGGATTGGGCTAATTTGAATGTATAGTGAGTATAACCTTCCTGGTAAATTATGGTATATAATCTAAAACTTAGCTTATATTTGCAAATAAAATAAAAACACATGGCATTAACTGAATCTAATATGCTGGAATTAGGCACTACAGCTCCTCCTTTTAACCTTCCGGATACGACATCCGAAAATCATGTATCTTATGAGGATATTCGGGGTAAAAATGGTACAGTTGTACTGTTTCTATGCAATCATTGTCCTTATGTGATACACGTAAATCATCAGCTTGTCAGTATCGCCAAAGAATACAAATTAAAGGACATAGGATTTGTAGTCATTAGTAGTAATGATGCTGTCAAATATCCTGATGACGCACCAGATAAAATGCGCCTCATTGCTAAGGTATTACAATATCCATTCCCATATCTATATGACGAAAGCCAGGAAGTCGCGCGTGCTTATGACGCTGCCTGTACGCCAGACATTTATGTATTTGATCAATACGATAAACTATATTATCGTGGACGAATCGACGAATCCCGTCCATCTAATGACAAGCCAGTAGATGGTAAAGACCTAAGGATGGCTTTAGAATTGATGCTTCGAGGAGAGCAGCCTATCTCAAAACAATATCCAAGTGCCGGATGCAACATCAAATGGAAGTAGCAATCGCTTGTTACCCGTTATTTAATTCTATCGCCTAATGAAAAGCGTATAGGAAGTACAAACCAAACCGAAACAGGATTACCTTGCTGGTAGCCAGGAGTCCATTTTTGGCTAAGATCACGCATACTATTAACCACTTCCAAAGCAGCCTTTCCCATACCTGAACCCGGATCAGAAATGAGCTCAGTCTGCCCAATATTACCTTCTTTATCAACTACAAATTTGATAAGGACTTCTCCCTGAATATTGTTATTGAGTGCCTGTGGTGGATATTTGAGGTTAGCTCTTATATAATCTAAAAGTTTTTTTTCAGCACATTTCGATTTTTCATTTTCTGACCAGGTATTTCGCTCACATCCCGGAAAACGAGGCATTTGTTCCGCCCGCATGAAGATTTGTTCCTCTACAATTTTAGGAGATTCCGGAGTAGCTACGTCAGGCTTCTTAATCGGCTTTTCATCTGTATGCATGGCTTTAGGTCGAGGTGTCCTATCCTTTGGCGTTTGTATTTTATCTGACTTTGTCGGCTTTTCTACTACTGGCGGTGGTGGCAGTTCAGGATATACTGTCGGCTTAATCTGATTATCTACAACCTGACTTACAGTATCCTTAGCAGGTAACACTATCGTCGATAATTTATCCTCTTTAGAAGAACAACTTCCTGTTAATAAAACTATCATCAACCCTAAACACAAAAACCAAAAGCCACGAGTATGAAAACAGAATAAGAAAAAATAATTATCTTCTTGTTTAGACAACCTGATTAATTCTTTAAATTCTGCTTTCATAACAAATGTATTATATTGCTAAATTTGTAAACATTAATTTATACTAAATCGTAAAGTGACCCCAGACCTGATGGTTGTAACAGGAAATGATAGCGTCGTCCGAGGAACCGTACTGGAATAATCAAAGAAAAACCTCAATGCCAAATTTTTATTAACATCATACTCTACATTAGGGCTAAATGTAACGGTTTTTTGTCCTCTATTGGCTTGGCCATCAACACCGGTCTGCAAGTCATATACCTCAGATACATCATCTTTCAATGAATAGGTGAGGCTGATCCTAAGGTCTTTACCTTGCGCACTAGTACCTTTATCTTTGACTAACTTCGACAAGATACCATTATCCTTTTTTGCGGGTGTTGTGCTATCGTCATCTTTACCTTTTTTAGATTTTTTCTTATCTTTCTTAAAGGATTTAAAATTCTTTATTACATATCCAGCTGTCAGACTGATCTCTTTTGCTTTAGTTTCTCTAAGTTGAGCTACGTCTATGGTAAGGCTTCTTGACATTTTATAGTCAAAATCCATCTTCATATCCTTAATTGTCTTGAGGCTGATACCTAGGACTGGAATAAACTGCTCTTGGATAGCCACAGCAGGTACTTCTAATTTTGAAAAATAATTAGAATTGGGTGATAACTGACCAAATGGATCTTGTGCATTATATAAAGGTGAAGTCTGAAAACTGCTGACCCGAATAGTGGAAGCATATCCATGTTTAATAGTAATATTAGAAAAATACTTTTTAAATGGATTCAATTTACTTAATCCGGCATAATTAAGTTGCCAGTTAGGTAGAGGAATAAACGTATTTTTACTATAAACTTGTACCTGATCCAATGAGACTTTATAAGGATCCTGATTAGTATAGGTAGCTATGAAAGCGGGTACCGTAACATTGATATTGGTAGGTCCATAACCTCCCGGATAATGTGGATCCTGTTCATATAGACCAGGATTTTCAATATTAGGTAATCTTTTTGCTATAATTTCTCTGTTGGATTTAAACAGCTCGTACAGTCCACGGCTATCCTTAAACAGCGTATTGAGTGCATAAAATGAAGCGTCATAAGACCCTACATTATAAAGAGCCAGCTGCTGAAAAGCATCACCGGTTTTTTCGGTCTTTCTAAACACCTCATTATGTGTCTCCTGATAATTCTTTTTTAATGAAACATCAATACTAAAATCTTTAAACGGCTCTATCAAGGTTTTAATATCCAGAGAATGTCTTTTGGTTTGGATTAATCCTTCATTAAATCTTTTACTAGGATTAAACCATTCTTGATTGCGAAGTAACCAGTTATTCTGACCTTCTAAATTGGGCTGAAAACCAGCAATAAAGTCCCATCCCGGTGCGGCAAATCCTTCACTTTGTCCTAGTAATTTGGTCTGCGGCATAAAGCCTGGAATCAGCGTGGTACGATCATCTTTATAATTAACTTTGATCGATCTGACTAACATTAATGGTCTAAGTACTATACGCTCGACAATAGTAGGGTCACGAGGTTTATCGTCTTTCTTCTTTTTATCTTTATCGTCTGATTTAGCATCGCCTCCTTTGCCTTTATCCTCATTTCCAACCATTTTTTCTGGTTCAGTAATTTCCATATTTCTACCTCTATCCTTGGTTGATACATTGCGCTGACGATCAGGCGGTGCTGATGTCTTGGTTGATCTTGTACCTTTACCTGTTTCGATAGACTTGAGATATCCGACTTTATTATAAAGCTTACTAAAATCTAAAGAGATATTGAGACTGGAGTTTTGTCCATTACGAATAGTATTACCTAATAATGTCCCGGCGTCATCTATAGTAATAAGGCTACCGCCATCCCAACCGTAACTTGCTCTGTAATCTGCTCCGGCAGTAATCCAATCTAAAATAGGAATACTCTTGAATGGTAACCTATAATTAAGCGAAAGGTCATGCTGATAATTTTTTGCTCTTCCGAGTGAACGAAGGTTGCGGTTTCTATAGTAATTAGGATCATCTATTTCATTGACAATATCTTTATATAGTCTGCCATTTTCGTCTCGCAAGCTACCTTTTTCATCGACTAACTGACGATCTTCTAGTGTGTTTGCTACACCTACATATCTCAATTGGTCAACGATAGCATTGGTTTTAGCTCTGTATCCGAAGCGTATAGACCGCGTCAAGTCCCAATCCAATACATAATTTCTCTCCCAGTTAAATCGATTGTCATCGAATGCATAAATCGGTACTAACGGTTGTCTAAACGTCCTTCTGTTAAGCTGATTTATCATTTTGGAGGAAAAAGAAAAATTGCTCGGTAAAACACTAAAATTAAAATCAGAAAGAATCTTCAGCGACTTTACTTTTATAAACTTCAATGGTTCTACATAACTTGTCTTTCTTGCAAACACATATTCGAGTCCGATCGCTCGGGACATCTGCTTATCTTCCTTGATCAAAAAGTCAGAGGTATTATTTTCTGTAAAGGCATAAGAAATTCCAAAATTAGATGGTGACCATGGTTTTCCAGTACCACCTGCCATCACCTTGGCATTCGTTATTGTAAATGTCTTGATAGTGACTTCCTTTCTTGCCAGCGACTTAATAGAATCTCTTTCATGTGCATTATCTATGAGACTTAATTTTTCCCTGACTCTAATATCCTGATCAATAGGGTCAAACTCCGGTGTAATCAACGTCTTTTGATACTGAGCATAAACGGGTACTACCAGCTGTGCTTCTTTAGGCACTAATTTGCCTGCATTTAAATTGATAGCTACATCATATTGTAACTTCTCTTCGCGCTGTCTTTCGTGCAGACGTTTGTCAAGTGCCCCAAAACCGTTACTTGTATATTCGCCGGCAAGGTTAATCTCACCTAAATCTGCTAATTGTATCTGCAGACGGCTTTGAGCAGCCCAAGCAAATTTTTCATTATATCCCGTCACACGCATTTCATTGACCCAGACTTCTCCACTAACTATTTTTTTGGTAGTTCGATTTTTTAAAGAGATTTCGATCACTTTTACAGTTCCTAGTGATGGGTTTCCTACCATTCTTACCACATCGCCCTTTTCAGGACTAATGACTGCCTGAACAATGGTATCTCTTGCCCTGATATTATTAGCAATTCTGACTTTACGCAAAGCCAGTAAACTGTCTAAAGGAATATTAATATAGTTCTTATCTGGCCATACATTTGATGATGTTTGATTGTTATCGCCCGGTATTAATTTAGAAATCGTAAGGGGCAACTCATATTCATAATAATTATTGACCATTTTACGCCTTTCTGTAGTATATAATTTAGAAGAATCTACTGGAAAGTCCTTACCTAACCTAACGATAATGGAAATATCACCATCATTGACAGAGTCACCGACTATATTTAATAAGTTTTCGGCATGTACAAACATCTGAAGGCGCTTGTATAATGCCAGATTAATATTTGCTATCTTAGTCATACCTACTTCGCAAGTCGCAGGGACATTTCTAAACTTAAGAGACATCGACCGTTCGTCCTGAAATGTTGTAGCCAGTTGACCAAAAGATTGGGTACGAATCACGCCTTTAGGTGTCTGATAATTAAAAGGCTGCTTTTCTGAGTTCTCTTCGATTCCCACGTCATCAATACTAAATTCCAGCTTATCAATACCATCTTGAACAACCTCACATATAGGAAGCTGCTTTCTCCAGATACTTCTCTGCAATTGGAATTCTGCAAGTCTAAAGGTTTTAGGTGTTTCAAAGTCAGTAAGATACATTCTCATAAATTGTATTCCTCTGAAGCCGTTAATTTCGCCTACTTTTGCACCTGAGTTAAGCGGTATTTGGAAGCGATACCATTTTTGCTCTTTACCACCAACAACGATACTCTTTGTCTCTCTAAGGTATGTACTAACCGCACTAGTATCCATTTCATTGGTATTATCTAATCTTCTGACATCCAATACATATTCGTAGAATGCTTCTGTTTGGTCCAAGGATTTATTATTATTGATATCTTCGGTATCAGGATAGTTATTTCCTCTTACGGAGGTAGTAGCATTCAGAGAATTTCCATTGTTAAATGGAGTATTGCCCTGCGGACCATTATATCGTTTCATTCTGTTTAAAAGCGAAGGCTCTTGACTTAAAGATGGATCATTGAAAAACTTAAAGTCATCATTGGAAGGATCGCTGACAATTTCTGAAATATTTGCAAGGCCATTTTCAACTAACCAAGACTCATATTTAACGGCTTCTTGTGCATTATTGAGACCATCAAAACCCAAATCTTGAGCAGGGCCTTCTTGTAGGTCAAAGCCATTGACGAGCGGAATACTCACCGTCGCTCTACCGTAAACTGTGTTAAGTACCGGCACTCTTCTTTGAGATGTAGGTAAGGCATTTTCAAAAAACAGTAGATTATCCTTGATTACATCCTCTGACACACTACCCAGGTTAAAAACAATTTTACCTGATTCCCCTTGGATAGGTGCATATCCGTCACCTCTGTCCATAAATGGATTTAGCATCCAAAATTCAATACTCTCATAGTTAGCCGATTCAAAATCCGAATTAGGAAAATAACGCTGAATACCAGCCCATCTGGAAGCGGGATCTCTTAACACAATTTTTTCATCAACTAAATCGAACCCTTGACTATATCCGGGATAACCATTTTTATTGTCAAAATTATAAGGTCCCCTTTCACTAGGATAATAACTGATATCAAAAGTAAACAACTGTTGTTGTTGACCTGGTTGAACTTGCCTATTGCGGAATAATTGATTTTGATTGATAATCTGTGTATAAGGATTTTGATTATCGACACTGGTTCTGTTTGTCCCTAAATCAAGAGTACTCCAATTTAAAAGTGCTCTATTAGCATTAGTTGCCAAACTATTGACCAAAGCAGATTCTCTAAATTTAGTCGCATCAATACTCAACATAGAAGGTGTACTGGCAAGCGACCAAAGATTGACATTGTAGCCACCGAGGTTATACCCATTCACCGCACCTTCAAAGTCGTCTATATTAGCTATTCCTTCATCTTCTAAGACTTCATTGCCTCTATTGTTTTTATACTTTAGGTCTATACCTTTAGCATGGCCAGGCTTTAGACCAGCAACTTCTGCCGTGAAATTTATTCTTGATTTTTCTGATGTACTATAAAAGGGAAGTTTATCCACGAGTTTAGTTATAAAAGGCACCTCATCCGAATAATTAAAATCCAAGCCAAAAATTCGGTTTCTAATAGGATCGTCACCTATATTTACTTTTTGTGTTATTGGCCTTTCTGACAATCTCAGATAGGTAGCTCCTAATGATGACTTTTTACTAAACTGGTATTCTGCACGTAAGCCTACCATGTTTTTTTGCTGAAGGCTAAATAAAGAATTATCTTCAAATCTGACATCAATAGGTGTTCCCTGAGATAGGTAAGCCGGATTGAGAATCCTCAACTTTCCTAAAGAATAATCAATCTCATAATCAAGGCCTTCGACGAGCTGTTTTCCACCGGCAGAAACCCTTACCGATCCCTGTGGTATATAAAAACCCAGACTATATTCTCCATTAGAGCTGCTTGACTTGACTTTTCCTACCATCCTAAATTTGTTTTGGGTCAATCCAGTATGTTCGGTCACTGCCTGTATTTGCGTATATAATTCATCATACCTAAACCTAGATAGTGCATTGTTAAGACCGATTGTATCTAGATTATACTTATCAACCATAATTTTTCCTATCCGATCACCTGTAAGATGTCCCCCAAAAGGCTCCAAAACTGGAAAAACAATACTTCCTGTTTTTTCTATTACTGTCACGTCAGGAATATAATCAAAAAACCCATCCGGCTGTGGATCACCAAATCTATTTAGATTGTCTAAGTTAAATAATTCGAGAATCGGAAGTCTGATTAATACAGGATCTGGAAGATATCTCTTGAGTGATCCGTCTGTAAAGTCATCTTCATAATATACATCAAACTCAAAGTCAGATGGATTTAATGAGCTCGTATTTAGGTTATATACGTTTTTCATCATCAATTCCCACATAGGTGTGTTGACGATCTGATTAGTGGATTTAAGCAATTTTACAAAGTGTACCTTTGGCGGTTCGACACGCGTTGTATCTGCCTGATTAGCTGGATTAATAGAGTTAAGCGACAATTGTCCTACCTGATAAACTGCATTGGGGTTAGAGGTGTAATAATAGTTATAAGCTACACCCAAAACCTGATTGGGTCTCAATCGCACATTTAATGACAGGGTTCCTAATTTAGCATTATACGTGTATTCTGACGAATTGAGTCGTCGTCCTCGAAAGACTTCAAAATCTTTAGTACGCTTGAGCCTAAATTCTGGCCCTTCAAGTACATTGGTTACTTTATCTATATCTACAATATTGCGGCTACCTTGCAATTTTTCATAGATATTATTTACTTTATTCTCGGGTAGTATTTCACCAAAATCATCTCTGTCCCCACCAAGATAAGTTGTCGCCGAATTAGGATTAGTAGAGTGCTTTTGTTGAGGCTCAGCAAGGTCGGCGATTGCTGCTATCATATTGGAATTTTCCTGAAATTCAGGTCTGTCATCAGACACCCAAACTTCTATCTGAGCTATCTGATGCGGTGTGCGTATATATGGGATGGATGAGAGTGCTCTTTCATACACGTCTCTGTTGTAATGAGAAATAAAGAAGTGCCTGTCCGCATCATACTTATTGGGAGTAAGAGAAAACTGCTGTTCGGAAACTCCATTTGCTATACGGATTGAATTATTTTTAGATCGCTGCTGAGACAGAAGACCTGTCAGCCTTAACCGTGCAAATTGTACCTCTGCTTTGAGACCAAATAAACTCTGAGCACCCTGTATAAGATTTCCTCTAAGGGGCAAACTTACATTACCAGCCTCTATTTTTTTAATAATATCGTCTTCAGAAAAAGCATCCGAATTAAAGGCTAATTTAGTCTTTCGGTCAAAATCAAAGGTCGATTGGGTATCATAATTAAAGTCAAGATCCAGTTTTTTACCGATTTTACCATTGACATTCATTTTGATTTTTGTCTTAAAATCTGGTTGACTGACACGCTGGGCATTGAGAGTAAGCCTAGGATCATTACGCCGAGAATACAACCATCCCACATCAAGATCTACCCTTCCTTGTGGCTGGATATTGACCTCTGTACCACCAAAAAGTCTGTCTATCAAACTATTTTGTAAATCTATCTTATCTATTGGGTCTATCCTACCCGACTTTGATTTTTTATCTGATTTAATCCCGCCTAAAGTATTAAAATAACGGCGTTCCTGATCTTGTGCAACATAGTCCATGTATTCATCAAACGTCATATATGTAGGAGTCCTATAGTATTCATCCCCTATTTTTTCGTATATAATATACTGGTTGGATCCTGGATCATATTCTACCTTTTGTTTAATTTCTTTAGTAGTAATATCAAATGGATTGTACTTTTTATCAGTAATAAAGTCGCCTTTACGGTCAACTAAAGGAATAGTATCTATTCCAGTTAGCTTTATTACTTCCTGATTGTTTGGATCGGGTAGATTTCTGGAAGGTGTATTTCCAAACATCTGGATCATCCACCCCAAAACCAAAATAACAACCCAAAAATGCTTATTTAAAATCATAAGAATACTCTATATTTTTATCGAAAAGATTCGATTTTTCCTATTCCAATACAAAACATTAACGAATAACGACATTTTTTACTAAAATCGTATATAACAGTTAAATTAATTAAAATAATTTAATTTAACTCATCTGCTTAAGTGCCATCTTGATTAATACTTCCACCTGTGCAATTTCAGGATGTTTACTTACTATTTGTTTTACATTTTTATCCACTATCGCCTTTGGAAAACCTAATGCGATCAATGCCGAGATAGCCTCCTGCTGGATAGGTTGAACACTTTGACTTACCAAAACGATCGGATCATGACCTGCTTCTTTGACAACTTTATCTTTTAAATCCAAGATAATTCGTTTTGCTGTCTTAGGTCCGACACCCTTGGCCTTACTAAAGGCATGGGCATCATCATGCAGGATCGCCGTACGGATTTCATCGGGATTCATATAGGAAAGTATCACTCTGGCAGTATTAACACCTATCCCCGAAACCGATATTAGCAATATAAAGATAGAGCGTTCATCATCGTCAAAAAAACCATACAGTGATTGATCATCTTCACGCACATTCAAGTATGTGTAAATTTTGATTTTACTTAAGCCTTCTAACTTTGAATAGGTATTAAGACTGATATTGACATGATATCCGACACCATGACATTCGACATATATAAAAGCCGGCGTCTTATGGGTAATTTCTCCACTGAGATATGCAATCAAAATAACAAAATTTAAAAAACAAATGAATTAAAGTGCAAAAGTATTAAATTATTACACATATCTATGATTTATAATATGATTTTTTAGAGATAATACTTAGAAGCTTATAATAATATCCATTCTTGCCATAGTCATAGTGATCTTAATTTAATATGCTATAATTGCATTGAAAACTACACGTTACTATTTTTTGTCGCCTACACGTTACATATTTTCACCTATAATTTAATACCCATTATACACCCAAATTAGTCCAATCCTTATAAAAAAATATGGATGATAAATCCATGAATACATCTATGGCATGTCATTTTCTTATATCAAACACACGCTAAAATAGGTTTTTAGTACGGTATTGTTCCCAATTCCAAGCTGTGGACATAATGTCGTCAACTGTATATCGAGGCATCCAGCCCAAAAGTGTTTTTGCCTTAGTATAATCCGAAAATATAGCTACTACATCGCCTGGTCGTCTATCGCCTAAAGTATAGTTAAGTTGCTCGCCTGTTACTTTTTTAAAAGCTTCAATAATCTCAAGAACGGTCAGACCATTTCCTATTCCTACATTAAACACTTCGCAGTCTGACAGTTGCTTATTTGCAAAGATATATTGCATTGCTAAAGTATGGGCTCTTGCTAAATCCATGATGTGGATATAGTCACGGATACAACTGCCATCACGAGTAGGATAGTCTGTCCCAAAGACGGTCATTTGCCGACGTCGTCCGATGGCTGTCTCTGTAATGACAGGCACAAGATTTTGTGGTGGATTGATAGGTGATTCTCCCATTTTACCACTTGGATGAGCACCGGCAGGATTAAAATACCTCAGCAAGATACCTTTCAATTGGGTGGTCTTTAAAGTATCTCTGATGATGTCTTCTCCCATCTGCTTAGTCCTTCCATACGGTGAAGCAGCTTCCTGCCATGGTGTGTTTTCATCCACCGGACTTTGAGGTGCATCGCCATAGACTGTACAACTCGAACTAAAGATAAAGCCTTTTACACTATATTTTATGGCCAGCGATAAAATATTAATCAGGGACTCGAGATTATTTTTGTAATATAACAATGGTTTTTCTACAGATTCTCCCACAGCTTTCAAGGCTGCAAAATGTATTATACCGGTGATATCAGGATGATCTTTGAATATTTGTTCGCTTGCATCAAAATCACATAAATCAAATTTGTAATTAATTACCTCCACATCTGTCAATTCTTGAATGGCCTTTAGAACGGAAATATCCGAATTCATACCATTATCAACACTAATAACTTCAAAACCAGACTCAATCAGATCTACGATCGTATGACTGCCGATATAGCCGGTTCCACCTGTAACCAATACTTTTTGTTTCATATGTTCATGTGTTATCTACATCAAATTATTTAGGCAAGATAATGCAAAATGTGGTATCTTCATAAGGTTTTGAAGATTTGACAAAAATTTTGCCTTTATGGTATTCTTCTACAATCCTTTTTACTAATGACAAGCCAAGACCCCAACCACGTTTTTTAGTAGAATAACCTGGTTTAAAAATGGTCTTAAATTGCCCTTGGCTGATGCCGTGACCCGTATCGCTCAATTCTATAAATACCTGATTTTTTTGTTCATAGAGTTTACAACTTATTTTCCCTTTTCCGTCCATAGCATCAAGTGCATTGCGAATTAGATTTTCTATCACCCATGCAAAAAGATGTTGATTTATTTTAGCTGATATCAAATAATCCGGTTTTGCAAAATCAAATGAAATCCGACTCGGTGACCTCCGGACAAAGTAGTTCTTAACCTGATTCAATTCGCTATATATATCCGTTTCTGTCAGTACCGGTTCAGATCCTATCTTGGAAAAACGCTCAGCGACCAGCTCTAGTCTGTCCACATCTTTGCGCATCTCCTCAAAGATTTCCAGATCATTGGGATTTTCATTGTAAGTATCTTTAAGCACCTCTATCCAACCGATAATGGCGCTTATAGGTGTACCCAATTGATGGGCTGTTTCCTTAGCCATTCCAGCCCAAACGCGATTTTGCTCTGATCGTCTTGATGAGTTAAACATGACGTATCCCAGAGCTATATAAAGTCCGACCAGCAATCCCTGCACGTACGGAAACAACTTAATATAACCAAGTAAAGGCGAATTAAACCAGTAAATATACTTTGCATATCCAGTGCCTTCAATAGGTTTTTCGCCGGAAGCTAAAAATTCTTGTTTCTTTTTCTTTAAAAAAATAGGATTTTCCTGATCTTTAGCATCAAAATTCTGGCCTTCCAGCATACCCGATTCATCTTCAAAAATAACAGGCAATGGAAAGGATTCAATAATCGTCTGTAAAAAAGTAATATCCGTCGAATAATCAGAACCTACGTCTTGTCTGATAAATTCTTTAAGTGCCTGCTTAAATAGGAAAACGTGCTTTTCTTCCTTGATTTTTAGATTTTCCGCTAAAAAGTTAGAATATAGGATAGTCATTAACAATATCATCCCACCCATTACCATTAGCAACAGCTTCCCAATATTACTTTTATGAAACAAAAACAAAAATTTATTCAAATGCTTATTGTCTTTTGTTTATATATAACGGTCTCTCAAAAGACTTATATTGTATAACATCCAAAATTATACCACTAAACACCAAAATGATTCTTCATCCTTTGATCAACCATTTTTATGGTATATCTATGTACAAATTTACGGCTTTAAAGGTAAAACCATCACATTTTGTTGCAAATAATAAAAGAACCGATGCGAAAATGGTGAAAATCAGATAGATTACAGCATTAAATCAAATAAAACATAAAAATTAGAGGAATGGTCTTATTTTTGCGATCTCATTACATAATCATTATTAAATTAAATCAATATAATGGATTTTAAAAACTTAGTTGCACACTGCAAAGAGTACGGTTTTATTTTTCAGTCAAGTGAAATATATGACGGATTGAGTGCTGTCTATGACTATGGTCCCTATGGAGTAGAACTTAAAAACAATATCAAAGCCTACTGGTGGAAGTCAATGGTGCAGATGCATGAAAATATTGTGGGTATTGATGCTGCTATTTTTATGCATCCTAAAACATGGAAAGCTTCAGGTCACGTCGATGCCTTTAATGACCCACTGGTAGATAATAAAGATTCTAAAAAGAGATATCGCGCCGATCAGCTTATCGAAGGATATGCTGAAAAAATCGAACAGAAAATAAATAAAGATATAGATAAAGCCAGAGAGAAATTTGGCGATTCCTTTGATGAATTACAATTTAGAGCCACTAATGCGCGCGTCATCGAAAGACAAAATCAAATAGATGCCGTCCTCAAGAGATTAGCCAATGCTATGAAAGTGGGCGATATGGACGATTTAAAAAAACAAATCGAAGAGTACGAAATCGCCTGTCCTGAGAGTGGCTCAAAAAACTGGACAGAAGTACGTCAGTTTAATCTGATGTTTAATACCCAACTTGGTAATATCGCAGGCGAAGAAGGTAAACTATACCTAAGGCCTGAGACTGCTCAGGGTATTTTTGTCAATTTCCTTAATGTACAAAAATCAACTCGACAAAAAATCCCTTTTGGAATAGCTCAGATAGGTAAAGCCTTCCGAAATGAGATTGTCGCACGCCAATTTATTTTTAGAATGCGTGAGTTTGAACAAATGGAAATGCAGTTTTTTGTTCGACCAGGCACAGAAATGGAATGGTATAATTATTGGAAAGAGACCAGATTAAACTGGCACAAAGCGATAGGCTCTGATGCCAAAAAACTTCGATTTCACGATCATGACAATCTCGCTCATTATGCCAATGCAGCTGTTGATATAGAATTTGAATTTCCATTTGGATTTAAGGAATTGGAAGGCATCCACTCACGTACTGATTATGACCTTTCACAGCACCAAGAATTATCCGGTAAGAAATTACAGTACTTTGATCCAGAGCAAAACGAAAATTATGTGCCTTATGTCGTAGAAACTTCCATAGGATGTGATCGGATGTTTTTGGCTATGATAGCTAATGCGCTTACCGAGGAAACCGTACCCGATGCCGAAGGTCAGGAATCCACAAGGATCGTGATGAAACTTCATCCGGCACTGGCTCCTGTAAAAGTAGCAGTCCTACCTTTACTAAAAAATAAAGAAGCCCTGACAGAAACAGCAGAACGCATTTATAACGACCTAAAACGACACTTTAACTGTCAATATGACGAAAAAGACGCCATCGGCAGAAGGTACAGAAGACAGGATGCTATTGGTACGCCTTACTGCGTTACTGTAGATTTTGACACTTTAGAGGATGGCACAGTCACTATCAGAGACAGAGACACCCTAGTCCAAAAACGTATCAAAATTGAAGAAATTAAAGGATTTGTTCAGGATAAAACGGCTCTTGAAAGCCTATTAGCTTAGATTTGAAATGTACATTTCATTTTAAAAAAGACACAAAAAAGTACAAGTTCATCTTGTATTTTTTTGTGTCTTTTTTGTAATTTTATTGTGATTTTTACAAAATTTTGAAGTTTATTGAAAAAATTGCACATAACATATACTATAAATAAACAAAATGTTATAATTTTACCTTTAATATATATAAAATGATTTTATGAATGTACAGGTTTCTCAACTCAGATATTTATTAGCCCTGGTAAATACGCGTAGCTTTAGTGACGCAGCAGACCAGTGTTTTGTTTCTCAACCAGCTTTAAGTATGGCCATACGAAAGCTTGAAGAAGAGCTGGATATTATTCTTGTGGATAGAAAGAGCACTCCTATTTCATTAACAGAAAAGGGTGAAATCATAGTAACGCAAGTTCAAAAAATCATAGAAGATTTTTCTTTTCTTGAAAAAATCACTGCAGAGCTACAGAGTCTTGAGCCAAAGGGAACACTAACTGTCAGTGTCATTCCAACAATTGCGCCATACCTGATACCAGTATTTATGAAAAAGTTTGCTGAAGATTTTCCTTCAATCCAGCTTTCCATAGAAGAGGACAGCACTAAGGTAATCCTTCAAAAGTTAAAAAATTCAGAAATTGATGTTGCATTATTAGTGACACCTATTGATGATAAATCACTTGTTTACAATCCATTATTTTATGAAAAATTTTATTTATATACTAACGAGCCTGTAAATAAAGAACTTATAGTTGCAGAAGACATTGACTATAAAAATCTTTGGTTGCTCGAAGAAGGCCACTGTATGCGCAATCAAATGATTAATATATGTGAAGCCAGAGAGCGCGAACATTCTAATATAACTTACAATGCTGGAAGTATTGAATCTTTGATTAATATTGTGGACACAAACGGTGGTATGACCATTATCCCCGAAATGGCTGTAAAAAACCTACCTAAGGACAAATTATCAAATGTTTTTCCATTTGAAAATCCAACACCAGTTAGAGAAATCAGCATTATCTATCACAAGTTTACACCTAAGATGATACTTATCAATCCGCTAATGCATAGTATATTAGATTCAATACCAGATTATCTCAAAAAAATCGACGACACAATCAAGACCATTCCAATTGACTAAAAATATTAATTGGAATCTTAAAAAAAATAAAAATCCTTGCCTTTTAATTTTGACAGGCAAGAATTTTTTAGTTTTAACGTGGGTTCGAGCAAGACTGTTAAAATTACATGCAAATCTGCATAGCATCGAGCTCTTCAAATTTGAAATGGAGTGCTTACCTATGGTTTTTTGCGTAAGTAATAATAAGCGACTATGGATGAAAATATATTGATGATAAATCGGTGAATGTTTTTCTCTTTTTGTGATGACCTCTTTCTATCTTTATTTTCACCACAAGAATAAAAATTATACCATAATTTTGTATCTGGATATTAAATACGCTAATAAATATACCATGTTGCATTTATTTATTGAATCTTAGAATGCTTAAATTCAAATAATTTTTTAAAAAAAATTGCTCCATATCTAAATAATTGTATATATTTGCAGTAGCATTACGAGGTTCTGGGTTTAGTTACCTAGAAACACCAACCGAGCTCCCGGGCTACGGTGGTCAAACAATGTGGACATACAAGTCAAAAAAACGGGTTATCATTTTCCCCATTGATAAGTTATTCTACTTTTAGTAATGCTGGATTTTTTTTGTTAATCTTAAAATTTACAGCAACATGAACATTAATGAATTTCCTGCCTATCTATCCTTTGGCAAACTCAATAGTGAAAGTATTCGTCCGGATGGATTCGGATTAACTGCCGATTACGAAATACTAGACAAAAAAGTGATGGAAGTGTCTATCGCACCCAAACGATACCAGATCAAATCGGTTTTTAAGACCGGATATGACTGGTTATCACACAGCTCTACCAGCCTCCAACATTGTCTTTCGCAGCAACTTTTAAATGCCCCAATCGGTTGCGAGCCGGCTATGGACTACCTTATTAATAAGATCACCCGATTAGGTAATATCTACTTTGAGTATCCAAGTCGTGATAAATCTCAAAAGTCTTACGTATTTTACCCGAGTGGCAGCCTACTCTTGGTACGGATTCCGATTACAGCTCAGAATATAAACAATCTGCCACAAAAGGAAAGTGATTTAAAAGGTTATATAAATCTTTATAATACAACCATGCAAATCAAGTACAAAGACAAAGACGAGCCGGTTGTTCAAGACATTACTATGTTGGAACTTCTATTACCACTGGCACTGGCATACGAAAGGCTTGAAGACATCATCCAAAAAGGAATCATCCTGCCTGATAAAAAGTATAGGGCTATCGTCTGCGAATGTATGCCAAACATGGGGCGTATCATGCACTCCTTCATGGGAACAAAAGATGATGATTATGTGTATTATAATCTCAATTATCGGCCATTAGGCGGAGCTGATTTAAGTTACGGCCTCAATACAAAATTCTGACCGCTCGTAATCTGTATTATTCAAGACAAATAAAAACGAAATGAAGTAAGATTGTCCGATGATTCATGGCGTTTTTTATACTTTGTGATCATCCAAAGATAGCAAGTGGCTGAAATAAGTACGGCTGTAAGAGATTTATTTTGGCCACTTGTTTTGGGTGAGTGCAGGGATGGGATTTGTAGTCTCCATTTCTTTAATGATAAGTTCGACTATTAAATTTTCATAATGGAGGTTTTCTATAGCTTTTAGGTAGCACCATTATATTTATAAAGTACCATAAGTTCGAGGCAGGACGGTCAAAATTATAGGCAAGGTCACATGGCATTGATTTCTTCAAATTTGAAATGGAGTGCTATCTATGGTTTTTTTAGGTAAGTAAATAATAATTGACTATGGATGAAAATATATTTATGATAAATCCGAGAATACTTCTATAATATATCTTTTTCCTATATCGAACATACATTAATTTTAATTTGATTGCTCACTTCGTTAGAAATGAAGCTCCATTATAGAATTAGAAGGGAAAACGATGTTACAAACGGTTAAACCACGCTTTCACCATATCAAAAAAAGGATAACGCTTTTGCACTCATTACCCTTTTATTATATAGAACGCACGATAAAATCATTATTATCTACTACAACCTAAATATAAGTCCTGCATTCAAGAATCCGTTACTATAATTTAAATCTTTGGAGGTAATTTTTAATGACTTGCCAATCTGCGCCTGAACTTTAATGTTTTTAAGTCCTGCCCGTACAGTCAATGCTGGCTCGATAAACATCCAAGTCGTTTTATCAAGATCCCAAAGATGATCTGACTTTAATTCACTTTCTGCATAAGTAGTAGAGATTGAAGAATATTGAACTGCTGCTAATCTCGCCGAAAAAGCGGCTTCAAATATATTCCAACGGCCTCCTATAGATGGTTGTACAAAATAACGTAAAGCATTTGCATCAAATTTTTTAGTTATATTATTTGCAGTAAATGTTTTATCAATCCCTACCTGACCAAATCCAGCACCACCATATAATTCAAAGATAGCATTACTACTGAATGAACCTGAAAAATAACCGATACCAACTTCATACAAACTACCTGTACCCTTGCGGCTTTCTTTCTCATCTTCAAATTTATCAACTACAGCCATCAAATTTGTCATCAAGCCGATATGGTTTGTCAGTGCATATGAAGCTTGAAGATGCCCACCATTACCTAAGTGAGCTGCAATCGTCCCTTCGCCCTTTCTATTCATGAGTGGCGTATTCACCACATTGGGTACATAGACCGAGCACGATGCCATCATTGTGATAATCATGAGAAAAAAAACTGGTTTCATAATATTATAATTTAAGGATGAAAAAAAATCAGATAAATTATGCCTCTATTTCCTTATTAAAAAATGCCATAAATTCTTCAATACTCATTGTTCCTATATCTCCATGACCTTGCTTCCTTACTGATATCTGACCATTTTCGGCTTCTTTATCACCTACGATAAGCATCAAAGGTATTCTTTTCAATTCTGTATCTCTGATTTTTCTGCCTATAGACTCCGCTCTATCATCGATAAATCCACGGATATCATGTTTGGCCAATGCCAGTTTTACTTCCTCACAATAAGGAAGTAATCTGTCCGAAATCGGCAACAAGGCAAACTGATCCGGTGTAAGCCATAAAGGAAATTTTCCAGCGGTATGCTCAATCAGGATACTGATAAATCGCTCCATAGACCCAAACGGCGCTCTGTGTATCATCACAGGGCGATGGGTCTTATTGTCTGCACCTGTATATTCAAGACCAAAACGCTCCGGCAAGTTATAATCTACCTGAATCGTACCCAACTGCCAAGATCTACCCAAGGCATCCTTAATCATAAAATCAAGTTTTGGGCCATAGAAAGCAGCCTCGCCATAAGCTGTCACGGTTTCAATATCAAATTCACTTACTGCATCGATGATACCTTGTTCGGCGGCTATCCAATTTTCCTCCGACCCAATGTATTTTTCAGGATTATCAGGATCGCGAAGGGATATTTGTGCAGTAAAGTTTTCAAATCCCATTTTTTTGATGACCATGGTAGTCAGTTCAAGTACATTTTGAAATTCTCCTTTTACCTGCTCTTTTGTACAGAATATATGGGCATCATCCTGCGTAAATCCGCGAACCCTTGACAAGCCATGCAACTCACCGCTCTGCTCATAGCGATATACCGTTCCAAATTCTCCAATACGCAATGGCAACTCTTTATAAGAGCGAGGTCTCACACCATATATTTCGCAGTGATGTGGACAATTCATTGGCTTAAGCAGAAATTCTTCTCCGTCTTTAGGTGTGTGTATAGGCTGGAAACTGTCAGCACCATATTTAGCATAGTGGCCAGAAGTCACATACAGTGATTTTGATCCAATATGCGGTGTAATGACCATCTGATAACCTCGTTTTTCTTGCTCTACCCTTAGAAAATTTTGAAGTCGCTCACGTAGTTGGGTTCCTTTAGGTAGCCACATCGGTAAACCTTGCCCTACTTTTTCTGAAAACATAAACAGCTCTAACTCAGCTCCGAGTTTTCTATGATCGCGTCTTTTGGCCTCTTCAATCATCTCGAGATATTCTGTCAACTCTTTAGCCTTGGGGAACGTGATTCCATATATACGCGTCATCTGCTTCCTTTTCTCATCACCACGCCAGTAAGCCCCGGCCAGATTAGTTAGCTTGACAGCTTTAATAAAAGAGGTATCAGGGATATGCGGCCCGCGACACAAATCTGTAAAATTGCCTTGTGTATAGAATGTAATCTGTCCGTCTTCTAGGCCATCAATCAATTCTAACTTATATTCGTCATCCTTTTCTGTAAAATATTTAATAGCATCGGCCTTGGACACTTCCTTACGAGCATATGCATTTTTTTCCTTGGCCAATTCGAGCATCTTGGCTTCAATTTTTTCCAAATCATCAGGTGTTAAAGTAATATCACCTGTATCCACATCATAGTAAAATCCTTGCTCGATAGCCGGTCCGATACCAAATTTGGTGCCTGGATAAATAGCTTCAAGGGCTTCTGCCATCAGGTGAGCGGATGAGTGCCAATAGGTAGATTTTCCTTCCTTGTCATTCCACGTATTTAACTTTAAGGTCGCATCCTGATTTATAGGTCTGAAAGCGTCTCTAATTTCACCATTAACGGTAGCGGAAAGGACATTTCTGGCCAATCCTTCACTAATGGAGCGCGCGATATCCAGCGCCGTTACTCCTTTTTCATACTGTCTGATACTGCCATCCGGCAACGTTATATTAATCATCTCTATATTTGTCATAATTCGTATAATGCCGCAAAGTTACGGTAAAAGTATATATTTCATAAACTACCTACTACAACATTTCGGAAAGTTCAAACCATTTTTCTTCTTTTTCACCGAGTAACGTATTGATGTGATCTAATTCTTTAGCATATTCCATGATTTTTTCCGGACTCAGGCTGGCATCTTCAAATTTTGTTGTAAGCTCATTTTTCTTCTCTTCAAGTTTTTTGATCTCCTTTTCGAGCTTGGCCACTTCTTTTCTTTGCTCAAAACTAATTTTACCTTTAGATTCTTCTTGTGGCATTTCGGTACTTAATTCGGATTTTGCCATTTGCTCAGCTTCCTTTTTCTGATTGCGATATTCAGAATATGTACCATTATAATCTTTGACTTCGCCATCGCCTTCGAGTACAAAAAGGTGATCTATAAGCTTATCCATAAAATATCTATCGTGTGTGACTATAATGAGGCATCCGGGAAATTCCAGTAGGTATTCTTCGAGGACATTGAGAGTAATGATATCGAGGTCATTAGTAGGCTCGTCAAGTATCAAAAAATTAGGATTTTTCATCAATATGGTCAGTAAATACAGCCTTCTCTTCTCGCCACCACTAAGCTGGGAGACCAACACTCTCTGTTGCGGTCTCGGGAAGAGAAACCTTTCTAACAAAGATTCTGCTGATAGTTTTTGACCATTTTCTAATGGGATATACTCGGCTATATCACGGATGACATCTACGACCATCTTATCGTCTTGTACCACTAAGCCGTCCTGAGTATAGTATCCAAAAACGGTAGTATCACCAATGACAATTTTACCTCCATCGGGTTGTATCTGCTGGGTAAGTATCTTGAGTATCGTTGATTTCCCTGTACCATTCTGGCCAACCAACCCTATGCGTTCACCTTTTTTAAATTTATAGGAAAAGCTATTAAGTATCTTTTTATCTTTAAAATGCTTAACTACAGCATGGGCTTCCAGGATTTTTGATCCTAATCTTGAAGCAGCAATATTAATTTTTAAATTATCATTGTCCACACGTGCAGTGGCTTTATCCTTGATATCATAAAAATCACTGATACGGGATTTTGCTTTAGTACCTCGTGCCTGAGGCTGCCGACGCATCCATTCGAGTTCCTTACTAAAAAGTTTTTTAGTTTTTTCGAGATTGACAGCGTCGTTGAGCTTACGGGCTTCACGCTTTTCGAGGTATTCTGAATAATTACCTCTGTATGTAAAAATCTCTCCATTGTCTAATTCGATAATTTCGTTACATACATTTTCGAGGAAGTAACGGTCGTGCGTCACCATAAACAGCGTCAGATTAGGCTGTTGCAGATAGGTTTCCAGCCATTCGATCATATCGATATCTAGGTGGTTAGTAGGCTCATCGAGTATCAAAAAATCCGGCTCTTCAATAAGAATTTTGGCCAGCGCCAATCGTTTTTTCTGCCCACCGGACATTTGCCCTACTTTCTGTTCAAAATTAGTCAACCTTAGCTTATCTAAGATTTCATGAATTCTGGATTCCAAATCCCATGCTTTTAAATCTTCAATCCTGGTCATACATTTTTGCATCATGACCTCATCACCTGTATTCATAGCGTGCTCATAATCTCTGACAGCTATGACAGCTTCATTATCAGAGTCAAAACAGGCTTCCAGCACAGTGGCATTGTCATCAAGTACAGGATCTTGCAACAACATTGACGTCCTGATTTCTTTAGAAATAATGATTTTTGCATGCTCACCATCAGATCCTTCTTGGCCACTGATTACTTTTAGTAAGGTCGTCTTACCACTTCCATTTTTAGCAACCAGAGCGATCTTGTCACCTTTACTTATAGAAAGATTGACATTATTAAACAGCACTTTATCACCATAAGAGCGACTGACATTTTCAAGCAAGAGATATTGCATAATCGTATGATATTTCTAATTTGGCTGCAAATTTACGACTTTTTACGTCATTTTTCAGGCTATGAAATTTATAGTGCGTTTTACAAACTCAACCAAACTAAAAACATTAAATATTGCTCTGCCCAAATAATTATGGACTGGGTATCCATTTTATATTTCAGGGCCTAAACTGTTTAAAACAAAATACGATTCTGCCGATTTATTTGTTAATCTTTTTTATGAATTAAACGTTCTTATTAGTAATAGCACATTTCGATTTAATCAAATATAGAACTATGCAAGTAGCAGTTTGGGATACTTACGTGACAAAAAAAGATGGCTCTGAAATGCATTTTGACATCATCGTACCTGCAGATCTAAAAGACGATACGACCATTTATAATTATGGGAAGACATATCTCTTGAGTAAAAATCAGGAAGGACAACCTTTAACAGCTAAGGAATGTCAGTTTTGTCATGTAGAAAGTGTGAGACCATCCTGGCAGCAAGCCATTGACCAAGACGGGTACTTTATATTTGAGATGGAAAATTGTGATTAATTAATTTTTCCACTTATTTTATCTTTACATAATCATGGACGATATACTCCATAATCTGGCAGTCATCAAGGAACGGATACGTCAGGCTTGTAGTCTTTCGGGTCGGTCAGAAGATAGTGTCAAACTATTATTAGCTACAAAGACCGTATCTCCTGATAGGATAAAAATCGCCCTTAATGCCGGTGAAACACTCATAGGCGAAAACAAAGTACAGGAATTAAAGGAAAAATTTGAAGACCTTAAACTGATACCGCATAAGTCACATTTTATTGGTCACCTGCAAACCGGTAAAATTAAAGAAGTCATCTGCTATGCTGACTGTATCCAGTCTGTAGATCGTATAGAATTAGCCGAAAAGTTGCAACGACGTCTTGAATATGAAAATAAGTCCATCGACATCTTTATCCAGGTCAATACTTCATATGAAGATAGCAAATTTGGTGTCGATCCTGATCTTGCGTTACAACTTGCAAGGGATATTAAACCTTATGACAGGTTAAACATCACAGGATTAATGACAATAGGATTGTTTTCTACTGAGGCTGACCGTGTGAGAAAATGTTTTCAGCGATTACGAAATGTTCAATCACAGCTACTTGACCATGGCTTTCAAACACATGAAATGTCTATGGGGATGAGTGGTGACCTTGAAATTGCTATTCAAGAAGGAGCCACTATCATAAGAATAGGTACAGCCATATTTGGCCATCGTATCTATCCAGACAGCTACTACTGGAACGAAAGCAAGTAAGTGTAATTAATCGCCGCTGACCGGCGCCAATTTTACTTTAAGTCCGTCTATATCTTCGGTGATTTTTATTTGACAGCCCAAGCGTGAATTTCCTTTAACGAAGAAGGCCTGATCGAGCATATTTTCTTCATCTTCTGATGGATCAGGCAATTCATGGTCACTCATTATATACATATGACATGAAGCACATAAAGCCATACCACCACAAGTACCTTCAACTGGCAATTCGTAAGATTTACATACCTCCATCATATTCATAGCCATATCAGTAGGAGCCTCAAGCACATGTTCTTGATTTTCTCTGTCGATTACTGTGACGGTAATAATATTATCCATAATGTATTTCCAACTATCAGATAGCCCGATTTTATTTATTTTCACCAAATCCAGTGATACCAGTCACTGTCGTATATTTAAAGGACAATTTTTGGTCTGGGTATATATGTTTAAATGCAGATTGTACCATTAAAGTTCCCTCATGGAATCCACAAAGGATCAATTTTAGCTTTCCGGGATATGTATTGATATCACCGATAGCATAGACACCAGGTATATTGGTACTATAGTCAAATGTATTAACCTTAATAGCATTGTCTTCTATCTCAAGTCCCCAGTCACTAAGCGGACCCAGTTTTGGCGCCAGCCCAAAAAGTGGAATAAAATGATCTACTTCATAGGCATAAGGTGACTTATTATCTTCCTCAATGATGACTTCTTTTAACACACCATTACCGTTGAGCCCTATCGCTTGTGCATTCGTTATCAAATTTATTTTTCCGCTTTTCGCTAAATTCATTACTTTGTCCACAGAGTCCGGCGCACCTCGGAAGGATGTTCTTCTGTGCAATAAAGCTACCTCTGATGCTATATCGGTAAGGACGATACTCCAGTCCAAAGCAGAATCACCACCACCAGCAACTAATACCTTTTTACCGCGGTATTTTTCTGGATCTTTGATGATATAATCAATTCCTTTATCTTCAAAAGCATCAATATTTTCAATAGGTGGCTTACGCGGTTCAAAGCTACCCAGTCCGCCCGCTATAGCTACAACTGGTGCTATGATTTCCGTTCCTTTTGAAGTAGTGACTTTAAATAATTTGTCTTCGATCTTTTCTAATTTTTCAGCTCGCTCTCCTAAAGTAAAACTGGGATTAAAAGGCTTTATTTGTTCCATCAAATTATCGACCAAGTCCCCTGCAAGTACACTCGGATATCCAGGTATATCGTAGATAGGCTTCTTAGGATAGATTTCTGTCAATTGTCCACCTGGCTGACCAATCGAATCCACAAGGTGACATTTTAATTTTAATAAACCAGCCTCAAAAACTGTAAATAATCCGACGGGACCGGCACCTATGATAAGTATATCTGTATGAACCATTTCTTGAATGAATGTTTATAGAATTCTGTATTATACATAACAAGATAAAATCAGAATGTTTAAAAATGAGTCGCAAAATTACAAAATAAAGAAGATTCTCTAAGCAATGTTCATTACATAGAAAGACTGATTTTAATCATAATATTTATCCTTACCGCTAAAACACTCTTACATTCATTCTTAAAATTTGATTTTTTGGTAAGCAATTTGATAGTAATAAATAGTCTGAACAGGCGTATCTTTGCAATTGACTTAAATAAATTTTAGTATGATCATATTGACAGGTGTTTCTGGGTTTATTGGTTCTTGTTTATTGACAGAGCTCAATAAAAATGGCTATGATAGGGAGATTGTTGTGGTTGATGACTTTTACAAACTTTATAAAGACAAAAATACAGACAATAAAAATGTCCGCGAGTGGATGCACAGAGATATATTTCTGGATTGGTTTGAAAAGACTTCACAAAAGATAGACTTTGTCCTGCACATGGGTGCGCGCACGGATACGACACTGAAAGATAAGTCTATATTTGATTATCTCAATGTAGAGTATTCGAAGCGCATCTGGAAAGTGTGTGCCCGTAGAGAAATACCGTTGATTTATGCCTCTAGTGCAGCAACTTATGGTGATGGTTCGCATGGCTTTAGCGACAACCATGCACTCGTTAAACAACTCATTCCTATGAATCCATATGGCGACAGCAAACAGCAATTTGATTTATGGGTGCTGGCTCAGGAAGAAAAACCTCCATTTTGGATAGGATGCAAATATTTTAATGTATATGGTCCTAATGAGTATCATAAAGGTAGAATGGCCTCGGTCATATTCCATACTTTCAACAAAATTAAAAGTAGCGGCAGTATGCAATTGTTTAAATCGCATCGACCGGACATTGCCGATGGACATCAAAGCAGAGATTTTATTTATGTACGTGATATAATGGATATGATCTTGTTTATGATGCACAACAGAGATAAAGTGGAAAGTGGTTTGTACAATTTTGGCACTGGCAAAGCACGTACTTTTCTAGATCTTGCTCGTACCACTTTCAAGGCTATGAATATCCCCGAAAACATCACTTATATCGACACCCCAAAGGATATTCGAGACACCTATCAGTATTTTACTCAGGCCGATATGAATAAAATGTTAAAAGCCGGCTATAAAAAACCATTTTGGTCTCTTGAAGATGGTGTGGATGATTACGTCAAAAATTATCTGATACCTAATGCATATTACTAAGGTTTTATATAGTAAAATATAAAAAACCTCCACGTGATTTATTTTATATACCCATAAATCTATATAGTCTACCATGTTAAAAAAAAATAAATCTATAAATTTATAAATGTTAGATTCAACAAAAAAAAGTGGATCGCATTAATTTAGAAAAATGAATATAACGGAAAATAAAATAACAGAATGGTTTTTTAAGGATAGCCCTTAGTGCCGGGCTTCTTTCCGCCGTAGCTGACAGGTTTGGATTTTGGAGCAAAGAACTTTCAGCCTGTGGTGATTGGGAGCGTTTTATTGCTTACACTCAAAAATTAAATCCATGGATACCAAGTTCCTTTATTAATATTGTTGGCGGCTTGACTACATTTTTAGAAATTGTTTTTGCAATAGCATTATTGACAAATTTTAAAACATCATTAATTGCCAAAGGGACAGGCATCTTATTGCTTATTTTTGGGCTTTCAATGGCTTTATTTCTAAATATAAAAGCACCTTTAGACTATTCTGTTTTCATGGGAAGTGCAAGTGCTTTTGCATTGAGTTTAATGACAAAAAAATAAAAACTTCATTGAATAAACAGTTGTAGCGAAATACTTTATTCGCATTATATTTTAAATGGTCCAAAGATTTAGTAGAAAAAATAGTACATATCAAGACAGAAAACGCAAATATAGCACTATCTATAATGAGGCTTTTTAACGCAGAGATTTGCTATTTTTTTATAAGGATTGGACTATTTTGAATGTAAAATGGCATTAGATAGCCTCCTATATTCTTCCGCTCAAAAACGATCCTAAAAGTATTGTCAATCATCAAATTTATAATTGTTCTCTTTCATCTAAAACTATTGCTCTTTCACTATGCATATAAAGCAGAATGGACAGTATCATCAGCAAATTAAACAACCTTAATAAATTTAGCATAAAAATAAATAGTGTTGTAAATTTTGCTAAGTGTGATTTTTATATCACTTTTGCGCTTTATTTTTGGAGAGTTGTCCGAGTGGTTTAAGGAGCGCGCCTGGAAAGTGCGTATAGGCCAAAAGCTTATCGAGGGTTCGAATCCCTCATTCTCCGCACAAAAAAAAAGACACAATTACCTAATTATTAGATAGTTGTGTTTTTTTATGCAAATTTGTAAGATTATAGTACTTTTATAAGTGTTTATATGCTTTTAAAATTTATCCATTCCGATTTGATAATCTGCCGTGCTCAATTTAATACCCATTATATTTTTAAATGATCCAAAGATTTAGTAGAAAAAATAGTAAATATCAAGGCAGAAAACGCAAATATAGCCTTAGCTATAATGAGGCTTTCTAACGCAGAGATTTGCTATTTTTTTATAAGGATTGGACTAATTTGAATGTATAATGGGTATAAATATTTACTGAGCTAAATTAATGGATAAACACCTTTCCCACCTACGAATCACTCAATACAACATCCGTCGATCGCTTTTCTCCATTGCGGGTATAATTAACTTTGACGGTATCACCTGCGGTATATTTTTCTAAAGCAAGATACAAATCGTCATAATTTTTTATAGCTTTGCCATTGATAGCCGTAATAATATCGCCGTAGATGATCTCACCATCACGTGTCTGCTCGAGAGCTTTGAGTCCAGCTTTTGCGGCACCGCTATTTTCAGCAATACTCACGATCATAGCGCCTTCTATTTTCCAGTTTTCGGCATACTGAGCAGGAAGTAAGGTAACGCCTAAAACGGCCCTTTTGACCTTTCCATATTTGATTAAGTCAGATACAACCCAATTGACCTCGTCCACTGGTATAGAAAAACCTACACCTGCAGATGCGCCAGAAGTGCTATAAATCATCGTATTGACACCGATCAGCCGACCATAGCTATCAAGCAGCGGGCCGCCGGAATTACCTGGATTAATCGCTGCATCTGTCTGAATCACATCGCGGATCGGCCTGCCACCGACTGAGGTTATCTCGCGTCCTAAGGCACTGATGACACCTGTGGACAGTGACTGGTCAAGACCAAAGGGATTGCCGATAGCATAGACGGACTGACCTACTTTGAGTACGGATGAACGACCTAATGGAATCGGATGCAATTGCTCTGTAGCCGTATTAATCTTGAGTACTGCAAGGTCTTTATTAGGATCTACACCTACGACAGAAGCGTCCCAAGTCGTCCTATCTGATAGAGTCACCTTAAATTTATCACCACCTTGCAATACGTGAAAATTAGTAACTACATGACCCTCTTTATCCCATATAAATCCCGAACCTGTACCTGAGGGAATTTCAGTTATATTGCGTGACCAGTAATCCCGTTGCTTATTAAGGGTAGTAATATAACATACTGATGGTGCTGATTTTTCAAATAAATCGATTGTAGCAGCTTCGCTATTGGTCAGATATATGATAGAATCTACCTTTCTTAGATGTCCGACCTTTTCGACGCCATCGCTTCTATTCGAAATTAAAGAAGTCTGTTGTTCTACGGCATCTAATTTACCATCGTCATTAAATATAGATATGTCTTTAAATTTTACACCTAAATACATACCAATACCCAGAATAATCAAAGCTAATAAAACTTTCCCTACTTTCATATTATTGAGTGTTTTGAGTGTTTTTAAAGTATAACATAGAAAAACTAGTTTTTACTGCAAATGAAGTTTTAAATTTTTGCTAAATTTCTAAGATAAGGACTTACCCGATACCGTTCTTCATGATAAAAATGGTATAATTCATCCAAATGGCGTACTACATTTTGATAACCGAGCTCCTCGCCCCATTCCAGCAAGCCTTTAGGGTAATTGACCCCTAATTTCACTGCCCATTCTACGGCATCCTTAGAGCATATATTTTGATAGACTGTGTCGGCCGCTTCATTGATGAGCATAGCAATGATACGCATGAATACTTGCTGGCATAAACCATTGTCTAAATCCAACTTAGACTCTGATTCTTTAGAATAATCATAAAAGCCGCGACCCCGCTTTTTACCGTAAAAACCGGCTTCTACCAGCTTGAGTTGAGACAAGGACGGACGATATCGCGAGTCAAAGTAAAACGCTTTCCAGACGGACTCAGTGACATAGTAGTTGACATCGTGACCAATAAAATCCATCAGTGTGAAAGGCCCCATTTTAAATCCCTGTTCGGTCATAATCTGATCAATCTCTTGTACCGTGGCCAAGCCCTCTTCAAAAATCCTGAGTGCTTCACTATAAAATGGCCGTGCTAATTTATTGACGATAAATCCAGGTGTGTCTTTAGCTATCAAAGCGACTTTGTCCCATGATTCGATCATTCTTTGCACTTTGACGGCCAACTCTGGTGCTGTTTGAATAGCAGGAATGATCTCTACTAATTTCATAAGTACAGGCGGATTAAAAAAGTGAATGCCGATGCATCGATCGGGTTTATTTAATGTCGCGGCTAGAGCCGTTATAGACAAAGAAGAGGTATTAGTCGCAATAATGCATGTATCTGACACAATCTTTTCAACTTCCTGAAACACTGATTTTTTAGCATCCATATTTTCAATGATGGCCTCAATAACCATGTCTGCATCGGCTAACGTTTCTATTTTTTCACAGGTATAAATCCTGCCAAAAACTGCAACACCATCTTCAGGTGTCATTTTTTGTTTGGAAACTAATTTATTGATACTTTCAGATATCCCTTTCAATGCTCTGGTGCGGGCTTCGAGATTACTGTCATACAAATAGACTTCCCAGCCAGCCATCGCTGCCACCTGTCCAATACCCGAACCCATCGCTCCCGAACCTATAACTCCTAATTTCATGTTTTGATTTAATTTTTTAATGGCTATTTTTGCCAAAATTTAAATTGATTTAAATTGATACCAAAGCTAATCCTCGAAAAGGAACTTTTGTGCACTTCTTTATAGATGCTTCCCAGCTCATCCGAATATACTATGGGAATATATATCGCTACCACATCACTATAATTAAGCATAAGTCCACCGTTATATATTGTACTATTTGTAAATCGTTGATTAAAATACCTACTGTAAACACCTAGATCAAAGTAGGCTTGAAGAGGAAACCACTTTGTCTTAAATGGCGTATCTATAAACAAATTGAACGAGGCAGCATAATTATTGGACATACCGATATTATAAGCCGAACCTACTGGTGTTTTAAAGCCTCCTCCTTGAGTCATACTAACTTGTCTGTCCTGAAATCCATTTTGCGACTGGCGAGCGAGGAAATATTCCTCATAGGTATAATCATTAAATCCATGTTGGATCAGGGCCAGACTTCCATGTGTCAGTTGGTTTTGAAAACTATTGACTTTCCTTTGGGTATTTAAGATAAATCCACCTGCAAAAAGTCGAATGCCTATATATTTATTTGACTTATACATCCACTGATGTTTGCCCGTTCCTGTAAATTTTATATACTGATCTACCTTACTATATCCTTGATATTCGGCTACCATAGAAAACGAGCTATTGGATAGGGTTTTATCCCTTTCCCAGTCATATGCCATCTGAAAGATATTAGACTTGACCCTTACCAGCCCTATAAACTGACCTTGCTTAAAATTGGCTTCTTGTTCAGAAAGTTTTAACCATCGCACTGAAAACGAAGATTGAACTCCAGATACAAGAGGATGGCTAAAAAACCATTGAACAGATGGCGACACTTTAACGTATTGGCGTGCATATTCAAATTTGTTGTTGTAATCCATATCAAAGGATTTTATGCCAAGGCTAAATCGTACTTTATCTAATTTTTCTGTCTTTAGTTTTACATCATACTTTGCCCATGCCTGACCGACAAATTTATTATGCCAGAAGGAATACATCGGACTTACTGCCCAAGTAAAATCATTGTATTGGTAAGGATGTGTATTGGAAAACGTCATGCCAGCCATCCAGCCATCGTTATCGTTATACGCTGGGTATATTGCCCATCTTAAAGGGTTGCATGCCGGATGTTCTAATTTTAATAAAGAACTGACAAGTAAACATTTACCATGATATCCTTCCTGTAAAAGACTATTAAAATGGATGTCCTTTGAGTGCTTCAACGTGCTTTTAGACCTCTCGTCTTTGGATTTACTTGATTCCCTTTCCAATGCTGCTATCAGGCTTTCCTCTGTCAGAGGTTGCGCTTCAGATTTCCAGTCTTTAAGTACGTTTCTTAATGCAGATTCGCTGGTACTAGAAGCGAGATAATCTATATAAATTGTTGACATTACCTGATGCTTTAAGTAAATTTGTTCTCTGCTAAGCTGGTCATCGTCTGAATCAAAGGATGGCAATAGTCCCTGATTATCAAAATTCTTAAGCAACTCCAGATCACTTAACAAAACATCCGTTTTGCCCTGCTTAACTATAAAATTGGCGATTCCATCCAATAGCCAATCGTCGATAGGGTTTTTAAGCTTAAATTTTCCTTCTACCCATAATCTCGTCAAATATAGCGTCAACCAATTTTTAATATCTACCGTTTTTGTTGGTTCGGGTGCGAGGACAAAGCCGTTTCTGTATTCAGTATAATACTTGCTCCTCGATGTTTTTAGGATTAATGATTGATATGGATAGCTACCCAAATCCTGAGTTAACTGTTGCCATACCGTATCTAAGACATTTATAAAATGATTGCTTTGCATCAGTTTTGTGTCAGCATAGAAAGGAATATCACTACCTATCGTGCTTAAAAACCTGCCTCCATCCGAAAGAGATTTTCTTGACACTATAATTGCTAAATCATCAGCTCCTTCAATTTTAACAGTGTTTTCACCTTCATTTTTGAGAAGATTCCCATTAGAAAAAGCAGCATATCCTTCTGGAAGTTGCAAATCTATCACAACAGGCACATTGGACTTTACATTTGACCTTGAATAGCGGTAGGTATGAAAATCCTTTGTAGCCGGTATCGGGAAAAAATCCTGTAAAAGGTAACTACCTTCTTGATAAGACGGGCCAAAATGCCATTCTGGCAAAATGAACGTATAGGAAAAATGTACCGAATTACGCTCTGATAGTATGCCTATGAAGGCTTCTGTACCGGGCATGCTAAACGGTTTAACCTCCTTTCCATCGACGACAACCACCATTTTCTTAACATCAATAATGTGAGATCTATGTCTAAAATGGAAGTCAGTTTGTCCCGATTTAAGTATGTCCTCATTAAAAGTATTATTGCTTTCCCCATAGGCATATATTGGCAGATAAAACCATAAAGTATCTCTATTGTCAGGCTTAGAAGGCAGGATATCCATTGTAGCTTCAATAGTCATACTATGTTTTGAAGTGTCAAGGATAGCAGATACAGCTATATGTATATCCTGTGCTTCCAGCGAAGTACAAGCACTCCAAATCCCAATAATAATAACCCATAACCAGCGTAGTTGCATAAAAGATGTATTCATATTAAGCCGTAAAAGTAATAAAAATTGACTTTAATGCCTAAAATTCATTAAAACTGATCGTGGATAGTACAAAAAATCCTGAATGACCAGAATAATATAATATTCAGCAGCACCTGACACAATCATGCCTTAAAAAACACAATATTTTACCGCTGGGTAATATCTGACGATCTAAAAGATCATAAATTAATAAGGGAAAAAAGCGCGATAAGTTGTTCATACATTAAAAAAGCTATCAGCCATCTACATGTAAAAATTATTAAAATACAATACCATGGTCATCCCCAATGAATCAATATCTTACTCAATTACAAATTTAGAAATTGCACCATTATCAGTCTGGAGGAAATACAGCCCTGAAGGTAACGCTGTTAAATCTATGCTCGTCTGCGAGCCTGCCAATCTTCCGGTATAGATGACAAATCCTTGTAAATTAAATATTTTAAAATAGCCATCATAGTCAGATTCTATCGTAATATATCCAGATGATGGATTGGGATAGACCTTCAGGCTAACCGATTTTTTTATGTCCTCCACAGCTACTGGATCACACACGCCTTCGAATCCCACAAAGTTCCAGCCTAAATCCACTTCCATCCTATTAAGTGCCTCTTGTATTGCTATCGGATAGCGTCGATTTCCTACGCCTAATACTAAATTGCTAGGAGTGTTAGGGTTGGTGCTCCACCCTTGTAAAGTCAAACCAATGTTTTTACATGACATACCCTTATCGATATCGGCATCAAACATTTGTTGTGCAGAGTCCAAACTGGATAAATTCCATTTGCTTAAATCTTGGTTAAAAGCAGCAGCATTATAGAACATTCTTCCCATATCAGTCACCTTTGATACATTCCAATTGCCGATATCCTGATTAAACATAGGTGAATATGCAAACATACTATCCATCGTTGTCACCCATCTGACATTCCATTTACTTATATCCTGATTAAAAGAAGTGGCTTGCTTAAACATACTATTCATTTTTCTAACGCGTTTAACTTCCCATTTACTTAGATCCTGATTAAAAGAATATGCCTTATAAAACATTCTTGACATATCAGTCACATAATTAACTCGCCACCTACCAATATTTTGATTAAATGAAGTTGCACCAGCAAACATGGCCGTCATATTGACAACATCAAAAACATCCCAATTGCCAATATCTTGATTAAAAGAAACAGCAGAAGCAAACATATATTCCATATGCCTGACGCTCTTTACATTCCAAATTCCAATATTTTGATTAAATGAAAGTGCACCAGCAAACATCCATGCTGTAGTTTCAACCTTGGAGGGATTCCATCTGGTGATATCCTGATTAAATGACTCCGCATGGTTAAACATATACAGAAAAGATCTTACATTGGACACATCCCAGTCTCCAATATCCTGATTAAAAGAAATTGCATAATTAAACATAGCAATCATATTTTCAGCCTTTGAGGTATTCCATCTACCGATATCTTGATTAAATTCCGGATTAAAAGAAAACATAGATGTAAAATATACCACATTGGATACATCCCAATTGCCTATATCTCGGTTAAATGATGAAAAATTAAACATATCAGACATGCTTACCACATTACTTGTATTCCACCTGCCGATATCTTGATTAAAAGCATTTGCTCTTAAAAACATACCGGACATATCTATTACATTGGATACATCCCAATTGCCTATATCCTGATTAAAAGATACTGCGCCTTTAAACATCGAGTTCATATTTACTACCTGAGATACATCCCATTTACCAATATCCTGATTAAATTTTTTTGCCTCTCTAAACATATTGTACATGTTTTGGACATTTGACACATCCCAGTTGCCTATATCCCGATTAAACACATCAGCACCAAAAAATAGTGCAGTCATATTGTCAACATTGGACACATCCCAATGGCCAATATCGCTATTAAAACCTATAGCATTGTTAAACATCCTGGACATATCGCGTACCTCTGTCATATCTGGTATATCTTTGGCTTTGATAACAAGATTAACTGTCCCGGCAAAGGATGCATAAAAATCCTTCCACTTAATATCGCCCCACTGATCTATAGAAATCAGCTTTTCACTATCCCCAAAATCATTTAAGTAAATCGTCGGAAAATCGCCAAATATCCTGATCGTGTAGGTACCACGAGTGCCAAAATTATGCCTCACTATTCCTGTAATACCGGTTTCATCAGGTATTCCATCATTATCCCAATCCACACTATAATTATATTTATATGCAGATCGCGTAGGGATCGTAAATTGAGTATTAGAAGAAAATCCAGGATTGTCCGTTTTAACAGTAATAATAAATGGTCGCTGTGCGTGAATCACTACAGTACAAAAAATTAAAAGCATTACGTACAGCCATCTCATGATGTGTATATTTTTGTACAAATATAACAATAATTTGAATATAGGTAATATTTCTCAATATTTGTTGCATAAAAAAACTGGATATAACCCATTAACTAATTAGTACACTAACAATAAAAATCATCTAGCCTTCCAAGAACTAACATCGGCCAGCGCCAGATAATACTAAAATGTCATATCGAACCAAGACACAAAAGGTCAAATTTTAAAAAACCATCCTAACAAAATGCAATTAACTAAATACGTCCTCATTCAATAAAAAAAAAGAACATATCAAAAAAATATCTTATATTTGCGGTTTAAACCTATCACTTCATGTTTGATCAAAACACCATTTCATACGACGAAGACAACATTAAAAGCCTTGACTGGAACGAGCATATCCGACTGAGACCCGGCATGTATATTGGAAAATTAGGCGATGGGGCCTCGCAGGATGATGGTATCTATGTACTCATAAAAGAGGTCATCGACAACTCTATCGACGAATACGTCATGGGACACGGCAAAAATATTGATATTACCATAGATCAGGGCAAAGTAACGGTACGTGATTACGGACGTGGTATTCCATTAGGGAAGGTCATAGACTGTGTATCCAAGATCAATACAGGTGGAAAATATGACTCACGCGCCTTTAAAAAGTCGGTCGGTCTGAATGGTGTAGGTACCAAAGCTGTCAACGCACTTTCCACCTTTTTTAGAGTAGAATCGTACAGAGATGGTGAAACCAAAGTTGCAGAATTTAAGGCCGGAAATATTGTACAAGATTATAAAGTCGGTAAAACCAATGAAGTTAACGGTACAAAAATCGAGTTTATCGCTGATGATAAAATTTTTAAGCATTTCAAATATAGACATGAATATGTCGAAAACCAGTTGTGGAACTATGCGTACCTCAATGCAGGGCTTAAACTTAATTACAACGGCAAGACTTTCGTATCCAAAAATGGACTTAAAGATTTATTAGAGCGTAAAACAAATACAGAAAATCTTTTATACCCGATCATTCACCTTACTGGCGAGGATATCGAAATAGCACTTTCTCACGGTACACAATACGGAGAGGAGTACTATTCCTTTGTCAATGGTCAAAATACGACCCAAGGTGGTACACATCTTGCAGCATATCGTGAAGCTATCGTCAAAACCCTGAGAGATTTTTATAAAAAAGACTTCGATACGCGCGATATACAGACTTCCATAGTAGGTGCCATCAGTATCAAAGTTGAGGAACCTATCTTTGAATCGCAAACCAAAACAAAACTAGGCTCGCTTAATATGGCACCTGAAGGAGCGACTATACGCTCGTTTGTGCTGGATTTCCTAAAGACCAATCTCGACAATTATCTGCATAAAAACAAGGAAGTTGCCGACGTTTTACTACGCAAAATTCAACAATCAGAGCGCGAAAGAAAGGAAATCGCTGACATCAAAAAGATAGCTAATCAACGTGCTAAAAAAGCCAACATCCACAATAAAAAACTCAGAGATTGTCGTGTACATCTGACTGATGGTAAAAAAACAGATGACGAGATCAAACTCAGTTCGACACTCTTTATCACGGAGGGAGACTCCGCGAGTGGATCTATCACTAAGGCACGGGATGTACAGACACAGGCTGTATTTTCCCTACGAGGCAAGCCACTCAACTGCTACGGAATGACTAAAAAAGTAGTATATCAAAATGAAGAACTTAACCTCTTACAGCATGCTCTTGACATCGAAGATGGTATTGAAAATCTGAGATATAACCGCGTCGTTATCGCTACCGATGCCGATGTGGACGGGATGCATATCCGTCTGCTGCTACTGACTTTTTTCTTGCAGTTCTTTCCTGATTTAGTCAAGCAGGGGCATTTATACATCTTCGAAACACCCCTTTTTAGAGTTCGCGACAAGCAAAAGACTTTTTACTGCTATTCAGAGCAAGAAAAACAAGATGCCATTAAAAAACTCAAAGGTAAGCCGGAAATCACAAGATTTAAGGGACTAGGCGAAATCTCACCTAATGAATTTGAAGGATTTATCGGTGAAGATATCCATCTCGAACCCGTCATTATGAGTGAAAAAACCAAAATAGAAGACTTGCTCAGTTACTACATGGGTAAAAATACACCAGAAAGACAGGTATTCATCATCGACAATCTAAAGGTCGAACTAGATCAGGTAGCAGACACAGGAGCAGAAGTCATGGATCTAGAAGTACCCATTGAAAGCCTTGAATCTGCTTAATCATGGAACCTGTCAGTAATCAACCAGATAAAACGATTTTACTGGATATAGTAACTATGCGAATGCCTTTCGGTAAATACAAGGGTACAATTATCAAAAATCTACCTACTTACTACCTCGAATGGTTATCCATACAGGGATTTAAACAAGATCGCTTAGGGCAAATCTTGAGCACAACTTTTATTATCAAGACAAATGGTCTGGACTATCTGCTCGATCAGATCAAGTAAAAGATAAAAAACCATCATTATAATGAAAGAACAAGAAGCAAGCAACATACTCACATGGCAGGAATTTGAAAATGTGACAATGGCAGTAGGTACTATCATCGAAGCTGAATCCTTTCCCAAAGCCAAGAATCCATCCTACAAGCTTAAAATAGATTTTGGTCCATTAGGTATCAAAAAATCCTCAGCACAACTTACCAAACTATATGACAAAAACCAACTCATCGGTAAGCAAATCGTGGCTGTCATGAACTTCCCACCTAAGCAAATAGCCGATTTTATGTCTGAATGCTTGGTACTAGGCGCCATCGGATTAGACGGAAATGTAACCTTGCTTACTACCGACCTTCCCGTCAAAAATGGCTTATACATCGCATGATTTTTTTATATAGATCTGTTTTAAATTAGCTTTAATTCCAACTTATTATATTGGTTTTTGACTTCAATACAGAAATACAACCTATTTTTATCTCGAAATTTGGTCTCCAATCAAAAAGTCATATTTTGCCTATCCTATGCATGATCACATACCAGCTCATTTAAAAGGTCTAACCGATGAAGAAGTACATCTGTCCCTAAAACAGTATGGTTATAATAAAGTAACGAGTTATCATGAAGATACCTGGATCACGATAATTATAGACATCCTTAAAGAACCCATGTTACTGCTCCTCATAACCATTACCATCCTTTATATGGTGATCGGAGATTATGGAAATGCAGCGTTTATGTTTGCAGCTATTGTTGCGGTTTCCAGCATATCGCTATATCAGGACAGCAGAAGTAAAAAAGCACTTAAAGCCCTGGAAAAACTCAACGAACCACTTAGCAAAGTCATCCGCAATGGCCTATTAATCAAAATTCCTACGCATGAAATTGCTGTTGGGGACCTATGTATGGTAGAAGAAGGAAAGCTGATTAATGCTGATGGAATTATCGTCCACAGTAACGATTTTTCTGTTAATGAATCTTCGCTAACTGGTGAGAGCCTTTCTGTATTTAAGGACAGTATGACTGAGGATAATCTTGTCTATAGCGGAACTGTGGTAGTATCAGGCCTCGCTATTTTCAAGGTAAAGCAGATAGGCACAGCCACTCGACTGGGTAAGATAGGCACTTCTATACTCGATATACAAGAAGAAATATCACCCCTACAAAATCAGATTGCTAAATTTGTAAAAACAATGGCCATCATTGGCATAGTAGTGTTTTTAATGGTATGGGCGTATAGTTATTATATTTCAAGTAATATCATAGACAGTTTACTCAATGCTCTAACAATGGCCATGTCCATCCTTCCCGAAGAGATACCCGTAGCTTTTACTACTTTTATGGCTTTAGGAGCATGGAAACTGATGCAAGATGGCGTCATTATCAAGCGAAGTAGTATCGTGGAGACACTGGGCAGTACGACAGTTATTTGTACGGACAAAACTGGCACAATAACTCAAAATATCATGGAATTAAAAATCCTCTATGATCATACTACCCGCATGACAGCCGATGCATCTCAATTTGGCCATCCAGCTTTTGCTCACCTGATCCGCTATGCTATGTGGAGTAGCGAACCCACTCCTTTTGACCCCATGGAAAAATCCATCCATACTGTTTACTCAGACACACAAAGCCAAGACCAAAGGCAGGATTTTACAATGATCCATGAATATCCATTAAAAGGGAAACCACCTATGATGACACATATTTATGAAAACAAGGCCAAAGAACGTATCATCGCTGCCAAAGGTGCGCCTGAAGCTATCCTCAACGTATGCCATCTGCCCAGTAGCGAAAAGAATGACATTCGGTCACTGATTAAGTCTTTTGGCAAACAGGGATATAGGGTTTTAGGTGTTGCAAGTGCTACATTTAATGACAAAGAATTTCCTAAAAAGCAGCAAGAGTTTTCATTTCACTTTATTGGTTTGATCGTCTTTTACGATCCACCAAAAGAAGGCATAAGCCATGTTTTTCAGCATATAGCCGAAGCCGGTATCCAATTAAAAATCATCACCGGTGACAATGCAGAAACAACTAAAGCTATCGCAGAGCAAGCCGGAATAATTATTAAATCAGACCCTGTCGAAGGCAAGGATATCATCGGCTATGAGGAAAAATCATTAATCGAAATTTCTAGTAAAACTACCCTTTTCGCGCGTATGTATCCAGAATCCAAACTGGCTGTTGTTAATGCCCTGAAAAAAAACGGAGAGATAGTCGCAATGCTGGGTGATGGTGTCAACGATGCACCGGCTCTAAAATCTGCACATATCGGCGTCGCCATGGGAAAAAAAGGTACAGAAATTGCAAAAGCCGCTGCAGACCTCATCATTACTAATGATGATCTGGACAAGCTTATACTGAGTATTGCAGCAGGCAGACGCATTTATACCAATTTAAAAAAAGCTATCCAGTATATCATTTCCATCCATATACCGATCATACTCACCGTAGCTCTTCCTTTGTTTTTTGGCTGGTATTATCCAGAAATATTCACACCAGTTCATGTAATTTTCTTCGAATTAGTCATGGGGCCTACTTGTTCTATTGCATACGAAAGCGAACCTATGGAAAAAAACTTAATGCACCAGCCACCACGCAAAATGCATGAAACCTTCCTCAGTCAGCGTGAGTTAAATATCAGCATTATACAGGGCATCATCATCACGATTGGGGTATTATTTGTATATCAGTGGACAGCTTTAGGTGGTGCAAACGAGGAAACAACTAGAGCTATGGTCTTCAGTACCCTGATATTTGCCAATATATTTTTAAGTTTAGCCAACCGTTCATTTTACTACAGTATTTGGGATAGCTTTAAAGCAAAAAATCCACTTTTAACATGGATAGTGATACTGGCATTTTTGGCAGTATTTGTGATACTCTACATTCCGATATTTGCACGATTTTTCCATGTGACACCTTTATCCGCATACCAGCTGGGACTTGCATTACTTGTAGCGATGATTTCAGTATTATGGTTTGAAATATTCAAATGGATAAAGCGTAGAAGGCAAAAACACATAAAATATTTAGATTAATAACAATCTGCTATATTGTTTGTTGAAGTTAGTAATCAAAAAAATAAAAAGCAAAAACCATGACCATTTCTATAGATTTTGACGGCGTCATTCACCAATACTCAAATGGATATCAGGACGGAGCTATTTATGATCCACCTATTAAAGGTGCTGCTGAGTTTATTATCGACTGTATGATGACAAAAGGATGGCCGGTATTTATATTGTCCACTCGTGATACTAAACAAATTAAAGAATGGATAGAAAATGTGCTCTTTGAAGGCAAAGAATTACCTTTTTCTATAGAAATATTGCCATCTTATCAAAAATTTTGGAATAAAAAGAAAGCTTTGGGTATCACCAATAAAAAACTTGCTGCTCACATATATATCGATGACCGTGGCTTTAAATTTGAAGGTAGTTTTGATGGTCTCATCGACCAGCTTGAGGATTTTAAAACTTGGCAGCAATAATATCAAGCAAATAGTATAACTTTAAAGACTTTTTTGTGTTAATCAATATATTATATTGACCACAAAAGATTTTTAAAGAAATGAAAATTTTAATACCTTTTCTATTAGCTATAAGCAGTTTAGTATTATTTAGTTGCGGCAATAAAGCAACTACCGAAGTCGCACACGACCATGATGTAGAGAATATTGATACACAAGCTAATGAAGATGACCACGATGCTATCACTGGCGAGATAGAACTGGATAATGGTCAGAAATGGGCTGTTAATAAAGAAATGATACCTTATGTATTGAATGGCGAAAAACTGGTAAGTACGTATCTGGCAAACAATGAAACCGACTATGCAGCACTTGCCAAAAACATAGGCTTAGAAAATGGCAAACTTATAAAAAGCTGCACTATGCAGGGTAAAAGCCATGAAGAATTGCATAAATGGTTAAATCCGCATTTACTATTAGTTGAGGATCTTGAAGATGCCACAACCACAGATGAAGCAGCTGCCGTAATTAAAAAATTAGAAGCGTCTTATAAGATGTACCACGAATATTTTAATTAAAATAGGTAGCTCTCTATGTCAGGTTATTTATAATATTAACAATACATTGAAGACTATGAATATTGTCATACGAAATACCATTGGCGCATTGCTACTATTATTTGGTGGTATTACCTTGTTTATGAGTAGTGCCGTTTTGTTTGATCTTTTTGACATTCGATCAAAACAAGGTAATTATGTCCCTTTTATAGTTTGGGCTAATTGGGTATGTGGCTTTATATATTTAGCGGCAGCTTATGGTTTTTTTACAAAACAGATTTGGACGAGAAATATATTGTCCTTCGCAGCTTTAATACTCATTGTCGGTTTTGTCAGTTTATTATTTCACATTACCTCCGGTGGACTTTACGAACAAAAAACTGTCATGGCGATGGTATTCAGGACTGTGATGACACTGGGATTTACTTTACTGGCTCATCACTACATCCATAAACAGCAATAACCATTGTTTTATTCAAGTAAAATTTTTATTCCACTTGTCAGCTTATATACAAATGAAGATTTGGGACTTTTACACCGTCTAGGTTTAGTATGAAAAAAAACCAATATTTTCCATATTAACGTACACGATATAAGTTTTTATCCTATTTTGTCGCCAAATCTAAAATGATATGGCAAGTTTCAGAATAAGACCCAAGTTTCAATTGGTTACAGATTTATCAATTGATCAGATAATAGCACATACAAAAGAAAAACTTAAAGACGAAACCCATGGACTTCATGGTCAGGCAATGCAGGATCATATCACGATACGTATCGATAGAGCTCAACGTCATTTTTGGTCTCCACAACTTAGTGTTTTACTCCAAGACGATCAAGTAGAAGGAAAAACGCTTCTTATTGGTGTTTATGGGCCTATGCCCAATGTATGGTCACTTTTTGCACTGGTATATTTGGCCATAGCCGTCTTATTTACATTTATTAGCATTGTGGGATTTTCTCAAAGAGCCTTAGGTCAGGATGCACCTATTTTATACACCCTACCATTTTTACTAATAGCGACTATTGCCATGTATATCATCAGCCAGTTTGGACAAAAATTAGGTGCACCTCAAACCTATCGCATCCATTATTTTTTTGAAGAAGCTCTTGGTGAAAAACTTCCTGAAATCTAGCTTACCATTTATTCCTGACCAGATTATTTATTTTCAATGTATATTCTGAGATTTTAAATAGATTATTAATAGGTATTTCATCTGTATTTTACTTATTTTTGCCCTATGGAGCAAAAGAAGATAGACAGAGATATTTTATTGCGTGCTTTTAACCTGATGAGCACAGCAAAGGGAATGACAGAAATATATGAAGACAATTTTAAAATCGTATCCAAGTACGTACATGCTACCTCACGTGGGCACGAAGCCATACAGATTGCCTTAGGTATGCAGTTGACGCCTAAAGACTTTGTATCTCCATATTATCGCGATGATGCTATGTTATTATCTATCGGAATGTCTCCCTATGACCTGATGCTCCAAGTACTAGCCAAACGCGACGATCCTTTTTCTGGTGGTCGTACATACTACAGCCATCCAAGTTTAAACGATGACGACAAACCTAAAATACCTCATCAGTCATCTGCTACAGGTATGCAGGCGATTCCTGCTACTGGCGTGGCCATGGGATTACAGTATCGTGAAGTGCTAAATCTACCGCACGATAAAGGGGCTATAGCTGTTTGTTCACTAGGCGATGCATCTGTGACCGAAGGCGAAGTAGCGGAGGCCTTTCAGATGGCTGCACTCAAGCAACTGCCCATCTTATACCTCGTCCAGGACAATGGATGGGATATCTCAGCCACTGCTGAAGAAACTCGCGCCATGGATGCAGCGGAGTATGCTAAAGGATTTCCAGGGCTGGAAGCTATAAGTATTGATGGCACTGACTTTGAAACTTGTTATCTGACTGTTCAATATATACTGGATACTATGCGCACCGAAAGGAGGCCCTTCCTGCTACATGCGACTGTTCCTTTGCTCAATCACCATACTTCTGGAGTGCGTAAGGAATGGTATCGGCCCGATCTTGAAGAACATCAAAAACGCGATCCGTATGACAAATTGCTTACATTGCTTAAAAAGAAGCGAGTTGCGATCAATACAATTGATGAAATCATAAAACAAACTAAAAACACTGTCAGCGCCGACCTTCAACGTGCAATGGCAGCTCCGGATCCAAAACCGGAAGATCTATTTACGCATGATTTTGCCCCGACTCCAGTGCTATCCGAACATGGAATTAGAGAACCTCAGGCCGCTGAAGAAAAGGTCATGGTGGATTGTGCCCTCATCGCAATACAGGAGCTCATGGAAGATCATCCGGAATGCTTATTATATGGGCAAGATGTAGGCAGAAGATTAGGTGGTGTATTCAGAGAAGCCGCTACGCTAGCACAAAAATTTGGCGACGAGCGTGTTTTTAATACTGCCATTCAGGAAGCCTATATCGTGGGAAGTACAGTAGGTATGTCAGCTACGGGACTAAAACCTATCGTCGAAGTACAGTTTGCCGACTACATATGGCCGGGACTCAATCAATTATTTACAGAAGTGAGCCGCAGTTGCTACCTTTCTAATGGAAAATGGCCTGTTAGCATGATCTTGCGTGTGCCTATCGGGGCTTATGGCAGCGGTGGTCCTTACCACAGTTCGAGTGTGGAATCTGTCCTTACTAATATACGCGGTATCAAAATCGTCTATCCAAGCAATGGAGCGGACCTAAAAGGCCTGATGAAAGCCGCATATTACGACCCTAATCCAGTAGTATTTTTAGAACACAAAGGCCTCTACTGGAGTAAAGTACCCGGTACCGATACTGCCAAACGAAGGCTTCCGGCAAAAGACTATATTCTACCATTAGGCCAAGGTAATATGATTCAAGAAGCCACAATAGATCCAGACCATAACAAAATCTTGATCGTTACCTATGGAATGGGCGTTCACTGGGCTTTAAATATAGATGCTGATCTAAAAGACAAAATAGGTATCCTTGATTTAAGAACCTTGTTTCCATTAGATGAAAAGCTCATCTTTGAAAAGGCCAAGGAATATAACAGGATCTTAGTATTAACAGAAGAGCCAATCAATAATACATTTGCACAAAGTATAGCTGCCAGAATTCAAGAACATTGCTTTGAATATCTCGATGCCCCAGTAAAAACCATCGGTGCTGAAAATATGCCGGCTATCCCACTCAACGAAACATTAGAGAGAACTATGCTGCCTAATGCAAAGAAGGTAAGCGATGCTTTGAGGAAATTATTGGCGTATTAAACCGATGTAAAGCAGTTTTAATGCTTGACATCAATACGGTGATTTTGTTATTTACATCTTATACTCATTATATTTTTAGAGGGTACAAAGATAAAGCTGTCAATAATTACCAGAATTTTAGCGTACAAAGCGTATCTTTGCACCTCAAATTTATAAAAATAGTTTACATTTATGTATCCAATAGACCAAGAATTGTTACATCAGTTTATCGTAGATGCATTGTACGAAGATGTACACGAAGGCGATCACACTTCACGGGCTTGTATTCCAGCAGATGCACGTAGTAAGGCCAGACTATTAATTAAAGGAGAAGGTGTCATAGCCGGAGTTGCTTTTGCAGAAGCAGTTTTCAAACATCTAGATCCTACTGCCGTGATAGACATCAGAATCCAAGATGGTGAAGATGTAAAATATGGTGACGAAGCTTTTTATGTTGAATGCAATTCTCAGGCCTTACTTACAGGAGAGCGACTGGTCCTAAATACGATGCAACGGCTAAGTGGCGTAGCAACCTTAAGTTCGCGATTTGCTGTAGAAGTTGAAGGTCTGCCTGTAAAAATTCTAGATACACGTAAGACAACACCATTAATGCGTTTTCTTGAAAAATGGGCGGTCAAAGTAGGCGGTTGTGAAAATTACCGTACCGGTCTATATGATTGGATCATGATCAAGGACAATCATGTAGATGCATGCGGCTCCATAACCAAGGCTATTGATAAAGTACACGAATATCTAAAGGCCAATCATCTTGATCTCGGCATTACCGTTGAAGTGCGCAATCTTGTCGAACTCGAAGAAGTCCTCAATAGAGGTGGCATTACGCGTATCATGCTGGACAATTTTGAATTGCCCATCCTAACAGAAGCAGTAGCCCATGTCAATGGTCGTTTTGAAACAGAAGCTTCCGGCGGCGTTAGCCTACAAACCGTTAGAAAAATAGCTATGACAGGAGTCAATTATATTTCAGTCGGTGCACTTACGCATTCAGCAGGTACTATGGATATCAGCCTTAAAGTTATGAAATAATCGCATGAAGAAAATCGATAAAATCCTGCATTATTTTGTAGAAACAGAGCTTCCTGTAATGATTTCAGAAGATTATCTTGCAGAATTCGAAAGTATGAACGATCCATTTCCGCAGTCATTTATAGATGAAATTATTCTGGAATGGGAAAAAGATATGGATGACTTTACAGAATTTATCCCTTGTTTTAAATTACCTAAACAGGAAAAATTTCAGGCTGTCGTCTATTGGAAAGGTGGACTACTTAAATACGATTTTGTTTTAGTAACACTTTCTTTAGACGGCGAATTGATCAATAAAAAGGCTATCTCTAGTACTATCGTAGAAAAAAATATCATTAAAAAATCAGTCGCCAGTATCGAAAAAGATTTGATTATCAATATCATTGCTGGTCAAACTATTGATGGCAGTGAATACGATGCAAGTGAATCTAAAGCATTTTCCATGGAGATAATGGCTGATGGGCAAATCATCTTTAACATGGAGGATTAAAATTAATTAGAAGAAAACAGCCCGTTTTCTTCTAATTAATAATATTTATAATCTCTACTACTACCAGCAATAACCGATACCGGCACCAAACCAATATGGAATAAAAGTACCCTTGGCCAAGAAAGGCGTAATACCTATTTTCCACATGACACCACCATCTACTGGTTGACGGCGATACATAAAACTTGCTGTTCCAACAACAGAAGATAGCTGATCATCAAAAATTTCTCCTGTTCCGGCTATATATGTAGCACCTAAACCCACTTCAAAGTATTTGCCATTTTTGCCTAATAAAAGATTACCCATAACTGGTACAGTAAGAATTCCACCTGCATTTTTACCACCGCCTAAATATCCTATGCCTGCTCTCGCGCCTAAATTACCCTTAAGTCTAACATCGTAATTGGCTGAAAATATTAAACCATTTCCTAACAATTCAACAAAAAAAGCATTTTTTGTCATGGCTTCCTGAGCTTTAACGGACTGTGTTCCACCTACAATAAACAATAATGAAGTTAATAGTATAAAAATTCCCTTTTGCATGATTTCTATGTTTTAGTTGTTTAAATCACAAATATACCAATAATCAAATTACAAAAAGAATAATATATGAAATTCTTTTTTTTCTTGATAAAAAAATTAGAATGACAGGAAGATCATCAACATTTCATAAGATGTAGCCATTTCTGCTCACAATCAACAACATGGTAATAAATTGCGAGATATTTTTAAATAAAATGGACCTAAACAAAACAGCCAGAATCTCATTTAGAAATTCCGGCTGTTTTTATTTTTCAACTATTAAAATACTGCTATTCTACAACACCTTGCACTAAAAGGGAAACTTCATTTTTAAGGACTTCAACAAAGCCTCTTTTGATGTTAAACACCTTACTCAACCCTAATACATCCACAATCTTAACTTTACCACTACTAAGAGCCGCTACAATCGGGGCGTGATTATTGAGTATTTCAAATCCTCCATTAATACCAGGAACCTGAACAGATTTGACTTCTCCTTTAAAAATTTCCTTTTCAGGTGTTAATACGATCAACTTCATATTGTGCGATTAAAGGTTTTTAATTAAAATATTAAGCATTAGCTTCTGCTTCCTTCAACATTTTTTCACCGGCAGCGATTACATCTTCGATGCTACCTTTAAGGTTGAATGCTGCTTCTGGATATCTGTCTAATTCACCAGCCATGATCATATTAAAGCCTCTGATAGTCTCTTCGATAGGCACTAATACTCCCGGGATACCAGTAAATTGCTCAGCTACGTGGAAAGGCTGAGATAAAAATCTCTGTACCTTTCTTGCACGGAATACTACTAATTTATCCTCCTCCGAAAGTTCTTCCATACCGAGGATAGCAATGATATCCTGCAATTCGTTATATCTCTGAAGAAGCATCTTTACGCTCTGTGCACAATTATAGTGTTCGTCACCGATAATAGCAGGGTCAAGGATTCTTGATGTTGAATCCAATGGATCCACAGCCGGATAAATACCCAAAGAGGCAATCTTTCTACTCAATACCGTAGTAGCATCTAAGTGGGCAAACGTCGTCGCCGGTGCGGGGTCAGTCAAGTCATCCGCAGGTACATAAACCGCCTGTACAGAGGTAATAGAACCTCTTTTTGTAGAGGTAATACGCTCTTGCATCAGACCCATCTCCGTTGCCAATGTCGGCTGATACCCTACCGCAGATGGCATACGTCCTAATAGTGCTGACACCTCAGATCCTGCCTGTGTAAATCTAAATATATTATCAATAAAGAACAAGATATCTTTTCCACCATTCGGATCGCTCATATCGCCGTCTCTATAATACTCAGCCAATGTCAATCCTGAAAGAGCAACTCGCGCACGTGCACCTGGTGGTTCATTCATCTGGCCAAAAACGAAGGTTGCTTTAGAATCTAAAAGATTGCTCTTACTTACCTTGGATAAGTCCCAACCACCTTCTTCCATAGAGTGAAGGAAGTCTTTACCATAATTAATAATATTAGATTCGAGCATTTCTCTCATAAGGTCATTTCCTTCTCTCGTACGCTCACCTACACCGGCAAATACTGAGATACCATCATAACCTTTAGCAATATTATTAATCAACTCCTGAATCAAAACCGTCTTACCTACACCGGCACCTCCGAAAAGACCGATCTTACCTCCTTTTGAGTAAGGCTCAATTAGGTCAATAACTTTGATACCTGTATATAAAACTTCTGTTTCCGTTGATAAGTCTTCAAACTTAGGTGGCTTATTATGGATACTTCTCGTTTGTGATCTGTCCAAAGCCCCCAACCCGTCGATAGGTTCGCCTACTACATTAAATACTCGGCCTTTGATCTGCTCGCCTACTGGCATTGAAATCGGAGCACCCAAATCCACTACTTCCATACCTCTAGTAAGTCCGTCGGTAGAGTCCATAGACACAGCTCTCACGCTATCCTCTCCAAGGTGCTGCTGTACCTCAAGGATTAGTTCCTCACCATTGCTTCTCTTGATAGAAAGTGCGTTCAGGATTTCAGGTAATTTACTCCCTTCGCCAGCAAAACTTACGTCAATAACTGGTCCGATAATTTGCTTTATATGTCCAACATTTGCCATATCTAAGATCGAATATTTTTATGATTGTTTACTATTTTTCCAAATTTGCCGCAAAGATATGATTAATTATCTTACTTTTAGCATTTTACAGTAAAATAAGTCGTGATTTTTATCAAATAAATACAATTTTTAGAGGATTAACTCTACCCTGATTAATAATTTGAATGTCAATCACTAAAAAAATGATTTTAATCATGAATCATATCCAATTCATGCTTCCGACATTAATTGAATACTACCTCTGTCACTAAATCGCCTATAACATGCTCCTGTGTCTCGTCAAAGTCAACCAATCGTACATTTCCTATTGTGTTGATAAGGTCATCTACTTTGGGTAGCATTACTTTGATATAATTATCTGTATATCCAGACATCATACCCGGCTCTATACTATGCTCAAAAAGAACTGGTCTTACAGTCCCTAAAAATGGTTGAGTAAAGGCTATCCTCTTTTTGTGTGATAAAATTCTAAGCATTTCGTTGCGTTGTCTTCTAACTTCAGTGGAAACTTTTCCTACCATCTCTGCAGCTGGTGTGTTAGCTCGCTCTGAATAAGTAAATACGTGCAAATAAGAAATATCCAACTCATTTAAAAAGCGGTACGTTTCCTTAAAATCCTCATCTGTCTCTCCCGGAAATCCCACAATTACATCCACGCCTATACAGCAGTGGGGCATATTTGCTTTAATCCATTCTACACGTTCCTTGTACAAATGACTGAGATATCGCCTACGCATTTCCTTTAGGATTTTATCACTTCCGGATTGAAGTGGAACATGAAAATGAGGTAAAAATTTGTCTGAATTTTTTACAAACTCTACTATTTCTTTAGTTAAAAGATTGGGCTCTATAGAAGAAATTCTAAATCTCTTGATGCCATCCACTTTGTCAAGGGCCTGAACCAGGTCAAAAAAGAGGGCTTCTTTTTTAGGTTTTTCACCTTCGATCACTTCCGTTCCATTACCAAAGTCACCTAAGTTTACACCTGTCAAAACAACCTCCTTAACGCCCTCTTCCGCTATTTTACGGACATTATCGAGTACGTTTTCTATTGTATCGCTTCGGCTATTGCCTCTGGCCTGTGGTATCGTACAAAAAGTACATTTATAGTCACATCCATCCTGTACCTTTAGGAAAGACCTCGTCCTGTCACCAAAAGAGAAGGCATCAATAAAGGAATTGGCTTGTTTGACGTCACCGGCTACCACCATTCCTTTATCGGAGGATTTAGATATCCCTTCGATATAGTTGAGGATATTAAACTTTTCAGCGGCACCAAGTACAAGATCCACGCCTGGAATTTCAGCTATTTCTACGGGTTTAAGCTGAGCATAACAGCCTATAACTATAATTTTTGCCTGAGGCGAATATTTTAGCGCACGGCGTACTTCATACCGACATTTTTTATCTGCAAATTCTGTAACTGAGCAAGTATTAAGTATATAGATATCCGCACCATCTTCAAATTCTACAGTTGTATAACCGTGATTTTCAAAATTGCGACGGATACTTGATGTCTCTGAAAAATTGAGCTTACATCCCAAAGTATGGTAAGCTACCGTAAGTGGTGTTGCCATTATATATTTAGAAATTATCTGTACATAATATAGAAATCCTAAGGGAATTTCACAATAAAACGCAAAATTACGGAATTATTTCAGACCTATTGATAATAAATTACTTTTTATCTGGTTTTGGTTTATCCGGTGTCTTAATCTTTTCTTCCTTTTTGGCTTTATCAGGCTCCTTGGCCTTTTCTTCCTTTTTAATTTTATCTTTGTCTTTTTCCTCTGTTTTATGTTCTATTGCTTTATGTTTGGAAGCTTCATCTGAATGATTTTCACCTTCATCACTTGGGATTATGTTTCCTTCGCCATCAGTAGCTTCCAGCTCTTCTTCAAATGCTTCAGGAAACATAGCCATAGCCACCTCTTTTAATCCACGAAAACCTATACGCACCAAAGAATCTTTAAGTAAGGAATCCTTCATGATAGTATAATACATACTTGGTGAAAATCCTATCCTAAGTGGACAATTCATGTCTTCGTTAATTTTTTGATTGACTCTAAATTTCTTTTGAGTAATGGCAGCAAATTCTTTGTCAATAGACAAACTATACCAAAACTGACCTACAATAGGCAAAGCCAATTTAGCACCACTCCCATAAGCCATACTTCTAAATCTGACTATAGGACTTTCTCCGCCTACCCATGCTCCTGTAACGAGTTCAGGGTTGTATCCGATAAACCATCCATCGGAATGATTATTAGTAGTACCTGTCTTACCGCCAAATTCGCAATGCTGACAATACTGTGACCGCAAAGCATTTCCAGTTCCGTAGGTGATGACACTTTGCAACATCCGCGATATCTCATAAGCTGTGGTCGTATCTATCACTTGTACCTTTGTATCATGTTCTATAGTCTTTTCATAATCATAAATTACATTACCATAGCGATCTTCAATTTTTAATATAGCAACAGGATCTACTTTCCTTCCTTCATTGGCGATAGTGCCATATACCTTCATCATGTCATATAGAGATACTTCTGCAGCTCCTAAGCTGATACCAAATTCTCGGGGCAAAGTAGCTGTTACACCAAGTTTTGCCGCCATATCTATCGTCTTTTGGATACCTACTTTTTCAATAATTTGAGCAGCGATTACATTTTCTGAATAGGTCAATCCTCCTGTCATTGTGTAATAACCACCATAATTACCATCTGAGTTTTTAGGTGACCAGTCTTCAATAGTTACCTGATGATTACTAAAAAATGTACATGGTTTCATTCCATCTTCAACGGCAGCTGTATATACGATAGGTTTAAACGTAGAGCCTACCTGTCGCTTACTAAGAATGTGATCATATTTAAAATGCAAAAAATCAATACCGCCTACCCATGCTTTTATATAACCATTGGCCTGATTCATAGCCATAAATCCGGTATTGAGCAAGGTAAAATAATATCTTACAGAATCTAAAGGCGACAACATGGTATCTTTTTCAACGGGCTTATTCTTCCATGCAAAAATGGTCATAGGTGCCGGCACTTTAAAGATCGAATCAATCTCATGTTTACTCTTCCCTTGTTCTACTAACATTTTGAATCTGTCACTCTTTTTGACCTGATCGTCTATCCATTTATCATCACCCCATGGTTTTTCGTCTTTTACACCTTTCCAGTGATTATAAAATTCTTTTTGCATGTAGGACATATGTTTATACACTGCTGCATCAGCATGTGCCTGCATCCGACTATCTAAAGTGGTATGTATTTTCAAACCATCAGTATATAGATTGTATTCCTTACCGTCTTCTTTTGTAAGATGCTTCAATATTCTGGGCAATTCTTTTATGCGTAGATATTCGCGAAAGTAAGTCCCAATACCATCATTACTTCCAATATCTTCATGTATGGATGCACTTACGGGTTTACTTATCAATCCTTCATATTCCTTTTCATTGATAGCTCCTGAGTTAATCATCGCTGATATAGTAGCCATCTCCTTTGAGTCAAACCTAAAATCTTTGTTTTTAAGCATCTGAGATAAGACGAGGTTTCTTCTTGCTTCTGAATTTTTAGGGTTTCTGGTCGGATCCAGAGCCGTCGTAGCTTTTAGCATCCCTATCAAGGTGGCAGATTCGGCTGCATTTAATTGTTTTGGTCTTTTGCCATAAAAATATCGAGCTGCCTCCTGTATTCCATATCGGTTGCCACCAAAAGGCACTGTATTTAGATACATAATCAACAACTCTTCCTTATTATATAGTTGTTCAAGCTTGATCGAAATCAGATTTTCTTTAAGCTTATTAATAAACAAACTCAATATAGGAATTTTGTAATTCATCCTGGGATACAGATTCTTAGCTAATTGTTGACTTAAAGTTGATCCACCTCCTAGAGAAGAATTATTTGTTGCAAGACCTTTAAACACCCGTAGCCATGAGCGAAGATCAATACCACTATGCTCAAAAAACCTTTTATCCTCAATAGCCAAAAGAGCTGTTACTAAATAAGGTGAAATACTGTCTAAAGCAATGGTCGTCCGATTTTCAGTATAGAATTTGCCGATAAGCTTGCCATCGACGCTATATACTTCTGATGCATTAGCGGTTTCTATTTGCTTTAAATCATCTGTTGATGGCAAATGACCAAAAACTCCAAAAATAGTCAACAGGATAAACAAGCCTAACAAAGCTACTCCCGCACCTACGATACGACTTGACCAAATGAGTATCTTGGTCTCGCGTGGATATTTAGACTTGTAAGCCTGCCAACTATTTATCAATGGAAGCGTCCATTGTTTCCACTTATCAGTGGCGGGTTTTATAAATTCATAAACTGGCTGCAAAACAGAGCTAACTTTACTGCTCCAAGAATTTTCGCTCGTTTTCTTATTTTCCTTATTAAAGTCCATTCATTAAAATAATTGGCACAAAATTAAAATTTTTTAGCTAATTCATATTTAAAATTTGATTAAGGTATTAAATAGACTATCGTCTTTTAAAATAATTTGTATTAATTTGGCTAAAATCTGAAAAACATAGTTATAGGAAATCCCACTTTTAAATGCGGTCATCAATTGATTATTTTCACAATACGTGATGAGCGGAAGTCATTTAGGATACAAAGTATTCTTGTATGAATCGCTGCATAATAAATCGTAGAAAATGTGATTTATTTCAAAGAATTTTATAGAAGATGTTGATGGAATAGGAATGTGATTAGTGTTTTGGTAAAATATTTAACTATAAACGTCCAATAAAAAATGAGGCTTTTCCCTATTTTGTCTGTTGCTATATTTTTTAATGATCCCACTTATTGTTAAGCATCGTTTAAATATTACCTTTGCCCCAGATTTAAAGTCATTATCAGCTTATGAAAAGGTTGTTTTTTATTCTTTTAATATTCAATTTTATATTCTTTTCCTGCAAAGAAAATAATGCTCCTGATGTCTCAGACATTCAGGCCAATTTTGAAGTATTTCGTACAGAAAAAGACCTTCAGGATATACATTCGAAGGCAGATTTTGATAAAATCTATGATGCACATCCAGCTTTTTACGATTTGTACTTTAATAATATTACAGGTATGAACATGGGCAAAAACAAGGACAGTATGTACCTTAATCTCACACTACTGATGCAAGACTCTTCGGTAATAGCGGTTAATAATCTGATTCAAAAAAAATATAACGATTTTAATAGTGTCCAGTCTGATTTAAAATCTTTATTTCAATATTTACAATACTACTTTCCTGATAAGATAAAGGTACCGAATATTTATACACTCAATTCTGATTTTGGTTACCAAACCTTTCTTTTTGAGGACGACAAGCATCAGGATGCCATTGGATTAGGGCTGGATATGTTTCTCAATCCGGACCTTCCATACAAAATAATGTTTCCTGATAACACGAATTTTTCAGATTATCTGACCCGTTCATGGAATAAACAATTTATCGTAAAAAAAGTAGCAGATCTATATATCAATGAAATCACTGGCGAATCTCCAGGTCACCGATTGCTCGACTATATGATACACAATGGTAAAAATCTCTATATTACCTCTTTGCTTTTGCCTTTAAAAAACGACACCATCATACATGAATACACGAGCGATCAGATGAAATGGTGTTATGATAATGAACTACAGATGTGGTCATTCTTTCTGGATAGCAAGCTATTTTACGAATCCAATTTTAAAAAGATAGGAAAATATGTCTTCCCTGCGCCTAAAAGCCCCGATATGCCTGATGGAGCTCCCGGACGTACAGCCAATTTTATTGGTTTACAAATAATCAAGGCTTATATGCAACGATTCCCATCCACATCATTGGAAGAATTAATTAAAATGACCGATAGCCAAGCATTATTAGAAAAATCTAAATATAAGCCTGCAAAAAAATAATGCATCTTTACATGAACTATAATTACATTTAATACATTATTAATAACAAAATCATACTTGGTATAAGTATTTAATGGTATCTTTGCACTATTATTACAATAATTATTAATTATCAAACAAACATATGTTTAATTTATTATTTAATCTCGGTGGACAAGAGGTAATGCTCATTGCTATTATTTTCTTAGTCTTTTTTGGGGGTAAAAAGATTCCTGAACTAATGAGAGGATTAGGAACTGGTATCCGCGAATTTAACAATGCTAAAAATAACATTGAAAACGAAATAAAAGAAAACATGAAGGAAATAGACAAGGAAAAACAGTAATCCTTGTTTTATTTTCAATGTAGTCTCATCGGATTTTGTTTCAATTTCCAATGAGACTTTTTTTTTTACACAACCCTCCTTTTTAATTTCTCTTATCCAGACCCCAAAGTAATTTTTCGTTGAGTGTCTTGAGAAAGTGATGTCCTGTAAGCTGGATAAACTGCACATTAAACTCTCCACGAGTAATGATAATTTCGTGTTCACCAGTCACTGTTTCGTAGCGGGAGTCCAGTGTACACATAAAACTGTCGGCGCGCCCCTCAACACGCAATGTTATTTTCTTTTTATCAGGCAACACTATAGGTCTTACATTGAGATTATGTGGAGCTATCGGCGTTATAATCAAATTATTACTACTAGGAAAAACTATAGGACCACCACAACTTAGCGAATATCCCGTGGAGCCAGTAGGAGTACTAATAATCAAGCCATCAGCCCAATAAGAATTAAGTAAAATATCATCGACATAAGCATGAATCGTAATCATAGACGAAGTGTCACGCTTGTATATCGTAAAGTCATTCAAACCATAAGGAAATTCTTTAAACAATGGTTTCTCGCTGGATATTTTCAATACAGCTCGCTCTACAATCCTATATTCGTGCTTTAGCAACTGATTAACCGCTTTCTTAATAATCTTCTTTTCTACAGTTGCCAAGACACCCAATCTACCCAAATTGATACCTAGGATTGGTATCTTTTTATCCTTCATCAACGTCATAAATTCCAGTATGGTACCATCACCACCTAAGGTTATAGCAAAATCAAGGTTAGCTTCATCAAACTCGTCATAAGACTTAAGCACTTTTATAAAGCCAAACTTATCAGAATATTCTTTAATGTCATCACAATATCGCTTATTAGAAAAAACCTGTACTCCTTTTTCCTCTAAAGCAGATAATGCGATTGCTATAAAATCAAATTCTTCACTGCTGCTGATCGTACGTCCATAAATAAATACCTTCATGATTCAAATGTTTTTGATGTAAATATATTTCTGGCTATTTTAAGATTAAGTGATTTGAGATCTTTTAGACTCACATGAAATAATGGGGTGGCACTTTTACCCGAAGCACTTATAACCTTAGCATATCCTATTACAATCGACCACCCATATAAAGTAATAAGCATAGGGTCAATCGGCACTAAAATACTTTTATCGCGTTTGCCTCGCTCTATCTCTTTAACCGTTAGTTTAAATGGCAAATTTTGAATATCCTGGATTTTTACATAGTAAATACTTTCCTTCACTGCTTCTGTTAATTTAGCCTCATTGCTACCTTCAGACGTAGATCGCAACAGTGAAAAATAATCCAACATAACCTCAGAATACAAAAAATTTTGTTCGCAAAATGTCATAAAACCCTCAAGGATGGCTAATACTGACTCCAAACCAGACTTGTCCTTATTTCGGTCCATGATCTCATAATATCTATCAGATAACAATTGTAAGGCTCTGTAAGTCACCGCAAGATACAGATTTTCCTTAGATTGAAAATAAGCATATAACGTTACCTTAGTGATTTTAGCCTGTTTGGCTATATCTTCCATTTTGGCATTTTTAAACCCAACTTCGCCAAACACATGTTCAGCCGCATCCACGATTATCTTTTCCTTAATGATTTTTTTACTGTCCTTCATTCACAAAATTAATCAATCCCCTAATGATATATTTTCTATTATCTAACAAACACATAAAATTGAGCACAAACTAAGCAAAATAATTAATTCAAAGTATATTAAATCGATAATATTTTTGTTTCCTTTCTTTTCAAATAATATATCAATCAATCAAAAAGCAACTTCACTTATAAGTTGTTAATATTTTTACACATAATGACTTTTTATTATATTTTTAAATACCTTTGCACAAAATATTCAGATATTTATATATTCAATGTCAAAACCTTCCATATCTAAAAAGAGCTTTTTTCCCAGCAGATACCTCAAATATTTGATTTATACAATTATAATTGTTATACTTTTGATTGTAACGACCTTTTTGTATATATCTAAAATGTTACTACCCAATACGGAAGAGCTTGAAAATCCAAAATACGAAATAGCATCTCAATTCATCTCTTCTGATAATCAAGTATTTGGGAAGGTTTTTAAATTTAATCGCGAATGGCTTGATTATAAGGATATCAACCCATTGTTGATCAATGCATTAGTGGCCACTGAGGACGAACGATTTTTTAGTCACTCTGGCGTGGATATGCGCGGTACAGCAAGAGCTATATTCTTTATGGGTAACAAAGGCGGTGCAAGTACAATAACCCAACAGCTAGCTAAATTATTTTTTACCCAAAGATCGCCTTCATTTATCAAACGAGTTTGGCAAAAATTAAAGGAATGGGTCATCGCCATAGAATTTGAAAAGCGATATACCAAGGAAGAAATCCTCGCCATGTATCTCAATAAGAGTGACTTCCTCTACGACGCGGTAGGTATCGGAGCCGCATCCAAGACATATTTTGGTAAAGATCAAAAAGATTTGTCCATCGAAGATGCTGCAGTCCTGATTGGTATGCTTAAAAACCCTAGGATTTACAATCCAAAAATGTTTCCTGAAAACAGTTTCAAAAGACGCAACGTAGTACTCAAACAAATGGTAAAAAATGATTTTCTCACTGAAGAAGAATATCTAAATAAACGTGTGAAAAACATTAGTATGACCAATTTTAAGAGAGAAGTACACTATGAAGGCATAGCACCCTATTTTAGAGCCGAACTCACAAAATGGCTAAAAAATCTCCTTGACGAAGATCAATACAGAAAATCCGATGGCAGTAAATACAATCTTTATACCGATGGTTTAAAGATTTATACCACTATTGATACTAGAGTTCAAAAATATGCCGAAGAAGCTATGAAAGAACACATGTCACAACTACAGGAAAAATACTTTAAAGTCTGGCAAGGCAAGAATTTTCTCACCTTTCAGGCCGACAAAACAAAAACAGAAATACGAAATAGACAGCTTATCCAGATGATGAAAGAATCTGATCGATATAAGCTTATCCGAGCCATTTATCTTAGTAAAATAATGAATGACATCGCTTATGATTTTGAAAACTTAAACCTTACAGATAATGACATATTTCGTATGTTTGAAGAGGATAAAAATCCAGGTTATCTTGATAAATCAATCAAAAATAAAACCCTAAATCAATCAGACGCTGATAATTGTAAAAAAATCCTTCGTAGCAAACACTGGCCAGAGCTAAAATCTCAATGGAGCAAAATGCAGAAAGCCGTCAGTACTTCGTTTAACACAAAGGTAAAAATGCGTGTATTTGCCTACAATGATATAGGTGAAAAAGTCGTAGAGATGACACCGATGGACTCTATTAAATACCATTTACAGCACATGCAACTCGGTTCTGTAGCAGTAGATCCTAAAACAGGCAATATTTTAGCTTGGGTTGGCGGTATAGGTCATAAATACTTTCAGTACGACCACGTCAATTCTAACCGACAGGTTGGGTCCACTGTAAAGCCATTTATTTATGCTACTGCTATAATTGAAAATGCCATGTCTCCTTGCTTTAAGGTAAAGGACGAAAAACAATGTATTCAGGCTAATGATCCAAACTTTAATCTCTCAAGCACATGGTGTCCAGGAAACGCTGACAATAAATTTTCAGGACAAGAATTAACTTTACGTCAGGCATTAAAGGAATCAAAAAACTCTATATCCGTTTACCTGATGAAGGAAATAGGTAACGTACAGAGTGTAAAAAATCTTATTGGCAATTTAGGAATCGATAAAAATAAAGTACCCAATTATCCATCTATTTGTCTCGGAACACCCGAATTATCTGCTATGGATATGGCAACAGCTTATACGGCTTTTGCCAATGACGGGATCGTCACCAAACCTATTTTTGTTACCAGAATTGAAGATAAAAATGGCAAGTTAATCTATTCTTCAGTACCCGATCAAAAACGGGCTATCAACCCTGCTTATAACTACGTCATGGTCAATATGCTCCAATATGTCGCTGATCCTATCAAAAACAAGGTTAAAAGCCAGATAGGTGGTAAAACCGGAACGACCAACGACTACAAAGATGGCTGGTTTATTGGGTTTAGCCCGGATATTGTCATCTCTACTTGGGTAGGTGGTGATCAGGAATTTATCCGGTTTACATCACTCGCAGACGGCCAAGGTGCAGTCATGGCAAGGCCTTACTTCGTAAAACTCATGACTAAACTCGAAGGTGACAATAGGCTAAACTTTGGCAAAAACTCTGTCTTTATGAAACCCGAGGAGGAACTCATAGAGCTCGACTGTAGCAAATATGAGAACATAGGTCCTTCATCTGAAGATGAGAACACAAGCAAGGGTACAGACTTTGATGATTTTTAGTATAGCAAGCTGGTACTAAAAATAACCTGTGACCCACAAAAAAAAAACGTAAAACAGTATTGTAAATTAATACTAGGTTTATCTATTAACCTATAAACTTTTTTTAGGACAAGACACAGCAAATTTCCGGGCTAAAAAGCCGTGATATGGGTTTGGCTACGTCAAAACTATTTTATGAGGTGCTATATCTAATCGTTAGAATCAGAAAAATGTAGTGCAACTTTACGTGTAATATTACCACGCTTACGTCGAGCACATGTTATACCCATTATACATTCAAATTAGTCCAATCCTTATAAAAAAATAGCAAATCTCTGCGTTAGAAAGCCTCATTATAGCTAAGGCTATATTTGCGTTTTCTGCCTTGATATTTACTATTTTTTCTACTAAATCTTTGGACCATTTAAAAATATAATGGGTATTAAAATAACCTCTTGAAAATATACACTTCTGACAATTTCTGACACATAGTCCTGATTTTAGGTATTTTTTCATATTTTTGCACTTGCGTAAAAAACACCTTGAATAATCATGATGAATCAGGAAATATATAAACCTAAAAACACGGTTAGAATCGTAACAGCAGGATCCCTATTTGATGGACATGATGTCGCTATCAATATTATGCGACGCATCATGCAGCAATCCGGAGCCGAAATCATCCACTTAGGTCATAACCGTTCTGCCGGTGAGATTGTAGAAACAGCCATTCAGGAAGATGTACAAGGCATTGCAATCACTTCCTATCAAGGTGGCCACAATGAATTTTTCAAGTATATATACGACCTTTTACACGAAAGAGGTTGTGGCCATATCAAAATCTTTGGCGGCGGTGGCGGCACGATATTACCGACTGAAATTCAGGAATTGGAAGCCTATGGTATTTCAAGGATTTATTCGCCGGATGATGGCCGAAGTATGGGTTTACAAGGTATGATCAATGATGTCCTTCAACAATGTGACTATCCAGTTGGAAATATATTAGGCGATGCACTAGGCCAAATCCAGCATCACAATAAACACGCAATAGCAAGGGTTATCTCTGCAGTTGAAAATTTTCCAGAGCTATATCCCGATTTACTTGATAATTTAAAACCAAAAAACATCCCGGTATTAGGCATCACAGGAACAGGAGGTGCAGGAAAATCAAGTATGATTGACGAGATCGTCCGACGCTTCCTCATGGATTTTAAAGATAAGCGTATTGCCATCGTATCCGTTGACCCTTCTAAAAGAAAAACAGGCGGTGCCCTTCTTGGAGATAGAATCCGTATGAATGCCATCAACAACGACCGCGTATATATGCGTTCGCTAGCTACAAGACAATCCAATCTCGCATTGTCAAAATACGTAAAAGATACACTGACTGTCCTCAAATCAGCCGATTATGACCTAATTATATTAGAAACATCCGGTATCGGGCAAGCTGATACTGAGATAGTCGATCACTCTGATATGACGATGTATATTATGACACCGGAATATGGTGCTGCCAGTCAGTTGGAAAAAATAGACATGCTGGATTTTGCCGATATCATTGCTATAAATAAGTTTGATAAAAAAGGTGCTATGGATGCCCTCAGAGATGTCCGTAAACAATACCAGCGTAATCACCAGCTATTTGATAAATCACCGGATGATATGCCGGTATTCGGAACGATTGCTTCACAGTTTAATGATCCAGGTACTAATACTTTATACAAACAACTCATAGCTATCTTAGATGTAAAAACTAAAGCAAATCTTATTTCGACTGCCAATTTACCATTAGGCGAAACCGAAAAAGTATATATCATTCCACCTAAAAGAATCAGATATCTATCAGAGATAGCAGAAAATAACCGTAATTACGACAAAACTGCGGATCAACAAGCAAGCCTTGCCACTAAGGCATATAACCTATCCGGCGCACTACAAGTGATAGACAATCCGGAAGTAAAAACAGCTCTACAGCAAGCTTATCAAAAAACTTGGGATGATCTGACAGGCGAAAACAAACGGATCTTAGAACAGTGGGAAGCAAAAAAGCAAAATTACCATTCCGATGTTTTTGTATATAAAGTCCGGGATAAAGAAATCAAAGTAATACCATTTACTACCTCTCTTTCAGGGTTGCGCATACCTAAAGTTTCTCTCCCTGCATATAAGGATTGGGGAGATATACTAAAGTGGAATCTGCAAGAAAATGTACCCGGGGAGTTTCCTTATGCAGCAGGTGTTTTTCCATTCAAACGTCAGGGCGAAGATCCTACCAGGATGTTTGCAGGGGAAGGCGGCCCTGAAAGGACTAATAAGCGCTTCCACTATGTGTCACTCGGTATGCCTGCCAAAAGGCTTTCTACCGCTTTTGACTCGGTAACATTATATGGTGAAGATCCTGATTATCGTCCCGATATTTATGGAAAAATTGGCAACTCAGGCGTAAGTATTTGTTGTCTCGACGATGCTAAAATCCTATATTCAGGATTTGATCTTTGCGACCCATCCACATCAGTTTCAATGACGATCAATGGACCCGCTTCTGCCATGGCTGCTTTCTTTATGAATGCCGCCATCGATCAGCAATGCGAAAAATACATCAAAGAACTGAATCTCGGTCATCTCGTAGAGCAAAAACTCAAGGAAAAATATGATAGTAAAGGCCTCAAAAGACCAACTTATAAAGGAGAGTTGCCGGAAGGGAATGATGGACTAGGCACTTTGCTACTTGGGATAACGGGTGATGAAATCCTACCATCAGATGTTTATGCAACACTCAAGGCCAAAGCACTGCAATCTGTCCGTGGAACTGTACAAGCCGACATCCTCAAGGAGGATCAGGCACAAAATACCTGCATCTATAGTACAGAATTTTCACTGAGAATCATGGGTGATGTACAAGCTTATTTTATAGATCAGAATGTACGCAACTTCTATTCAGTGTCTATTTCCGGATACCATATTGCAGAGGCTGGCGCCAATCCGATTTCACAATTAGCCTTCACACTATCCAATGGTTTTACTTTTGTAGAATACTACCTCAACAGAGGCATGCATATTGATGACTTTGCGCCAAATCTTTCTTTCTTTTTTAGTAATGGCGTAGATCCTGAATATTCAGTTATAGGTAGAGTTTCAAGAAGGATATGGGCAAAAGCCTTGAAATATAAATATGGTGGTAATGCTCGCTCGCAGATGCTCAAGTATCATATCCAGACTTCAGGTCGATCTCTACACGCTCAAGAAATCGCATTTAACGATATCCGTACGACTTTGCAGGCATTATATGCTATTTATGACAATTGCAATTCATTGCATACCAATGCTTATGACGAGGCCATCACGACACCGACAGAAGAAAGTGTACGCCGTGCCATGGCCATTCAGTTAGTCATCAATAAGGAATTAGGTCTTGCCAAAAATGAAAATCCTAACCAAGGCTCCTTCATTATAGAAGAGTTGACCGATTTAGTGGAAGAAGCCGTTTTGGCTGAATTTGACAGAATTACAGAACGAGGCGGTGTACTAGGTGCCATGGAAACCATGTATCAACGTTCTAAAATCCAGGAGGAATCGCTTTATTACGAAAAACTGAAACATTCTGGCGAATATCCAATCATCGGCGTTAATACCTTCTTATCCAGTGAAGGCTCACCGACGATCATACCTCGTGAAGTCATTCGCGCTACAGAGGAAGAAAAAATAGCCCAGATCCATACCGTAGAAAACCTGACGGCTAGCGCTGCCGACAAAACAGAAATAGCATTAAATGCTTTACAAAAAGTGGCCATAGCCAATGGTAATATCTTTGAAGAGTTGATGGAAACTGTCAAAGTCTGTACCTTAGGTCAGATTACGCACGCACTCTTTGAGGTAGGAGGCAAATACAGAAGAAATATGTAATTTCAAGTATATCGATGCATATAATAGATTTGTTCACTCATCTCAGGACAAAGTTGTTGGGGCTCGGGAGTCGATTTTATTTAATTTTGGCTACTATCTGGACAGCATTAACGCTATATTTATCATTGTTATCAGCTCAAAAGATACAAGCCATGCATTTGTGGAATATCCCAGGCATGGATAAAATAGCTCATGCTATTTTTTATCTTTGTTTTAGTTTTTTATGGTGTATGGCGCTATCCAGAAAGAGGAATCTTTATATCTGGATATTGATAATGGCTATTTGTTTTGGCATTACGATGGAGTGGGCACAGTACCGGATGATGATGGGTAGAGCCTTCGAAAGTTTAGATATTGTTGCAAATTCGGTTGGAGCAGGAATTGGAATTATTATTTTTAAGTGGCTCAAGGCCAATTAATGAGCATTATTAATAAGATTTAATGCCAAATCCAGGTCCACTTTAATTATTCTAAATTTTTTACCAAAATCGTTATAACAATGAATTTTACAAAGAAAATGACTCAAAAGTTAGTCAGATCTCATCCTCTCCTAAAGAAATTTACAGTTTGATATTTTTTACAGGAAGCTAAAGACTTATATTTCATAAAGAATTTATAATTTTACCAATCCAAACGGCTTTAAATCATCGTCTATGTCTGATAAAAGATCAAAAACACCAGAACGAATAATCTTAAAAGAGGTATATACAGCGGAGGATATACAGGAATGTAACCACATAGGATTTCAGGCTGGAACACCCCCCTTTTTACGGGGACCTTATAGTACGATGTACTTAGTATCGCCATGGACAATCCGTCAATATGCCGGATTTTCTACAGCTAAAGATAGCAATGCCTTTTATAGAAGAAACCTAGCTGCGGGTCAAAAAGGTTTGTCGGTAGCGTTTGACCTTGCCACGCACAGAGGCTATGACTCAGATCACGAGCGAGTAGCAGGTGATGTGGGTATGGCAGGTGTGGCTATTGACAGCGTTGAGGATATGAAGATCTTGTTTGATAATATTCCCTTGGATCAGATGTCAGTATCCATGACTATGAACGGGGCAGTGATTCCTATCCTTGCCTTCTATATTGTGGCAGCTGAAGAACAAGGTGTGTCAATGGAAAAACTTACCGGAACAATCCAAAACGACATCCTTAAGGAGTTTATGGTACGGAATACCTATATCTATCCGCCTAGCCCATCGATACGCATTATCTCGGACATTTTTGGATTTACAGCAGCCAAAATGCCAAGGTTTAATAGTATCTCTATCAGTGGTTATCACATGCATGAAGCCGGTGCACCTGCTGATATCGAACTCGCTTATACCATTGCTGATGGAATGGAATACATCCGTGCGGGGTTAAAAGCCGGGCTAGATATTGATAATTTTGTATCCAGATTTTCTTTTTTCTGGGGTATAGGTATGAATTTTTTTATGGAAATAGCCAAAATGCGGGCTGGAAGATTGCTGTGGGCTAAAATCGTCAAAGAATTTGGTGCTAAAAATGACAAAACACTTGCATTGCGTACCCATTGCCAGACTTCAGGATACAGCCTGACAGCTCAAGATCCATTCAACAATATAGCGCGTACCTGTATAGAAGCTATGGCAGCAGTTTTTGGCGGCACACAATCTCTACATACTAATTCATTAGATGAAGCTATCGCGTTACCAACAGATTTTTCTGCTAAGATAGCCAGAGATACTCAAAAATATCTACAATCAGACACTAAGATAACATCTGCTATTGATCCGATGGGCGGTTCTTATTATGTTGAATCTTTAACGCAACAATTGGCTGAAAGAGCTTGGGCTCATATCGAAGAGATAGAATCTCTCGGCGGCATGGCCAAAGCAATAGAATTAGGTATTCCTAAAATGCGGATTGAGGAAGCCGCAGCAGCTAAACAAGCCAGAATTGACAACCAATCTGAACGTATCATAGGCGTTAATTTTAATCAACGAGACAAAGAGCCAGATTTAGATATCTTAGTTGTGGACAATACTTTAGTAAGGAATGAGCAGATAGCTTCTATATCGCAAATAAAAGCCAACCGTAACCAAAAAGCTGTGGAAGAAGCATTAGATAGAATCACATCATGTGCCCATTCCGGCAACGGCAATTTGCTGGAATTAGCTGTCGAAGCAGCCAGATTACGTGCTACACTAGGAGAGATTTCCATGGCCATGGAAAAGGTATTCGGTCGCTTTACAGCCAACAACAAGACTATAACCGGCGTTTACGCTAAAGAAATTAGCATGGATAATAAATTTAAAGAAGCGCTTAAACTATCAGACCGATTTGCAGCATTAGAAGGGCGGAGACCGAGAATCATGATTGCTAAATTAGGTCAGGATGGACACGACAGAGGTGCTAAAGTCATTGCAACGAGCTTTGCAGATATAGGATTTGATGTGGATATGGGACCATTATTTCAGACACCAGAGGAGGCAGCCAGACAAGCTGCAGAAAATGATGTCCATATCCTAGGTATCTCTTCGTTGGCAGCAGGCCACAAACACTTAGTGCCGGAAACAATAGAGGCTCTTAAAAAGATTGGAAGAGAAGATATTTTTGTCGTGGTAGGCGGTGTTATTCCGGCGCAGGACTATGACTTCTTGTTTGATCATGGCGTAGCTGCTGTCTTTGGACCAGGAACCATCGTATCCGAAGCAGCATCAGAACTACTCAAAATTATGATATCCAGATTAGAATCATAATTATGATGTTAAAGAATTTCAAATTTTACAACATCTACATTTCCAGACTGATCTGAAATCTGAAGTTGATATTTTCCTTGTTGACCATGAAATAGCATTTCGTGCTTTCCATCTTTAGTCATTCCCCAATACTGATCATTTACAAACCAAAATAGACTACCTTTAGCGTCCCGGTGATAGGCCTTCATTACTATCTGATTTACCTGACTTCCACCTGTTCGTGGCAAAAATATTTTAACTTTATCCACAGGATATAAGATTTTTATAGGGTAATCATCTCTTATACAATCTGGATTATAATCAGGTAATCCTTTGTATGCCAGATGTCCTTCCTTATAATAATATTCCATATAGGATGGCAGTATAAACATGGTGTCTTTTCGGACGGCAAGTTCTAAACAATCATCAGATAGAGCAAGACCATTCTTATCAGTCCATATTTCCTTATGAAAATTGCAAGAGGTATATTTTTGAGACGAACGTTCGATATTCATCTTAAAGGTACTTTTGCACAAATGACCAGCAATCTTTCCTGATTCTTTACAGACTGTAATTAATTCCTTAGCAGCATATCTAGGTTTTGAACTAAACCATTTATTTTCCGGAAGGGTATTGAAAATCTTAAACATCACAGGCGCTGCTTTAGAGATACCGGTAAGGTTAAATCTACCTTCGCCTCTTTCATTACCTACCCAGACACCTACAACATACCTACCATTAAAGCCAATCGCCCACGCGTCTTTATGTCCATAGCTCGTACCTGTCTTCCAAGCCACTTTATTTGTATTATCATATAAATCCCAAGATTTTTCCTCACGTGGGCGCGTCAGATCTGCCATGGTATTAACAGTATGGTCTATTGAAAAAGCAGAAAACCGAAAGTCTGAAAGTTTTTTGTTTGCCGGAATGTCTTTTAACATCTGAACTTCACCAAATGGATTGGGAAATCCAAGATAATTTTGTGCCAATCCTTTATATATCCTCGATAAATCCCATAATGTTGATTCCCCACCACCCAGTATGAGACTTAGACCATAATGCTGTGCTCCACGATTTAAATAGGCAGGATGCAGACTTTCTAAAAGATTATAAAAAGATTGTAATCCGACATAATTAAGTAGTCTGACTGCCGGAACATTTAGCGAAAGCAGGAGTATGTCACTTAATGGAACAGCCCCTCTGTATTTTTTATCAAAATTGCGCGGCTGAAAATCCCCGATTGCTGTCGGAACATCTGCTACTAACTCATTAGGCAAAAACTCCCCTTTATCTAAGGCAAAAGCATACAAAAGTGGCTTGAGTAGGCTACCATAGCTCCTTGGTGACTGAGCTACATTCACATAAGAAAATTTATTTTGCCGATTACGGATATTGCCGTGATAGGCCAATAACTGATTCGTCTGAACATCTAAAATGACAGTTGATAGATTATTGATATCATCAGATTGAAGAAAAAATCCCTCACGCTGGATGAGTTCGAGCGTGTTATCTTGTATTTCCTTATCGACAGTAGTACGGAATATGGTTTTATCAGGATACGTTTTAGCTAAAAATAAAAGTAAATGGTAGGCGTTTTGAGGTATTTCTTGTAACACTACCGGTAAGTCCTCGTCCATATATAATTGGAGTTCGGTAGTATTAAAATAACCTTTGTGACAAAGCTTATTCAAGAGTCCATCTCTTTTTTGTTTGAGTTTATCTCTGTTTCTTGTGAGATTTGCGGTAGATGGCCCATTGGGCATGACGGTCAGTAAGGCGTATTCTGCCCAAGATAATTTATGGAGTGGTCGTTTAAAATAGCGCATCGATGCAGCTTTTACGCCGATAGTATTCCCTCCAAAAGGTGCTATTTCACACCAGTCTTTAAGTATTTTGTTATCACTGTGTAAAAAGCTATATTTGACGGCAGAAAAGGATTCCCAAATTTTATTGATCCAAGAACGAACGGAGTTTTTATTTTTCATACGCATGACCTGCATAGCAAGGGTACTGGCACCGCGCACAGTACGATGCGCCTTGTAATTGGCATAGATGGATTTGAGGATAGAAATGGGATTAATGCCAGGATGAAAATTGATGTATTCGTCTTCATACAAAAGGATACAAGTCCTGAGATGATCCGGAATATCCTCATCCAGTGGGAAACACCATTGTTGTTCGGATGATACGACGGCTGAAATGAGTTCGTTATCCTTACTGTATAATTGCTTGCTATATGCAGGTTTATCATTGGGTATAGGGAGCAAAGCCCACAATAGTATCACACCTATTATAGTGGTCCAAAAAAACTTTTTCCTATTTCCCTTAAACCACATGAATATTAAACTTTCTATTCAATTATTTATTAATAAAATCAAAGGTATGTTATAGAACTTTCAAAACCCTAATTTTATTGAAAGCAATTGCCGTTCATCATAAAAAAATATAAAGTAAAAACAACAAAGGGAAGCCTATGCCTCCCTTCATTATTAGTTAGTATTTAAATACGGGTTATTTTTGAACCATCACCTTTTTGCTAATCACACCTCTATTAGTATGTATCATCGCTGTATAAGCTCCTGAAACTACATTATTGAGATCAAGTTTAAGTCTTGAATCCTGAACGCCTGGATAGAATTTGCTTGTTACTGTTTTTCCATCCACAGAGATTAATTCTACGCGTACATCTGAGGCATTTTCTAACGCAATGTCTATATACAATTCTTTCCCGGCAGGATTAGGGAACACATTAGCTGTCCCATTCTTATCTATATCATAAGTAGAGGAAAGTTTTTTAATATCCATCTCCATATATACAGATGTAAAAGTATAGTAAGGCGCATTTCTATTTCCAAAAACATAGAAATCTCGTTCGTCAATATCGTCTGTACTTTCGCCTTGTGTGTTCCATAAAGTTCCATATTTACGATTTGTACCTGCAAGTTCCATTGCTAGGTTAGTTCCTTCTGGATATACTGATCTGTCATAAGGATCGTCTAAAGATAAACCGGTATAAGCCAGAAATTTGAATCGTGGGAAAGATGGATCAAGTGGTTCTGTATTGCCCATCAACACATAATTCATATCATCCTTTAATTGAACAAACTTGCCTTCGTCGGGCTGTCCTGCTGCATCTACTGCCCACATAGGTATTTCTATATTCCTGTAATTATCTATGTTTTCAAGGTAAATATTATTTGTTCCTACAAGTTTCCTTTCACTTGGTGCGCATACACCATCCAGTTCTTCTTCAATCCATTCATATAAATCAACGCGGATAAATCCGCCTCCTTCGATTTCCGCCGGACTATTTCCTAAGCCAAATCTAACTTTATCTACTGTATATCCTTTACCTTTTGGTAAATAGAATATATTGCCTGCTGAAGTATAATTTGTCGGAGTAGTTACCCAAAATGAAGCGATATCATTCATATAATTACCTGAGCCGAGATAGCCTTCAGGAAATAAATTGCCAAAGGTTTTGTCAGTGACCTCTACATAAAATGCAGCTGTATCATTTTGAGTATTGGAATCTTTCCCGTCAGCGGATATGATATAGGCGCCAGTATATAACTGCGGTGTAGCAGGCAAGGTATAAGTATCTTTGAATAATACATTTTCTACTGTTTGTCCTGATTTTAAAGTATTGTAGTTTTGTGTTACACTACCGACTACTTTTCCCGCTTCGTCACTAAATTCAACTTTTAGTTTAGTATTAGCAGCATCTAAGTTACCGATATTAGAGACATCGGCAAGGAAGTGCATAGGAGCAACCTGAGATGATGGCACTCTGAGGTTAGGCGCTACAGCGTAGAAGTTTCTATTTACTTGTACATCAGGAGCTACTTCATTTAATAAGATAACGTCGTCTATGCCCCAGAAATAATAATTAGCTTGATATTCAAATTTAATTTTAATTTTGGAGGCATTTTCAAAACCTTTGAGAGCTACTCTTCTTCTTTCACTTATATTATCACCATTTGTAACAAATTCTGTATTTATCTGGATCGTATCTGACCATGTATTGCCATTGTCTTTAGATGTCATGATAAAAAACTTACTAGTAAACTGGCGAAGCAATTGATTAAATTCTAATGTCAATCCTGCTATTCCCGGTGGAAGAGTTATATTGGGTGATATCAAAGACCCTGTACATATAGCCGGGCACTTACCAGTACCTGCTCCTGTTTGGCTACCATTAGTATCCAACAAATCACTGTTAAATTTCATAAACCCATCACATCCAGATCCTAAAATTAAAGAACCACCACCCCAAGCACCGCCTAAGATGTCTCCGTCTGCATCCCATTCCCAGGTATTGGATTTATCCACAGTCCAACCATTTGGCCCACCTTTAAAGTCACCTCTGTTACCGTCGGCATCTGCACCTTTACCCCACACAATATTGGGATTACTGTAATCGACTTTATTAACACAAACATTGTGAAATGTAACGTTTAAAGGTTGATCTTTAAATTTAGTGCTTTTTATCTTTTGGCAGTCCTGATAGCTCATCTGAAAAGTAGGTACTTTGACCTGATCAGCAAAGTTACCGGGTGTCATAATAAATAGTGCCTGATTGGCATTAGCTGCATTTTGACAGATCACTACGGCGATGGCTCCTGCATTTTGAGCGTGGTAAGCTTTTTGACTAAAATTGCAAGTACCACGATCTATAAATGCAATTTTTCCGGTCATATCATTGGTAGCTTTATTACATACTTCTGTGGGAAGTGAGCTACCATCGCGACCATAAATGACATCTGCCGTGATTTCATCATTATTCTGTGAACCAAACTGGGCTCTAACTACTGTGTAGTCACCTTTGATGTCATCAGGAGAATTAATAGTAAGTGTATTTAGTTTTTGTCCCATCATGCTAAACGAGACTAGTCCCAAGACAATAATTGCAAAGCATTTTGTAAACGATAAATTCATAAATTCATTTTTTAAAGGTGTATAAAATTGTTTATTAGTTACTAATATTATAATATACCATAAAGTTAACCACATTACTTAAATTTGTATAAAATTAGATAATATTTTTTACATACAGCTCAAAAAAAATCACTATATCATGCATTTTAGATACTTTATTATCACTCTATAAACAAAATTAATTGAGTAAAATGTAAATGCGTATGGATTTAGTATTATTGAAATAAATTTATCACATCCAGCTAAGTAATCATATTGCTTCTGAATAGTATTTGCATTTATATTGCACACATACTCGTAATACTCAATATTTCAAAAAAATAATCTATGTTTATGCAAAAAAAATGTATCTTATATACAATACATCAAAAAATATAATATATTTGCTCTTTATTTAATACATTGAAACGAGAATGTATGCAAAAAAAGATAGTTTTTATAATTGCAGCCTTAGTTGTATCAATGAGTTTAGCAGCTCAAAGCGCTCAGGCTATAAAAATAGGTCCACTAGGATTTTTAATAGGCAATTATAATCTAAGATACGAGCGGGCTTTTGATCTTAATAGTTCATTTCAACTTAGTGCTAACTATTACAATTTTAAACTATTTGGTATAGCTACTAATGGATATGGTGCAGATGTTGCATACAGATACTATTTTAAAGAGTCCTTAAAGGGTGCTTATGTTGCTCCAGTATTAGGATTAGCCTTTAATGAAACCTATGTAAGTAAAAACAGCGATGTAAAAGGTAAATTTTCTTATTTAGGTCTAGGTGCGACAGTCGGTTATCAAATTGTTTCGCAAAGTGGCTTTGTAACCGATCTAGGTATCGGTTATGGATATAATATAGAGTTAGGTAAAGATGACAATTTGGTATCGAGCTATAGTTTTGCTGTACCTAAATTTACATTAGCTATAGGTTATAAGTTTTGACATAAAGGTGTCTGAATGTCTGTAGAATATTTTTTTTTGAAATATAGTATATTTATTTTTTAACCTTAAATTTTATTAAAAATGAAAACAAAGTTGTTTACAGTTTTAGCATTTACTTTTTTATTTGCTTTTGCAAGTAATGCACAGGACTACAAGTCTGCTATAGGCTTGAGATTAGGTTATCCTTTATCAGCGTCTTACAAAACTTTTGTTTCAGAGCGTGGTGCTTTTGAAGGTGTCCTTGGTTTTAGAAGCTACTCTGGTCTATATTCTTGGATAAATGTGGGTGCATATTATGAGCACCACAATCCAATCTCCTCGGTTAGGGGTTTGAGCTGGTACTATGGTGCTGGTGCCAATGTATATTTATGGTCATGGAATACCGCTTATGCTGGTGACAGAAGCACAAGCACTTCATTTGGTATCTCAGGTGTACTTGGATTAGATTATAAGTTTGCTGATTTGCCTTTAAATATCAGTGTTGACTGGATTCCGACATATTTCATTAATGGTATTGGTAGTGGTTTTGGCGGCGGTTACGGCGCTCTAGCTGCTCGTTATACTTTTTAATTAGTGTAATAACAATATTTAAAAGGCGGTCATATGACCGCCTTTTTTATTAGTAATCAGACTTAAACTGATTGATTATTTCCATTATACATTCAAATTAGTCCAGTTTTTATAAAAAAATAGCAAATCTCTGCGTTAGAAAGCCTCACTATAACTAAGGCTATGTTTACGTTTTCTACCTTGATATTTACTATTTTTCCTGCTAAATCTTTGAACCAATTAAAAATATTATGAATATTAAATAATCCCTTCGTTAATCAGATCGTGTAAATGAATTATCCCTTTATATCTATTTTGGTCCATTACTAATAATTGTGTGATAGCATATTTTCGCATCATGGCAAAAGCATCTACAGCCAAGGTTTCCGGATTTACATACTTAGGTGTGCGCGACATAATCTGTTCTGCTTTGACATTAGATACATCATCATTCACTTCCAGCATACGCCGCAAGTCACCATCCGTTATTATTCCCATTAGATTTTCATTGTCATCCATAACAGCAGTAGCGCCGAGTCGCCTGGACGATATTTCTACAATGACCCGCTTAAGATCGTCGTGTAGATAGACTTTAGGTTTATTCCTATCGTGTATTACATCTCCGACTCTTAGATATAGTTGTTTGCCAAGGCTTCCACCAGGGTGATACTTAGCAAAATGCGCAGGCGAAAACCCTCTTAGCGACAATAAAGCTACCGCTATTGCATCTCCCATAGCCATCTGTAGCGTCGTGCTTGTAGTCGGTGCAAGATTATTAGGGTCGGCCTCAGCTTCCATAGGCAGGTATATCACATAGTCTGACTTTTGAGCAAGATAGGATTCCTGATTGCTGACCATGCCTATTAGAGTATTACCAAAACCTTTAATTAAAGATATGAGTACTTTTATCTCCGGTGTGTCACCACTTTTAGAGATACAGAGTACAATATCATTAGACTGCACCATACCTAAATCACCATGTATAGCGTCGGCGGCGTGCATAAACATGGCAGTCGTACCGGTAGAGTTAAAGGTAGCCACTAATTTTTGAGCAACGATGGCACTTTTGCCTATACCTGTTACGATTAGCCTTCCTTTACTTTCATAAATGATTTTAACTGTTTCGCATATAGCATCAGAAACACAATCACTTAACAACAAAAGCGCATCGGCTTCCTGTTTAAGTGTTTTTTGAATATTTTCCTTTATTAATATTTGTTGGTTCAAGTTATATGTGTTATTTTTGATTATCAAATTAAAACTGTCTGAAAATAAAGCGTCAAACATACAGAAATGACAAATTCTAAACAAATGTTAATGCAATAAAGATTTTTGAATTGTTTGGTTAATCTATAAAATAGTATTACCTTTAGAGCGGATTTTCTAATTTGTTTAAAAAGATAATTCAACTTTATAGAATTACGATTTAGAATATTATAATAGTAGGAAAACGTAGTTTATCTTTTTTAAAAAATATAAAGACATCAATGTCATATGAAATATTCTGATCAGGATATAAACAATGCACTAAAAAAATATTTTGGATTTGAGGCCTTTAAAGGTGATCAAAGAGAGATTGTTAAAAGTGTACTTGAAGGGAAAAACACCTTCGTAATTATGCCAACGGGTGGTGGAAAATCACTCTGTTATCAACTTCCGGCTATGATGATGGAAGGAACAGCTATTATCATTTCTCCACTGATAGCGCTTATGAAAAACCAAGTTGACTCTATCCGCGGCTATAGTCAGGAAGATAATATAGCAAGCTTTCTTAATTCTTCTCTGAATAAAACCCAGATGACGGAAGTAAAGAGTGAAATTGTATCGGGGAAGACCAAAATGTTATTTATAGCGCCCGAAACACTTACTAAAGATGAAAACATTGAGTTTTTTCAAAAATCAAATATTTCTTTTGTAGCCGTAGATGAAGCACATTGTATTTCTGAATGGGGACACGATTTTCGTCCAGAATATCGACGTATTCGATCAATGATATCTTCCATTGGCGAAGATATTCCAATTATAGCATTGACTGCAACGGCTACCCCTAAAGTGCAAACGGATATAGTCAAAAGCCTCGAAATGAATGATACCAATATTTTTATTTCGTCATTCAACAGAGATAATTTGTACTATGAAATTAGACAAAAAACCAATAAAGATCAAACCGTAAAAAATATCATTCAGTTCATTAAAACCTCTAAAGGGAAGTCAGGCATTATTTATGTTCAGGCAAGGAAATCCACCGAAGAGATCGCTAAAATACTGAATGTAAATGGAATAAAAGCAGCAGCCTACCATGCAGGACTAGATCCTAAAACTCGGACAAATGTACAGGATGCCTTTCTAATGGAAGATATAGAAGTAATCGTTGCTACAATAGCCTTTGGGATGGGTATAGACAAACCCGATGTACGATTTGTAATCCATTATGACATACCTAAAAGTATAGAAAATTACTATCAAGAGACAGGGCGAGGAGGTAGAGATGGAATAAAGGGACATTGTCTATCATTCTTTTCATATAAGGATATCATAAAACTTGAAAAATTCCTTCGCGATAAGCCTGTAGCCGAGCGAGAATTGAGTGCACAACTCATGGAGGAAGTAATCGCTTACGCAGAATCAAATACCTGCCGAAGAAAATTTTTGCTTCATTATTTTGGTGAGGAATTTGAAATTGAAGATTGTCACAATATGTGTGATAACTGCAAACACCCTAAAGAAAAGATAGAGGTTCAAAATGAGATGAAACTCGCTCTGGAAGTAGTTAAACAATTTAATGAAAATTATACAACAAAGATATTAGTAGAATTTATCACTGGAAAATTGTCAAAAGAAATCAAAGATTATAAATTTGACAAGTTACCATTATTTGGGAAAGGAGAGTCAAAAGATGAGCTTTTTTGGCATACTATGTTTAGACAAGCCGTACTCAATGACTTGTTGTATAAAGAAATTGAACAATACGGCATCCTAAAATTATCAGATCTCGGCAAAGAATATATCAAGAAGCCTACATCACTCTCAGTTCCTATTGATAGAGATTATTCAGTAAAAATTGATGATGACATAGACGCAGGAGGCAATCAGGGAGCAGCATTAGATACAGTGCTGGTCGAACTCTTAAAAGATCTTAGAAAATCAGAAGCCAAAAAACTTAAAGTTCAGCCATGGATTATTTTTTCTGAGCCCTCACTACAGGATATGGCCACTTTCTACCCTACAAACATGGAGGATATGACTAAAATATCCGGTGTAAGTCAGGGGAAAGCTATTAAATTTGCAAAGCCTTTTATCGAGCTCATTAAAAGATATGTTGAAGAGAATGAGATTGACATACCTACAGAAGTAATCGTCAAACAAGTAGCTAATAAATCCAGAAACAAAGTAACTATTATTCAATCTATAGATAGAAAAATGCCACTTGAGGATATAGCTAAAAATGTAGAGATGACTTACGATGAATTATTATACGAACTTAATCATATAGTAGATGGTGGCACCAAGCTCAATATTAACTACTATATCAAAGATAGAGTCGATGAGGAAATCATTGAAGAAATCTTTGATTACTTCAAAAATGCTGATACAGACTTAATTGATACAGCAATCCGTCAGCTCCAAGATGATGGTATCAGTGAAGAAGAAGTTTTATTGACCAGGATTAAATTTATTTCTGATATAGCTAATTAACAGTAACAAAAATGGTTCAAATTGTCATCATCAATGGCCCTAACCTAAACCTACTGGGTACTAGACAACCCGAAATATACGGTCATAAATCCTTTGAAGAATATTTTATAGAATTAGAAATAGAATTTAAAAACTATAATCTTCATTACTATCAGTCCAATCATGAAGGGGATATCTTGGACAAATTGCATGCTGTAGGCTTTAGGTATGATGGTATCATTTTAAATGCAGGTGGATACACCCATACTTCTGTTGCAATAGCTGACGCAATCAGAGCCATTACTACACCAGTAATAGAAGTACACCTTACTAATATATACGAACGCGAACAGTATCGGCACAATAATTATATCAAAGATGCTGTACAACACAGTATAGTAGGAAAAGGCCTGCCTGGATATAGAGATGCTATCCTCTATCTCAAAGATCATTTTTTATAAGATTACTGAGACAAAACGCTGATTTCATTCAGACATTTTGATTGATATTTTATTGATTAATCTTTCTACCTTTAACTACCTCTGTACTCCTTTGTGTAGATTTTATATGTTTCATATCGACCATCAAACACGCATAAGCGCTTTGGGCTGGTGTATTATATACGTGATCACCATAAGTAATCTGACCATATCTTGTATCCCAATATTTAGCCAGTAACACATAGCGTCCATTAACTTTATCTGACGGCCCAAATACCAAATAATGTGTGTCATCATGACTATCAAAGCTAATTGCATACTGATGACTTTTAGGTGAAAATAAAAAAACTCCCGGAGTTCCCTTTTTGATGGTGATTTCTTCTACCTTTTTACCCTCGGTCATTTTTATTTTACCTTTAAATATTGATAATTCTTCCCTACTTAGTTCACGCCATAAGATAATATCCTCCGAAAGATAAAACTGTACATTGCGTAAATTTTCAGGATTTAATCCCGATAATTCTCTAACATCATTAGTATAATACCTCAATGTAGGTCCACAAGATATAATACTAAAAACCATCATTATCCAAAATAAAATCTTCATGATAAAATATATTTATTTTAAAAATAACGGATTAATAATGCAAATATAGCCAAATTAACGGATTTTAACAAAGTAATTAACTATTTTTAATAAACCACAATATAATATTTTTAGCCAGTGTAAATTTATTAGATTTTTTATAAGAAAATTAGATTTTTATCTCTATTTAATTCTTTTTATCAAATTTCAATTTAATGATTGTTAAGGAGTGCTTAACGATGTATTTTGTATTCTGAATATATCTTAATCTTGTGGTGTTATTTTTCTTATTAACCTTATTTAAATACAATTAAAAATGAAAAAGTTTCTTATTTTAGGTTTCTTTGCAGCGCTTTCTATCGTAGCTTGTAAAAATGCAGAAACTGCACAAACTGAAGAAGTAGCTCCAGCTCAAACTGAAGAAGCAGCACCAGCTCAAGATCAAAACGTAGCTCCAGCTGCTGAACAAGCAGCTCCAGCAGAAGCAGCTCCAGCTGAAGCAGCTCCAGCAGAGCAGAAATAATTTATTGCAAAAAAGTCAGGTCAATCCTGCTTAATACAATATTAGAAAAGTCTTGGATATCTTTTATCCAGGACTTTTTTAATTTTTAACCACTTTTCTTTTTTTCTATTTACAACGTCTCTCCGTTGTTCTCACATCTTTGATTATAAAAATCGCGATCTATTCCACTACAATTTCATCTACAAAGAGCCATGATTTATAACCTGCACCTTGTCTTCCAGCAGGTATAACGCCATAATTCTTTATATCAAATTTTAAATATTTTGTCTTTACCTTATTTAAAGGGATAGTAATCGTAGCTACTTTTGTATCTGCATCAAAGCCTGAAGATATATTTACAGATTTAAAATGGATACCATCCTCTGAGGTTGATATTTCTATTTCTTTAGGCAGATAAATCCATTGTCCTTCACCCTTAAATAGTCTAAAAGTGACCTGATTTATCTCTGTTACTACCATAAATTCAAGTATTCCCTTACAGTCATCGCCACTATAACCGAGCCATTCACTTCCTCCATATTTGTGATCTGAACCGTACAAACCATTGATTAGACTGTATGGGCCTTGTCCGGCATACCGACTGGAAGGAAGCGTTTCCAATTGGATTTTAGCCGCAGTCCCTTTGTGTAAATGAAAGTCCAATTCTAATGGATTACCTCGCTTATCCATTTTTGAAGCAACAAATACATACTTTCCCGAATTTAAAATATTGATTGTGTCACTTCCGGCCATAGTGCCAAAGCTAGTGTCATTATAGTTATAATGTACTGATGCCTGCTTAGGCGTATCAAAATATAGTTTGATAAATTTACCCGGATTATTAATCACATGGTATTTTAGGTCATAAATATGGAAGGCTACATTGGCACCTTGATATTTCCAAAAGCTGGTATGTTGTTCCAGATTGTCTAAAAATTGTCGGTAATTCTTGCCTTTTGACCATAGAGTCTCTGCTAATGCCATTCCTCGAGCATAGGTCATGTATTGTACACCATTATAAGATTTTATATATTCTGTCCATAGATTGGCTTGACCACCTAAGATATGCTTGCGTTCCTCTGGCTTCAATTCTGAAGGTATCGGATCCCAAAAGTACACCTTTTCAAGTGGAATAAACCCACCTATAGACAAAGGTTCACTAGGCGCCTCTGACTGATAATAATCAAAATAGCAGTGTGAATTGGGTGTCATGATGACATCGTGTCCTTGTTTAGCGGCTTCTATACCACCTTCAGCACCACGCCATGACATGACGATAGCACCTTGTGCTAATCCACCTTCTAAAATTTCGTCCCAGCCTATGATATATCTCCCTTTGGACTGAATATAATTAGCTACTCTTTTAACAAAATAACTTTGCAAGCCTTCCTCATCTTTTAGGTTTTCCCTTTGAATCAGTTCTTGACAAAAAGTACTATTCTTCCAGGCTACTTTAGGACATTCGTCACCACCTATATGGATGTATTTGCCAGGAAATAAGCTCATCAACTCATCCATTACATTATTTAAAAATTGGAAAGTCTCCTCTTTAGGGCAAAGTACATCTTCAAAAACACCCCAAGAAGTAGCAGCCTTATAGACTTTGTTTTCACATCCTAATTCCGGATAGGCAGATAATAAAGCCATTGAATGACCCGGAATGTCAATCTCCGGTATTATTTCAATATTTCTATCTTCTGCATATTGTACAATCTCTTTGATTTGTTCTTGTGTGTAGTAACCGCCATAACGTTTGCCGTCATATTTATGTGGCTGGTCATTATAGTGCCCTATTAATGTCTCTTCTCGATAAGCAGCTATCTCTTGAAGTTTTGGGTATCGCTTGATTTCTACACGCCATCCCTGGTCATCAGTAAGATGCCAGTGAAAACGATTGTACTTATAATAAGTCAAGTAATCCAGGTGTTTCTTAATCTCTTCAATAGTAAAAAAGTGTCTCGCCACATCCAGATGCATACCTCGATATTTAAATCGAGGGCTATCTTCGATGACCATTTCAAAAATGTCCATTCCTCGAAACCTAACGATTTGCATCAGACTGATTAAACCATATTGAAACCCTGTTTTGCCCGAAGCCTTTAAGATTATTTTATTAGATAATACTTCTAATCTATATGCATCCACTTCCATAGAGGGCGTCTCCGTTAGTATAACGTTTGCATTTTTTTGGTCAGAGATAGTAACGATAGGCAGATCTTTAATCATATCTACAAAATAAGGTGACTGCCACCTTGGATCAATGTAAATTTTTAAATTTTTTAACTTCGTTTGATTTGTTTTTACTTCTACATGGTTAGGATATGGGATGATCCCTATGTTGTAATATACAGAATCAGACATAGCTTTGGCATCTTGAAAAAAAGCTACTGATATTAAAACCGATAGGCAAATGATTAATATATTTTTCATAAAATGTATTGACGAAATGATAACCTCAAATAAGTATTACAAAAAACTAAAACTTGTTTTTTGAATTAACAATGACAAAGTTAAACAATTTATGAATATAAAAGGGATAATACTTTTTATTGAGAGTTATTACAATGGGAAAAAAGATATGTATGGTATTCTCCTAAATGCGAAGAGCCCACGTAACTTGCATACTAGGGCTCTTTCGACTAAGGTCTCAAAATAAGAAAACTACATCTTACAGGTGACAAACCTTTATATCATAAGGCTGAAAACAGCGATCGTCTCAATTATAAACCCAAAGCAAATTTAATATTTCTATTCTCAGGTTGGCTTTGGATGGTGCAAAGATAAGGTCAATATCTTAATTCACAAACTATATAACTTCAATTCATTAAAAAAAGTTGTAAAACATAGAAAAAAAAATAATAATTGAAAATCCAATATGTATTTTACATTTATTTGAGCTTACTACACATATGAATTTTTATCTATGACTTAATTAATCAACTTTTCTTACTGTAATTAGGAGATTCACGTGTGATCGTAATATTATGTGGATGACTTTCTAAGATACCGGCACCTGTGATTCTGACCATACGTGCATGCTGGAGTTTTTCGATACTTCCAGCACCACAATAGCCCATACTCGCCCGTAGTCCGCCAGTGTATTGGACCATGACCTCGGATACTGACCCCTTATATGGTACGCGACCTTCGATGCCTTCAGGCACTAATTTTTTAACGTCGTCCTCTACATCTTGAAAGTATCGATCTTTGCTGCCGAGCTCCATGGCACCTAAAGAACCCATACCTCTGTAAACTTTAAATTTACGACCTTCAAATAGGATGGTTTCGCCGGGTGCTTCTTCTGTTCCGGCAAATAGCGAACCCGCCATAATAGAACTGGCGCCTGCTGCAATCGCTTTAGCTATATCACCAGTATATCTGATACCACCGTCTCCTATGATAGGAATTCCGGTACCTGCTAATCCGCGAGCGGCATTTCTGATGGCATATAATTGTGGTACGCCTACTCCTGCGACGATCCGTGTCGTACATATACTTCCAGGGCCTACACCTACTTTTACGCCGTTTACACCGGCATCAGCGAGTGCTTTAGCCCCTTCGGCTGTAGCGACATTACCGCCTACTATCTGCAAGTCTTTATATCGCGACCTCACATCTGCGACAGCATCTAATACACCTCTCGAATGGCCATGTGCTGTATCGATACATATGACATCTACGCCTACCGATACCAACGCATCTACTCGGTCAAACAAGTCACGGCTGACACCTACTGCAGCACCTACAAGCAGTCGTCCGTGATTATCTTTAGCAGAATTAGGGAAGTTTTCGAGTTTCATAATGTCTTTATAGGTAATCAATCCTACTAGTACATTGTGCTCATCTACCACAGGCAATTTTTCAATTTTATAACGCTGTAGGATTTCCTTAGCTTGCGTAAGCGTCGTACCTTTAGGTGCTGTAATCAGCCTTTCCTTAGTCATGACATCTGTGACATCCTTATCTGTCTCTATTTCAAACCTCAGATCTCTATTGGTAAGGATACCGACTAATTTGCTTTGGCTATCGATAACCGGAATGCCACCTATTTTATTAATAGACATCAGGCGTAAAGCATCTTTAACTTTAGCGTCCTGGGTAAGGGTCACCGGATCAAGGATCATCCCGCTTTCTGACCTTTTGACAGATCTTACTTGGTTTGCCTGGGCTTCTATCGTCATATTCTTATGAATTATCCCTATACCGCCCTGACGAGCCATAGCAATAGCCAGTTTTGACTCTGTAATGGTATCCATCGCAGCAGACACTATCGGTACATTTAATCGGATGTCAGTCGTAAAGTGTGTGGAAATATCCACCTCACGTGGCAAAACTTCTGAATATGCAGGAACCAGAAGTACGTCGTCGAAGGTCAGCGCCTCCTCTATGATAAGATTATTATGATTTTCCATGTGCAAAGGTACAATTAATTCAATATTGTTGAAGAATCCAAGACTAAAATTTTAATTTTTGCAGCTATTTTTTAACTTCACTTTATAAAAAGTTCGTTTATTGTGACCCATATTAAATACATAAATCATGCTTTCTATCCATACCGACGATTATTATATGCAGCAAGCTATCAATGAAGCTGTCAAAGGTGCCGAAGTAGGGGAAATACCGGTAGGTGTAGTCATCGTTTGCCAAAATCAAATCATAGCTCGAGCGCATAACCAGACCGAGACCTTACTGGATGTTTCTGCACACGCTGAGATGATTGCTATTACTGCGGCAGCATCCTACTTGGGTAGCAAGTATCTGACAGATTGTACGATGTATGTCACGCTAGAACCGTGTATCATGTGTGCAGGAGCCCTATATTGGTCACAGATATCTAAAATAGTCTATGGCGCAAGCGACGAGAAAAGAGGATTTATGCGGTATGGTAAAGAATTACTTCATCCTTCCACTAAGCTCGAATACGGTATTAAGCATGATGTCTGCGCTAAACTATTGACTGATTTTTTTGAAAAAAAACGAAAAAAGTGATCGAGCAATTTAGAATTACTTCCTCCTTTTTTTTAACTACCCATAAAAATTCTACAAGTTTCATCTAAATTTTGACTTTCATCCCAAAACCTTTGATGAACAGTAGTTGAAGATTATCCTATTTTGGTACTTTAAAATGAGTTAAGTGTAAAGAAAAACACACTTATCATTAGTAAATTTAAAAATCTTTGACTCTAAGTATAAAAAAATAGGAGGTGTATGCCAAACGATCGCTCGGCAATACGCACAGCGTCATCAAGTATCTGGGACGTTACACCCACAAACAACGCTCTTTCTTCTTGACACCTGTCACGAAATCAAAAAAGGTACAGCAAAATTGACCAGTTCCCACGATGGGAATCGGGGCGGTTTCATTGCTTGCCATGCGGGGAGAGCGAAGCCTTAGTTGTTATCAATAATGCATTTCTGTTCGCAGGTTTTTACTTTGCATTGACATAATTATCAACAACATTAAGAAGTGGGTCAGAGTAGTCGAAAATGTCGTCAAGACATGTAATCTCGTTTTTGATTTCCTTCTTTTGGTCGTCAAAAGTTCCCAAGTATTTTTTGCTGCTGTTTAGATAAAGTCTACAAATTGGCTTGCGGTTGTTGTCGTCAAGGAAAATTGCAAAATATGACTGAGCGTCTCTGTATGTAACCCTTGCTACACTTATCTTTTGACGAAGGATTGTTTTAACAATCATAAAACCCTCTAGCTCGTCTTGGGTCGTAACAATTTTGCTTTCTTCGGCTTTTGTTTGCTCCGCAACAATTGCTTCTTGCTCTTTTGTTGCTTCGTCTTCTTTTGTCAATGCCGTTTTTAAACGTTCAGTGATTAAGTCGCTGATATGTTGTTGTATTGACCTTTTTGTCAAAGTCGTAAATTGCTCTAAAACTTTGGCTGTTACAGAAGTTGGATAAACTTGTTTGGCAAAATACTTTACAAAGTCTGGCGAAGGGTTTGTCAACTCTTGCTGGAAAAGCTGCTTTAGCTCGTTTATGTATTTTAATTCGCTTGCAGTATTTACAATGCTTTCGGCATCGAATATTGTTTTGTGAAACTTTTTAAGTTCTTCAATTTGATTGTCCTTTATCTCGTTGATGTTAAACTCCAAAAAAGGTTTCTCGTCCATTTTGTTTGGCTCTACCAAGTCGGAGTAAAAGCGGTAGTTAATGCCATTTGTTAAAAGTCCAAACTTAGCTTTGGAAACATGGAAGTAGCGCAAAATCTGACCGTCATGCAAATTAAGGTTCTGCGCCCAATGTTTGCACTCCACCAATATAGTTGGAATTCCATCTTTGAAAATTGCATAGTCAATTTTCTCCCCCTTTTTAGTGCCAATATCAGTCGTGTACTCAGGAACGACTTCAAGCGGATTGAAAACGTCGTACCCCAATGCTTGTAAAAAAGGCATAATGAAAGCATTCTTTGTTGCTTCCTCTGTCTGGATTTGTCCTTTGAGTTTTACAACTCTGTCACCGATTTGCTTAATGTTATCTTTAAAGTCCATGTTCAAATAATTTTTTTTAAAATCTCGTTAAATTGTTTATATGTATCAAATTGCACTGTCCCTTAGCATCACTGGTAACGGTTTACGGCTTGACGCAAGCAGGGTATTTTAGTACTATATTTGATGCGAAGAACCGAACTTCAAATATAACAAAAAAATTCAAGCGGAGACGTTTCGCCATGATTACGTTCAAACCGTTTGTTGTAGGCAGTGCCTTTTTAATTGGTTCGCTGCACATAAACTCCCTTCCGCTCAATATAATAGTTTTTATTTGCTTGAGAATCATATATCTGTGAAATAACATCAACATTTATATTCGGCCCCCATTTTGGACCATTTCGTGATATTCTTTCTAATTTATATTCGGGAAGGCTTGGTGATGGTGCTTCATTTTCGTACTCGGCTTCCCAAACTTCGTCTCCAAAAAACACATACTGCTTAATCATACTTATATTTTCTGGTATTTTAGCCAAGTCTGTACTAACAAGCCAATTTATAGAAATCATTGGTTTTCCATTTTTAGGACTTACTGGCATAAAATCACGCCATAAATATGCATCTAATACAAATGTATTTGAACCAATAATCAAGGTATCAACTGCTTTTTTCCTTATTTGCGAGCTTTCATTGCCTTGGTCTTTTTCGCACGAAGCAGTTAAAAAAACTCCTAAAACTAATAAAATTGCTATTTTTTTCATATTTACTCATTTATATGTCCTTCCCGGACGGTTTATATTCACTTTAACCTCTTAATTTCTAATTCATTGTTCATCACGATGTTTCCACATTGTCTACAACATTCCGAAAATTGACGAAGAAGCGAACTTTAGCTCAAGATTCTCCGCGAATTCCAAAGTCCAAATATAGCACAAAAATTTAATACGGAGCACCATATCTCGCTTTTTTGTCAATTTTTTTTGTTAATGGCTGGCAAGTTTGTCCGCAAGTCGTTCCGCCAAGTTGTTAATGTCATCATATCTCGCTATTTTTTGAATCCATTTTTTAGGGATGTTTTCAAATCCGTAAAGTAGTCCTGCAAGTCCACCTGTTACAGCACCTGTTGTGTCTGTGTCGCTACCCAAATTGACCGCTTTCAAAACTGCTTCTTTGTAATTGTCTGTTGTAAGCAAGCACCAAATACTTGCTTCAAGCGTATGCAAAACGTAACCACTACTTTGAATTTCGTCTTTGTCAAGTTCGTCAATATTGCCTTTTAGTAATCTATCAAACTTTGCAATTTCTGTCGGATTGATTGAAAGACTTATCAAATAATTAGTAAATTCCGTTTGCAAGTTTCTGTAAATTTCAAATTTGCCTTTGCCATCAATGATTTGCTTCGCAAATTCAAGATAGTAAAAACAAGCAATTACAGAGCGAATGTGTCCGTGAGTAATTGACGAAACTTTTTTTGTTATGTCGTATCGTTCGGTAATAGGTTTGTCAAGCAAATAAAAAAGCAAAGGTAAAATTCGCATTAGCGAACCGTTGCCATTATCAGTTTCGTCAAAACCACCTGCTAATTCTGGTTTTTCTCCATTTGCAAGTCGTGAAATTGCTTGACTCGTTGCAATACCAATGTCAAACACGTGCCCCCGAGGTGTCCAATAGTTTTCGTGCGTCCACTTTACAAAGTTTTGTCCGATTATGTTTAGGTCAAAGTTTTGCGTTAATGCTTCGGCAAGGCAAAATGTTAGCGAACTGTCGTCTGACCAAGTACCTGCCGGAAGATTGAAAGTTCCGTAACCAATCATATCTGTTACGGGATTTTTGCTAATTGTTTCTCGGTTGTTAAACTCTACAGGAACTCCCAAAGCATCACCAACTGCAACGCCAAAAAGAGCAGATTTAATTTGATTTAATTTTGTTGATGTGGATTTCATATTTAGAAATAATATTTTTCTTCGTTAGGTAATGTTATGATCTTATTGTTTTCTGATGTTTCCCAAATACCCTTTGTCAAAGTGTAATCGTCAAATGCGTATGGTAATTCGCCTTTTTTTAATTGTCGTAACATATCGCTATACCATTCTATGTATTCTTCATTCTTACCTTTGCAGTGGTCAATGAATGTTGCATTTTCTTTTATGAATAAGTCAGCTAATTCCTGTGCTGTTAGTTTGATTTCTTCCCTTGAATTTTCATTTTCGTAGTTGTTAATCCAATTAGAGGCAATAAAACTATTCGTTTTGGTTTCATCAATGAAGCTACAACGCCAATACATTCCCGATGGTGCTAACGATGGAATGATCCGCAACTTTCCAAAACCCCGTTTATGAAGTTCTTGAACCATAAATAATAGTTTTTGTCTGTTTATCATATAAAAATTGTCTTTCATTTCACTTTATTATTAATTGTTCTGGTATTGTTGTTTATTTGTTACTAATATTTTACTGCTATGCGATGTGGCGACATTTTAGCATCTTGATACTCATCGGGATTGAATAGAATTACTACTGTTCAACCTTGCATCCCGATAGCTATCGGGACTCAATAGAAGCACGTTATCCGCTCTTTCATAAATATTTTTGTTAGTGGGTCGTTGTTTTTATTTTAGTCATTTATTTTTTTTAGTGGTCTTGGTACTCTGTAAGAGGTTGCGAACTTTAATAAAGTAATTAAACTTTTGTCTTTAAGTTGTTCAATTGATTTTATTTTTATATGTCGGAATAATTTACCTGTTCCTTCAAGTAATCCTTTCGGGTCAGGAAGTTCAGCTCCGTAATTAAATCCTAAATTAACGTGATTGCTTGCTGGCATTACCCAACAGAAAAGTTCGGTTTTCTTTTTAATTCCCGTTCCAAAGCCTGTGATTTTTTGTTGCACCCATACCACTTCAACTGTTTCAGGTAATACTGCATAAATCAACTTTCGTGTCTCTCTCGCAATATTTTTAATGTTGTCTGAAAAACTTTGTATTGCAAGTTCAAATTGTTCAGCATTATCCTCCATTCTGACGTTCATTTTGAAATTATTATTCGTGATACCCTTTTTTTACTTTTCGTTTGGAAATCCACCAATAGTTTCCACAAGGGTCAATAATACCTGATTGCCTGTCTTCATAAGGCATATCTGCTGGTTCAAATTCAACTTTGGCACCATTTTCCACAGCCCTTTTATGCATTTCATCCACATTGTCCACAAACAAGTATAATGTTGTTCTCATACCTTCAAATTGCCCCCTAGCTTGACTAATCATAAAACAAGTGTCTCCTATTTTTAAAATGCAATTTGCAATATCTCCGTTTGTTGGATTAATTGAAAGGCTAATTTCTTGTGCAAAAAAAGCAGATTTTAAAAAATCAATAAGCTGTTGTGGTTTGTCAACAAACAAATATATTGATATTGTATGAAAACCCTCTGGTTTGTATGTGTTAAATATTGTCTCCATTTTTTTGATGTTTATCGTTTTACAATGGCCGTTAACGTGCGATATTTTTACGAAGTCACGGCATTTGATAATTGTCAGTCGAATATATCCATCCCTCAAAAGCGGGATTGATTGTAGTATCCCACACGTGCGGGACTCAACTACCTCTTTCAACCGTCTTTTGCAATTATGTATGTTAGTGGCTGTTTTTTTTCTGCTACCATTATTCCTTTCTTTTTTTTTGATGGTTTTGCTTTGTCGTTAAAATCAAGGCAAAGGTTTAACCAAAATTCAAAATCCTTTTTGTTATTTATTCCTGTTGGCTCAATGTAACAGTAACCTTTGTATTCTTTACCTTTCATTATCATTGGCAGAAAGCCATTCCTGTCTGCTAATTCTTCCGTTAGTTTTGGGTCAAAGCGACACATTAAATTTTGTCCACTAATATTTACACACATTTTGCCGTTTACCAAGAAAGCAAGTCCACTAAACATTTGCTTTTCTTTAATATCAAGTTTCGGGAACTCAGCCAAATATTCTCTTACTCTGTCTGCAAGTAATGTGTCGTAAGCCATTATCGTTTTGTGTTGTTGGCAAAAGCCAATGTGTCAAAATAAATTGTCAGCGATTGCAGTTTTCCGTTTTTCGCTGTCCAAAGTTCGGCAACATTTCCGTTAATTTCCTGTCCATTTGGAAATCTAAAATCGTAGTTTCCAATAACACAAGCACCGTCGCCTTGAACTATCATTTCTTTTACACGCATTGATGTAAAAACTTGTGAAAATCGTTTGATTACTTCAATGTAAGCCTGTTTTCCTATTAAAGGCTCTTGTTTAATATCTCCACCTATGTAACGAAAGTCGTCTGCAATTACACTTTCCCAATTTTCTTTTTCAGCAAACCCTTTGTAATAAATGTCAAGTAATTCTTTCATTGTCTTATGTTGTTTATTATGTTTATTGTTGGTCATCCTAAAAAAGCCACTAACGGATTAAAAATTGGCGAAGAAGCGAACTTTAGCTCAAGATTCTTCGCGAGTTCCAAAGTCCAAATATAGTATAAAAATTTAATACGGAGCACTATATTTCGCTTTTTTGTCAATTTTTTTGCTGTGTGTCTGTTTTGTCGGTTAATAGTTTGCTTTCTAATGTGTTTAGTGTAAAAATTGATTTGACAAAAATGTCTTTTGCTACTTCAATATAATTTCCGTCTTGTATTTTAAAATATTCTATTGCCTTTTTGCACTTGTCATTTGTGTTGCTGAAACTATGAGCTAAAAGACCTGAACGCAAGTTCCATAAACTTCTTAAAAAAGAAATCATATCAGGAATTTCCATTTGTTTGGCTTTAAGAAATTTTTCAAGTTTTGTAATTCCTCTGTCGTTTGGGGCAAGCGTTATGTTTTTAGCTAATTCCGCTTCATTTAATCTATCTAATGTGAGTTTAGAAATTGATAATATTTGTTCGCAAAATGCTTTAACATTATTAGATGTCGGAATGTGCAATGATGTAAAAATATGTTCATCTTCTTTGGCTAATGGTTTATAAAATTTCCAACTAAATTTCTTTTCCCACTTCTGATTAAATTGAACATATTTTTCTTTGAAAAATAAATCGGGTGTTTCAGAATGTTCAACCCAATTTCCCTCAATCATTGTTTGGTAGTATGAATAACTAATTCCGTTTTGTGGCTGAATATTGTATTGTTTCCAATGTAATTGTTCTTTTTGTGGTAAATATCCCAATTCAATCAAAAATACAGCAACATAATTTTCATTATTGTTGTCAATTTTAAGTGAGATAAAATTGGATTTAACGTGCCAACCGTCAACTTCATATTTTTCGGGTTCATTGTAGTATTTATCAAGAACTTCTTTTTTGAAATAAGTTAAGATGAAATATTTATCGTTTGTTTTACTGCAATCTTGATAAATTTCATTTCCGTTATCATCAAAACCTGTTATAAAACTTTCGTAAACTTGGTTTTCAAAATCAAAATGATAACTCTTGGTTTTTGTCGGGTCAAAATAAATTATCTTTTTTCCCAAAACCCAACTTTGCAAACGGTTGTCAACTTCTCTAATCAAATGATTGTAAAAGTAATCATCGCCTTTGATATTTTTGTCGCAAAATTCTACTTCGTTTGCAAAAGAACCTTTATCTACTAATCGCATAAAGTCAAAACAAAGCGAAAAATGAACTTGACGAACAGAAATATATTCTTTCAGATATTTCAACTTCACTTGAATTTTTTTTGGCTCTACTTTAATAACCTCATCTAAATCGCCAAGTTCGTCAATGAAATAATACTTTCTGTTTTGTTTGTTTTCTGCCTTTTCGTAAAGTTTAAAGTATAAAACAAATTCCTCTGAAATATCTGCGTATTTTTCGCTACCTCCATTAACGGTAAAGTGTTTAAGAAAAATAAAAGGTTCCAATCCTTCGTCCGAATAAGTTTCATATTTTCCGTCTCCATAAATTGTAGGTTTTCCTTCCGAATATGGACGAACAACCCAATCACTTGTATTTTTGTATTCTTCAATTTTGGAATTATGTATGATACAAGGATACAGCATATCATCTTCGGTGCTTTCATAAATTGTTAGCCAACCGTCTTTTGATAAAGTAGTTTCAATTTGTTTAATCCTTTCTTTTATAAGAAAATAATCTAATTCCATAGTACTTTTATTCCTCCTCTAAAATTTTCAATAACTGCTCATTCAAATACAATTTTTCTTTTCCGACTTTTTCCGATTTTAAAAATCCGTGTTCTTCTAATGTAATCAAGTAATTCCCGACTGTTTTAGGATTTCCGATGTTTTCATCAATCAAATGTTGACGTTTGGTATAAGGTAAACGAAACAAAATTTCTACCAAGTCTTTTGAATAGATTTTAGGCAATTTTGCTTTTATTTCGTCCGCAGTTTTTGTAATTGCAGTTGTAATTTTGTTCAAACGCTCCAAACCTTTGTTTGAAGTTTCTTCAATCATATCCAACATATACAGAATGTAATTTTCCCAATCGTTTCTTTCGGTTACACTTCGCAAACTTTTGTAATAATCTGCTTTGTTCTTAATGATGTATTCACTCAAATAAATTGCTGGTGTATCAAGCAATCCCGAAAGTTTGAGATATAGCAACAATAAAATTCTTCCTGTTCTTCCATTACCGTCTGCAAAAGGGTGAATGGCTTCAAACTGATAGTGCAATAACGCCATTTTGATAAGTGGGTCAATATTTCCATCTTCGTTAATGAACTTCTCCAAGTTTGCTAACTTTTCACGAATAACATTTTCTCCGCTTGGTGGTGTGTAAATCACTTCGCCTTTTGTGTTACTTAATGTTGTTCCGGATGTAACCCGAATTGAAGCGGTATTTTGTTTGATACATTGAACAATGCTAATGCAAAGATTGGTTGTGATAAATGGTTTTTTCTTTAATTGTTTATTCCCAACCAAAGAGCTTCTTTGTAACTTAAAACTTCTTTGGTAGCTGAATTTTCCACTTTTCTGTCAGCAACCAGCGATTTGTAAAGCTCATCGTTTGTTGTAAAGATGTTTTCAACTTCCGAACTCGCTTTTGCTTCTTGTAAATAAATCGTGTCTAAAAACAAAATTGGGTTTGGTAAGTTCAAGAGCGTTCCGTTCAGTTGAGCTAACGCTCTACCTGCTGAAATCGTTTTGCGAAGTATTTCTTTCGTTTCAATATCTGCCTTTGGCGGGAGCAATGGCAGGTCGTTATACGGTATTTCTTTGTTGAATTTGCCCATTTTGTTCAAGTGTAAATTTCACTCTCGTTTTTAATACAAGGGCAAAAATACTAAAATTTTACTCTCGTTGTGTCAATAAAGGTAAGATTTATTCTCGTTCATCTTTTTGAGTTATTATCCGCTTTTTCTTCTATTATTGCTTTTACACAACATTTAATAATTATTTTCTGTTGTTTTTTGCACTACCGTTCTGTCAGCCTTGTTGCCAACGTCCGGCATATTTGCGAAGGCACGGCATTTGAAAACCGTCAGCCGAATATATGCACTAAAGTTGATAGTAGTACAACTGTTCAATTACTTCCTTCAGCCGTGCTTTTGCAAATATGTGTGTTAGTGGCAGTTTTATAGCAGTTCGCTAATCCTTAATTTTTCCCACAAAAACGGTTTCAAATATTGCCAATAGTCTCCACCCAATTCCAATACCACTGTATGTGTCAAATTGGGTTGAGCAACGATAGTGCATGAGTTTCCTGAATTATTAATAGCTTGTTGGGTTGGAATAACGCTACCTGTCCAAGTTGCACCAGTAGAGGAATCATTCTCTTTAGCATGAAATAATAAAACAGGTGAATCAAACGAGTCATAATGTACTGTCCCCAATTGATTAGCTGGGTCATCATTAATTAATGTGGCACCTGTAGATATAGAACCATTGGTTTTGCTGGAAAAACCAGGATGATCGTTACCACCAATTGCCGCATCGTACTCTACTGCATTAATAAGCGACAGGCCGCCACCGGCCGAACCACCAAATACTACAATCCTTGTTGTGTCTATAAAATAAGTATTGGCATTTTTCTTTAAAAATCGAATGCCGTTTTGTATGTCTTCTGCAGCACATTGAATTGCAAATAGTCTAAGTTGTGGACTTTGATTTCCACCATTTTGTGTCAATCTGTAATTTAATGAAGCACATATATAGCCTGCTCTTGAGTAAGTATATGCTTCGTTTTGCCATGCCTGTTTATCTCCACCAGAATAGCCACCACCGTGTATCATCACTAATAATGGCTGCTTTTTACTAGCAGAAGCATTTGGGGGTAAATAAATATCCATCTTCGCTGTCAAAGTAGATTGTGATATTTCACTTTGTTTCGTTTTTTCAGAAGTATATTGAAGATTTTGAAAATTGGGGCGAGTAGTAAAAGGAATTTCGAATAACTGAATTTCGGATTTTAGATATATCTGGCTCTCATATAATCCAGCAGGGGTTGGTGTATGAGTTGTATCATCAGCTTTTTGACAGCTTATAAATGCTGATAATGTAAAAATTCCAATTAAAATATGTATTCTGTGCATATTGTGTATTTTAAGATCTGTTTAATTTAGTTGTTAATTACTTTTTGAGTTTCCTTTTTAAGAAATCCTGAGCAGTTTCACCATTGGTTGTATTGATACCCATTTGCGGTATAATGGCTTTGCAAGAGATACCTGAAACTAGGGCCTTATCCATTATGGCTTTGGCATGTAGGGGATGATGGATTAAATTCCCTTTGTTATTTGGAAAAGCATTGGGGATGCCATCACTGACCAAGTAAATATCCGGGTCATCAGGGCTTATCATGGCAAGCATATTTACTTGGGTTCTATAATCAATCATTCTTAGAGTACTTAATTCACTTGTATCTGCAATGCCATAAAATTGAAGAAATGTGGGCATGGTTGCAATTGAAAGCATTGAATCTAAACTTAAGGCTGGTTGATAAATAGAAAAGACCTCCGTTGGCCAAGTGAGTAAATCGTATGTGCTTTGAGTACTATTAGCTACTACTGCTTTCACTCGTGTGGATTCTTTTAAAATAGGATCAGTGGCATTATTATCTGCCATATCATTGTTGAGTGCTATCCACAAACTTGTTCCTGCCCCCGCAGATCCTCCCTTTAATACTATTTTAGTCTTGTCTATATTAAAGCTTTTGCAATAATACCTGATAAACTGTAAAGCTCTTTTGCAGTCGTTTAGCGATTTTAGCACACCTTCGGTTTCATTTACATCCAATAATAAACGATAGTTTAGGGTAGCAAATGCAATAGTATCCGAAAGAAAACCATTTACTTCGTTTTGAAATCCTGAAGTAGAATAATTGTCTGCTTTATCTCCTGCCTTAAATCCTCCGCCATGTATTTGTATAACCAATCCGGTGGGTTTTGCACACTGTGGAATAAAAATATCAAATACATCCTCAGGAAATGTGTTGTAGCTTACATTTTTATAAAACTTGGCTCCAGTTGTAAGTGTAAATGGTGCGGGTGCTGCTGACAAATTTAATGAAGGTTCAATTTTTGTGTCAACTTCATCTTTTTTGCAACTTGCAAACAGAAAAATCGACAGGGCTAAAATAATGTTTATTCGCTTCATAAGATATTTTATTTTATTGGACTATATATTTTTCAAAAGGTTAAACTTATACTTGAATAAAAAATTGCCACTAACGGTTCGGCAGCTTTGCGAGGGCGGCACTTTTTATCACTAAACGCCAATCGAAGAACTGCACTTCAAATATAGCAAAGAAGTTCAAATAAAAAACTAATCTGCCGCTCTTGCAAAACTGCCCGTTAGCTGTAGTTTCTTCTTTAAATATTTTTCAGAATTATATTTATGGTTTCTTTGATACTTTTGATCATTTTTTCAGGGTCTGTAATTAATCCCCAAATTACTTTTGGTATAGCAGGACTAAATTCCAAGAAAAACGATAGGACAGGAATAAATATCAAAGTCCAAATTTTATGTTTGAATTTGGGTTTTACGGATTTTGTGAAGTTTTTTACAGCTTCGATTGTCTGAACTTTGTAATGATAGAAAATTAAAATATCTAAAAAGATATAGAAGCCAAGTCTTATTGCAAAAGAATTCCCCAATTCTTTGGGCATTATTGTTAGGTCAATGATTATAATATTCAATGCTATTGGTATAAATATAATCGCACCAATTAGAACAGTTCGGTTTACAAGGAGTAAAATCCCACAGATAATTTGACTAATTCCAATGAAATATTTAAAAGGTTGTTTATCGAATAAATACCAACCAATTTGCATTAAGCTTAAATCTTTAATTGGTTTTTGAAGCATTTCTTCTGACAATCCGAATTGCTCACCAGTAATTTTGAATATCCATAATCAATAAAAACTATTGCAAGTAAAAATCTCGCCACAATTATAAAATAATCAAAGGATTTCGATTTGTTTATTTTGAGTCTGTTCATAGGAAATTACTGCTAACGTTTTAGCAGCTTGGCGAAGTGGCGGAAATCGAAGCACAAATGTTCAGTTTTGCACTAAAGTTCAATCGAAGAACTGCCGTTGAATTTAGCACTAAATCCGCCATTTTGCCAAACTGCTGTTATAGGCATACCCCTTGTTTGGTTGTAGTCCTTTTGATTTGGCGTACTTGTGCTGATTGTCATTTTATTTCCCTACTCATCTCAGTTTTATTTTTTCTTCTTCCAAGTCTATCTTATGCAGGTAGTTTCGGATAAGGTCTTCATCAATTTTGTGTTCTACATTGTTTAAACTGATAAGCAATTCCCTTTGTTTATCTAACAATTCTAAATATAGTGCTTTCTTTTCATCCGTAAAATTTAAAGGCAAATCCTCATTATTCTCTTGCCAATGTTGTAATAGTTGCGCAAATTCTTTTTTCTCTTTTATCTTTTCTCCATATTTTTCTTGAATCAAATTTGTGGAATGATTAAAAAGTTCTCTTTTTATTTTTGTGTGCGCTTCTTCCTCTGGTAAATGGTCGTCAAATTTTGGAACACCAATAACTCTTATGACATAAGGAAGGGTTAATCCTTGCAATAATAAAGTAGTAAGAATGACGATAAAAGTAATGAACAGAATCAAATTTCGTTGCGGAAACTCAATGCCACTTTCTAAAGTAAAAGGAATGGATAAAGCTGCAGCAAGCGATACCACACCACGCATTCCTGCCCAACCGATGATGATTGGCATTTTTGCATTAGGGGTTCTTGAATCTGCTACGGTTATAAAATTCCGCATAACCATAGTCGTTAGTACTGCTCCGTAAGCAGCCAATATGCGAACAATAATCAAAACTAATGTAACTAATAACCCATATCCAATAGCGGCACCCAAACTAACATCTTCCAAGCCTGAAACTATCTCTGGGAGCTCTAACCCGATAAGCAGAAACACCAATCCGTTCAGTAAAAACACCAAACTTTCCCATACATTAAATCCTTTTAACCTTGAGCTGCTACTGATAAATTGATATCTTTTGGTAGAAAGAAATAAACCGCCACTCACTACTGCGAGCACACCCGAACTATGTACTTCTTCCGCCACGATATACATAACAAAAGGAGCAACAAGGGTAAGTATCGTATCAATATTGGCATCGGTGGGTAATTTTTGATGTGCTTTCATAAAAATCCAAGCGATTAATAAACCAATTCCTACACCACCAATCACCATCCATATAAAATTAAAAGCAGCATTGTACCAAACAAATTGACCTGTGGCAACGGCTATTAATCCAAATCGGAAAATGATTAGTGAAGAAGCATCGTTGAGTAAACTTTCGCCTTCCAATAAAGTAGCTACTCTTTTGGGAACTTTTACAAATTTTAATATCGCAGCTGCACTTACTGCATCTGGTGGTGATACAATACCGCCCAACAAAAAACCCAATGCTAACGACATACCCGGAATAAAGGCATTGGCAACAAAAGCAACAGAAACGGCCGTTATCAGTACCACCGGAAATGCAAAACTGAAAATAATGCGTCTCCATCGCCAAAATTCTTTCCACGATATAGCCCAAGCAGCCTCGTATAATAAGGGCGGTAAAAAAATGATGAAAATGAGTTCGGGATTAATGTGCAATACGGGAACACCGGGTATCAAGCTCATCAACAAACCGGCAACAACCAGCACAACAGGGTAAGCAACTTTTATTTTCGTTGCCAACATCACCAATAGAATAATGGCAATTACTAACCCAATATAAAACAGAAAATTTTCTACCATAATTTATTAATTTAAACTCCTATATTCAACAGGCGATAAGCCTGTTTTTTGTTTAAAAAACCTTGTAAAATGTTGTGGATATTTAAAGCCCAACTCGTAAGCAATTTCACTGATGGATTTATCCCAATCAAAAATACGTTCTTTTGCTATATCAATGACCTTGGTTTGAATATATTCTTGAGCGGTCTTGCCAGTTTCTTTCTTGATTAAATCACCAAAATAGTTGTGTGAAAGATTTAATTCTTCCGCACAATAACCAACGGATGGCAAACCTATATCTGATGGCTTGTCAGAAGAAAAATATTCCTGCAACAAGTTTTCAAATCGTTCTAAAATTCCTCTATTAGCATTATCTCTGGTAATAAATTGTCTATCATAAAAGCGAATGCAATAATTCAGAAACAACTCAATATTAGAGGTTATCAGTGTTTTACTATGCTTGTCAATAGACTGTTCCATCTCGTACTGAATTTTGGTAAAGCAATCTAACACAATTTGTTTCTCTTTTTCGGAAAGGTGCAACGCTTCGTGCGAATCATAAGAAAAGAAAGAATAATCCTGAATGTGTTTGCCTAATGCAGTGCCTTTTATCAAATCAGGATGAAATACTAATGCCCAACCTTTTTGCTCTACGGCTACCGTACTCAATTGAACGCCCAATACCTGTCCCGGTGCAACAAAAACCAAAGTGCCTTCCTGAAAATCATACAAATTGCGACCATATTTTAGTTCGCCACATTTAAACTCTTTCAGGAAAATGATATACACTCCAAAGTTTAAAGTAATGTTTTTGGTAATGGGCTGGGCTTTTTCCATATCAAAAACGGAAATTAGTGGATGAAGCGTAGGAACGCCACGCAATTTATTATACGCATCTACACTGTCTATTTTTATGATTTCTTGCATGATTTATCCTTTTAACGATACAAAATTACTTCTATTATTTTTAACAACTGCAATTCAAATAGGGTAATCAGTAATTATGGTAAGCAATACCGTAATCTGTATAAGGTGAAGGATAGATATTGTGCATACCTTTGCATCATCAAACAACAAAATTGCAATGTCGCAGTTTTTAAAATAAAAGTAAAATGAAAAAAATCGGAATTTTAGGAACAGGAGATGTGGGCAACCGTATTGCCACAAGATTGATAACGCTTGGCTACGAAGTAAAAATGGGTAGCCGCACTGCCAACAACGAAAAAGCTTTGGAATGGGCAAAACAAAATGGAGAAAAAGCAAGTACAGGCACTTTTGCCGATGTTGCAGATTTTGGAGACATTATTTTTAATTGCACCAAGGGCGAAGCAAGCTTAGCTGTTTTTGAACAAGCAGGACTTGAAAAGTTTTCGGATAAAATTATTGTTGATGTGTCAATGCCTTTGGATTTGGCTAAAGGATTTCCGTTCTCGTTGCTTCCACAATACAGCAACACCTCTTCGCTTTCAGAAGAAATTCAAAAATTAATTCCCGATGCTAAAGTGACCAAATCATTAAACATCGTGAACAATGAATTGATGGCCAATGGCGAAAAAGCTGCTCCAACAGCAACCATGCTTTTGGCGGGAAATGATGCCGAGGCAAAGGAAGAAGTAAAAACCATTCTCACACAATTTGGCTGGAAAGATATTCTTGACCTGGGCGGTATTCAGGCTGCAAGAGCAATGGAGTCGTTTTCATCTATGTGGGCGTATGTATATCAGGCTACGCAGAATGCTAATTTTACGATTACGATTAATAGATAAGTTTTAAATGATGAAACAGATATTAGTAAATACCTATCTGTCAAAAGACGAAGGCATTGCCGGAGTAATGGCAGCCGAATATGAAATGACTAATTCGTGGCGAGACAAAGGCATTATCGAACATCTTTTTGCCAAAGAAAATAAAGGAGGTGCCGTCCTGACTTTCAATGAATCTGATGAACAGAAGGTTCGTGAACTTATAGAACAGTTGCCTTTATTTCCTTTTTTTGAAAAAGTAGAATACTTGCCGCTGGATAAGCTCTATTAAAATAGATTGAATAGCATTAAAAATAAACAAATGAAAACAAGAAAATTAGGAAACCAGGGATTAGAAGTTTCTACGCTCGGGTTAGGATGTATGGGATTAAGCTTTGCTTTTGGCCCTGCAACGGATAAACAAGATGCCATTAAACTTATTAGAAGAGCGGTGGAATTGGGCGTAACTTTTTTTGATACTGCAGAAGTTTACGGACCTTTTGTAAACGAAGTAGTAGTAGGCGAAGCGTTGGCACCATTCAGAAATGATGTAGTAATCGCTACCAAATTTGGTTTTGATATTGAAGCCGGGAATGGTATTTTAAACAGCCAACCTGCACATATCCGTCAGGCGGTGGAAGGTTCTTTGAAAAGATTAAAAATTGACACCATTGATTTGCTCTACCAACACAGAGTAGATCCCAATGTACCAGTTGAAGATGTTGCCGGAACGGTGAAAGAATTAATTCAGGAAGGTAAAGTAAAATATTTTGGAATGTCCGAAGCCGGATCAGAAAATATTCGCAGAGCGCATGCTATTCAACCACTTTCTGCTTTGCAAAGTGAATATTCGCTTTGGTGGCGTGAGGCAGAAACAAAAACGTTTCCAACGCTGGAAGAATTGGGAATTGGCTTTGTACCTTTCAGTCCGCTGGGCAAAGGTTTTTTGGCAGGTAAAATAGATGCGAATACGCAATTTGACAAAACGGATATACGGGCTACCAATCCCCGTTTTTCGGAAGAAAACAGAATTGCCAATCAGGTGGTGTTGGATTTATTGAACGATATTGCACAAAAGAATAATGCTACTACCGCACAAATTGCATTGGCATGGAACTTAGCCCAAAAGCCATGGATTGTTCCTATTCCCGGCACAACAAAAATTCATCGCTTAGAAGAAAACGTAGGTGCAACAAGTATTTCGCTTAGCGCAAATGACTTGAAAGAAATCAATGATGCCATTGCAAAAATTGAAGTGAAAGGAAATCGCTATACCGAAGCACAGCAAAAATTGGTAGATAAATAATAACTTAAAATAAACAAAATGGAAAATATAACAGGAAAAGTAGTAGTCATCACGGGAGCCAGCAGCGGATTTGGAAAAATCACCGCTGAATACCTTTCAGAAAGAGGTGCAAAAGTAGTGCTTGGTGCCAGAAGAACCGAACGAATAGATGCCATAGCCAAAGCGATTAACGACAAAGGCGGCAGTGCATTAGCGGTAACCACCGATGTAACCAAAGTAGAACAGGTGAAAAATCTGGTGGACACCGCAGTGAAAAATTTTGGTAAAATTGATGTGTTGATTAACAATGCTGGAATTATGCCTTTGTCCCCTTTGGAATACCTGAAAGTCGAGGACTGGGATCGTTGTATTGACATCAACATCAAAGGCGTATTGTATGGCATTGCAGCAGCCTTGCCTTATATGAAAGAACAAAAATCGGGACACATTATCAGCGTTTCTTCGGTTGCCGGACATACCATCCGACCGGGTGGAGCGGTTTATTCGGCTTCTAAATATTCGGTACGAGTTATTTCCGAAGCATTACGTCAAGAAGTAAAACCGTACAATATTCGTACAGCCGTTATTTCTCCGGGAGCCGTAGATACCGATCTTCCGGGAAGTGTTACCGCAGATGATGTTGCATCGGGCATCAAACAATATTATGCAGAAAATGCCATTCCTTCTGATTCTTTTGCAAGAGCAGTGGCTTTTGTGATTAGTCAGCCCGATGATGTGGATATTAACGAAGTATTGTTCAGACCAACCAAACAACATTTGTAAATTTTTATTTGAAATTATACAATTTTCAAATTGCTTCTCATTCTTCAATGTTTGTCCGTAATAGTGGTAAGCAATACCGTAATCTGTATAACTGTCGTCAGTAAAAACCAAACTACATTTGTATCAACAAAAAAAGTAAAATGGAATCAGTAAATATTAAAAACAAATCATCCAAAGATCCATCAGGGATTTTTGAAAAAGGCGTAGAGGGTTCAAAAGAATTTTTTACGGGGAATAGCTTTGTTACTTCATTAATCATCAGAAAAGGTATTGACAATATCGCCAATGTGGCTTTTGAAGTCGGTGCAAGAACCTTTTGGCATACTCACCAAGTTGGACAAGTATTAATCGTTACCCAAGGGGAGGGCTTTTATCAAGAGCGTGGAAAAGAAACTCAACGCATTAAAAAGGGAGATGTAGTAAATATTCCGGCAGATGTGGAACACTGGCATGGTGCAACCGCTACTACTGGTATGACGCATATTGCCATCACCAATTATGATGGTGAGGAACTGGTAACTTGGTTAAGTCCTGTTACCGATGAAGAGTTTGAACAAGTTAATCAATAATCGTTTAAAAATTAGAATTATGGCAACATCAAAAGTATTAATCGTAGGAGCCTCAGGCGGAATTGCAACGCTTGTGGAAAGAGAGTTGATTGACAACCCTCAAATTGAACTGACTTTATTGGCTCGTCATCCAGAGCGTATCGCAAGCGATATCCGAAACGACAGTCGGGAGAAAATCATCAAAGCCGATGTGTTGGATTATCCCGCATTGCTCGAAGCGGTAAAAGGTCAGGATCTGGTATATGCTAATCTGTACGGAAGAAACCTGGGTGAGCAAGGTAAGTCCGTCGCCAAGGCAATGCACGAAGCCGGTGTGAAACGCATCATTTGGATTTCTGCTAATGGAATTTATGGTGAAATTCCCGGTACTTATGGAAAATGGAATGCGATGATGCTGGGCGGAATATTGAAAGCATATTCAGAAGGTGCAGAAGCGATTGAAACTACCAATTTGGATTACACGATTGTTCGTCCTGCTTGGTTTTCCGACAAGGATGAGGTGAATTATGAAATCACCCAAAAAGGAGAACCATTTAAAGGAACAGAAGTTTCCCGAAAAAGTGTTGCCGCTTATGTAGCATCGCTAATCATTGATCCAAGTCAGGAAATTAGAAGTTCAGTGGGCATCAACGAACCCAATACAGATGGTGCAAAACCAAGTTTTTATTAATTTTAATTTTATGTCTTGTGGGAAGTTTGGAAACAAAAAATAGTATTCCGTCAGTAGTTTATATATTCAGCCTTTCGGTTTTTGCATTGGGGTTAGCTACTTATGTTCCTATTGGTATTACTCAATTTATTGCCGAAGGAATGGGCGTAAAATCTTCAGATGTGGGAACGGTTATAGCAGCTTATGCACTTGGAGCAACTATTTCTGCACCTTTATTAACTGCATTAACAAATGCTTGGTCAAGGAAAAAAACCTTATTGGTCGCTATGCTCTTTTTTTCAGTGGGAAGCTTTGGAGTTGCCTTTGCTTTCAACTTAAATATGATGTTGATTTCCCGATTTGTGGCAGGTCTTGGACATGGTGTGTTTTTGGCAGTCGCGGCAAGTACTGCGTCAAAATTGGTAGGCTCAAAGCAAGCGGGAACGGCTACTGCTATTGTGTTTGGCGGAATGACCATTGCTTTGGCATTTGGTGTTCCATTTAGCAACTGGCTTGGGCGTTTAATGGATTGGAGATGGATAATGGCAATCATCGGATTGTTTGGTGTTTTAGGCACGCTTGGATTACTGTTTGTGATGAAAAATCCACTGCCTGTAGCTAAAGGATATAAATTGGAATTCAAAAAGGAATTCAAAAACATCATTCATCCAAATTTACTTTCTGCAAGTTTGGTTACCGTTTTTGCGTATGCCGGTTCATTCACTGTTTACACTTATATCATTACAACATTAGTGCAAGAAACACATCTAATACCATCTCAAGTTACGCTCTATATTTTTCTGTTTGGAATATTTTCGGCTGTCGGCAATCTTTTTGGAGGAAAACTTACCGATAGATTGGGTATTGACAAAGCAAATGTGGTGATTATTTTCGGAATCGGTTTGATGGCATTAGGCACAACTTTCTTTGCCGGTTCTCTTGTGGCAATGGCAATGTTGGTTTCATTGCTTGGTTTTTTTAGTTTCGCCTCTGTCCCTGCGCTACAAAACCGATTGATTGCAACTGCTCACAAACATACTGAAAACGGTCATAATGTGGCATCAGGATTAAATATAGCAGGGTTTAATTTAGCCATTGCCGGAGGTTCCATTATCGGAGGTTTAACTATTCAATATATCGGATTAATTTATACCGGACTTGTAGGCTCTGTTCTTGCCGGACTTGGTTTGTTAGTGCTGTTATATCAAATGAGAATTACTAAAAAGTAAAATCTTGGTCTATTTTATTCGATAGGTTTTTATGTTTCATACGGCTAAATTTTCTGTGTTTTGTTTTTCTCTTTTTGATTTTGCAAGATTAAGCCAAATGATAGCCCCAATCATGATTGCAATTCCTATGATTTGTAAAAAAGTAACTTGTTCACCAAGAATAATGTGGGCACAAAATACAACGGCAGGTAATTCCAAAGTCAATAATATAGCACTTAAACTTGCACCGATTTTGGGCATTCCTGTTGTAAAACAAATAGGCGGTATGACTGTTCCGAAAATCGCTAAAAATGTTCCCCATTTCAGTAAACCAAAGTCAAGATGTGTGCTTGTGGTAATAGACGGAAAATTAATTAAAAGTATCATCAACCCTGCACCTGTTGTCATCAACGCACTTTTTTCAAACATTGGCGTTTCGTTTCCTAACCTGCTTGTAAAAAGAACATAAAGCGTATAAAGAAATGCTGATGATAATGCTAATGCAATTCCTGTAAATGAAAAATTAAGGTCGTTTACATTTAGTAAATTTCCCGCCAAAACAGTTCCGAAAACAACAATAACTGATGCAATAATTTGCAATGCCGAAAGAGGTTTTTTGAAAACTAACCATTCTGCCAAATTGCTAATCCACGAAACCTGCATCATCAAAACTATCGCTAATGAAACAGGAATGTATTTTACGGAAAGGTAAAAGCAAAAGGCAGAAAATCCCATTGAAGTACCTGCCAAAATAAGTTTCCAATTTCCTACTAATTTGAAGGAACGATTTTTAATGTTTCTGAACAACACAAATGCCCACAAAATAATTGCTCCAATCAATGCTTGGGCAAAAGTGATTTCCCCTGCGGTGTAACCCTGTCCGTAAGCAATTTTTGCAAACGATGTCAATGTGCCGTAACTGATAGCACCTAATGCAACGATGATAATGTACTTTGTCATTCTTTTTCTTTTGTCCGTACAAAATTACTAAAATTGATATTATGTATGTGTATGTGAATATAAATACGGAAACAATTCTAATTTTAAAACAATTAATTGTGTTTCGTCCGAAAATTGATTTATTTTTTTACCTTTGTCGGAAAAAATCCGATGGAAGAATTAAGCAATCAGGAAATTGAGTTGTTGCGACTGCTACAAAAGAACTCACGGTTTGATATTTCCGACCTTACAGAACGCTTAAATATGTCCCGAACTTCGGTTTATGACAGAATTAAAAAGTTAGAGAATGACGGTTACATAAAAGAATATGTTGCTATTGTTGATCAACGGAAAGTCGGGTTGAAGTTTACCGTAATTGTCAATGTTTCGCTAAACAGTCAGCGGATAGAATATGTTGATGAATTTTTGGAAAAAATAGCCGATTTGGACGAAGTAATGGATGCTTATGTTACAGGTGGAATTTTTGATGTCGTTCTAAAAGTCGTTGCAAAAGACCCCGATGCTTTTAATGATTTCGTTACTCAAAAACTGTCAGCCATTCCGCATATCAGCAAAATCCAAAGTTCGTTTGTAATGCGTCATATTAAGCAAACAACAGCGTTACCGTTTTAGTGGTTTGGGGGTCGTTCGTAAAATTGCCTACAACGTGAAGGCATATTTGCGAAGGCACGGCATTTGAAAACCGTCAGCCGAATATATGCACAAAAGTTGATAGTAGCACAAATGCTCAATAGCTTCCTTCAGCCGTGCTTTTGCAAATATGTTTGTTATCGGTAGTTCCTTTAGCCTATAAGTTGTTAACTCACTTCTTTATGTCTATCGGCACAATGAGTTTAAAGCTAAAGTTACGACCCATATTAAACACTCCCATTCGTCCTGTTGCATTGTTTTCTTCAAGGTATTTTAAACGGCTTAAATGGCTTTGATATGCTTTGTTTGTCAAGTTATTTGCACTGATGTAAATAGAAAATAACGTTCTATTCTTAGCAACAATGTCTGTCCCTATTCCTGCATTCAATAAAGTGTATCCCGATGTTGCTGTTTCTGTGCCAAAAGCTTCGTAAAAATGGTTTTGTTTAAAATAATTATCAATTCCCACTTTTACATAAGCATTAGCAAGGTGTTTGCCTATTTTTTTTGCATTTGCACGAAGTTCAGAATGTAATTTAGGTGCAGGCGTGAATGGCAAATAACGCATACTGTCGGGTTGGTTTGCCTGAATAGATTGAACATACGAAAAACTATTCTCAAAATGCAACCAATCTAACGGATGCGGATGAATGTCTAACGTAATTTCTCCACCAAATAAATGGGCGTTTCCTTGTGTGTATTTAAAGGTTTGATAGCCATTGGTTAAAGAGTCTGTTCCTGATGAGTTTTGTAACTTTTCCAAAAAAATGTAGTTTGCAACGTTGTTGTAAAACAAATCTGTCTCTAAGGTTACGTGTTCTGAATTAATGCCAAAGGAATAATCTACCTGATAACTGTTTTCTGGCTTTAAGTTTGGTGAACCGATTAAGTATTGTACAGTTCCCTCGTGTACACCATTTGCAGATATTTCGGCAATATTAGGTGCTCTAAAACCCTTTGAAAAATTAAGCTTGGTATAAAGAATGTCGTTTATCTGATATGTTGCACCTATGCTTCCTGATACTCCGTGGAACTTTGAATGAAAAGCAGCAAATTGTTGTTCAGATGTCGCATCGGGGTTTTCGGTCTTTTCTCCATTTGCATCAAGCCATAAATCTTTGCCGTGTTCATTTCTCAAATCATAGCGTATTCCACCGCTTAAAGTCCATTTATCCCAAGACTTTTTGGCAAGTGCAAAAACACCAAAATCAAACAAGTTGTAATCGGGAATTAAAAACTCTGTTCCTTTGTTTTGCGAATTTTGATACATTCCGTTTGTACCAAAAGACAGGTCAATTTTATTTTTTGTAGTATAGTTGTAACGAACATCGTAGTTAAGTGTATTCATATAAAAATACAAACCGTATTCTTTGGGGTCTAATGCTTCTGCGTACTCCTGTCGTTGGTTTTGTTGCCATCCTAAAGTTGTTTTTAAGGACCCTTTTCCAAGGTAAAAGTTATTGCTTGAAACTAATTTGTAGTGATGTATTTTTTGATAGGGAACACTTGACCTGTATGATTTAAAATCCGAATTAGTAGCAACAACTTCATCAGTCGTAGAATCATTTAACGCAACTTGTTTAGTGAATTGTCCTGTAACAGAGTCTCGTTCTCCTTCTACAATTCCGGGGGTAAGATTGTACATACTAAAATTAAGGTGTGAATATCCCCAAGATTTGTTTAAACCTAACATTGCTCCTAAATTATTTTCCTTAAACCCTGAATTAAAAACATATCCATCATATTTGTTTTGGTAGGCGTGAGCCATTTTGTTGCTATAACGAACATCCCAAACAAAACCTTTTTGATTTCCACCAAGGTTAAGTGAACCGCCAATTAAGCCGTTATTAGTTTGGTAATTTGCTAAAACATTTCCTTTTATAGTTCCATCTGGCAAAGTGGGTGCAGGAAGCATATTGATAACTCCAGCCATTGCATCGCTACCATACGCCAAACTTGCAGGACCTTTTAGTACTTCAACCCGATTTACACCGTACTCATCTATTTCAATGCCGTGTTCATCACCCCATTGTTGCCCTTCCTGACGAATACCGTCATTAACCACAACCACTCTATTGTAGCCTAACCCACGAATGACAGGTTTGGAAATACCAGGCCCTGTTGTTACTTGTGAAATGCCGGGTTGCGTTGCCAAGGCGTCAATGATATTGGTTGCTGATGATTGTTTTAATTGAATTGGTGTAATCACTGAAATGGGTGACGGTGTTCGGTTGCGTTCTGAGGCTTTGGAAAGTCCTGTTATAACGACTTCTCCCAATTCGGTAACGGATTCTTTCATTGCAAAATTCAGGGAAGTAGTTGTTGCTAAATCTACCTGTTGGGATATTTGTTGATAACCGCTACTACTTACTTCTACCAAAAGGGTAGTTTTAGGCAGGTTGTTGATTTGGTATATACCGGCAGTGTCAGTTATAGCACCTGTTTTTAAATCAGGAAAATAGATAGAAACGCCTACTAAGGCTTCACCATTTTTTTTGTCAATTACTTTTCCTTGTAAGGAAGTTTTGTTTTGAGCATAAAGGCTCATTGTGGTCGCAAAGAATGCAACCAACATAAAAATAAATTTATTCATTTTTGATATTGTTAAGAGTATTGTTATTAATAAATTATTTCCTGCCTTTATAGGCAAGCACATCCACTCACTAAAAAATTAGAGAGGGATAAAATGGTAAATAATCATTAACAAATAGGCGGACCTCTTAACGGAAAATGACATTTATACGTTTCGGAAACGTGAGGTGTTTTGTAAGATAAAACGTATTCAGAATGCTCAATTTGAGTAAGAAATACAAATTGCTGAAACGGGGGTATGTCCGAAACGAAAGCAACAAAATCATCAATTGCACAATGGTGTTCCGTTTTGTGAAAATGCAATCCTGTTTGTGTACAATGAACATCGTCTTTGTGGATATAATCGTGTACAAGCTCTGTTACTGTTGGAAAAAGGAACAGTAACAGCAGGAATGAAGCACAATATTTTCTCAAACGCAATGACACAACGCAAAAGTAGGTTTAATTTTTAAAACTTCGGACATAATTACTTGACATTTTATTTTTAGAAATCTTTTTCCGTTAAAATGGCACTATCATTTTCACTACAAAATTTCTTCCCATATTGTAAATCCCATATCGTCCGTTTGGTGAATGTTCATAATATTCAAAGTATTTCAAACGGTTGAGATGGGATTGATAGGCTTTGTCTAAAAGATTATTTACTTGAAACACAAATTGAATGTTCTTACCTTCTGAATAATTAACTTCGGCAGTGAAGCCAAGATTAAAAAGCGTGTATGATGGCGTTGCTGTTTCTGTTCCGTTCAGTCCTAAATACCTGTTTTGTGAAGCAGCATATTCTACTTCAAATTTTGGGGTTATGGAAGTTAGCCATTTTGATTTTGGCTCTATTCTTTGGGAAATTCCACTGTTGAGCATCATTGGTGGGATGAGTGGCAAATATTCGCCTTCCGTTCCTTTTCCTTTTAAATCTGATTTGCGATTAAATCCATAAACTACACTCATACCATTATCCCAACGAAAACCTTTCCAATTTCCTGGATGAATTGCTAACCAAAATTCTCCGCCATATAATTGGGCTTTGGATTGCTGATATTGGTAAGTTCTGTTTCCCTGGGCATCAAGTATCGGATTTCCTTGGGCATCGGCTAAAGCAGTCATATAAATGAAGTTCTGAATGTTGTTGTTGAATAGGCTCACTTCTCCCGAAACGTCTTTAAATTTCAGATTTATTCCCAAGTCTTCTTGTAAAGAAAATTCCGGGTTAAAGGTTCTGTTACCCAAATAAATGATATGTGCTCCGGGGTCTAATCCATTACTTCCAATTTCTGTAATGTTTGGTGCTCGGTAAGCTCGTCCGATGTTGGCTTTCAAACTGATGTTTTTATTGGCTTGATAGGTTGCTCCAACGCTTCCGCTAATGCCGTGATATGTTTTCTTAAATGCTTCAAATTGCAAATCTACATTTGGATTATCTGCATCGGATTGTTTTTCAAAACCTGTTAATGCATCTTCGGCAACATAAAAATCATTCCATTGAGCGTGTCTTAAATCATAACGAATACCACCGCTAACGCTCCATCTGTCCTTTTTCCATTTGCCATAAAAATAGAGTCCGCCATCGTGTAAATTGTAGTCAGGAATTGGAAAATCGGTCGCATCCTTGTTTTTATTGTTTTGTAACATTCCATTGATGCCAATAGAAGTTTCAATATTAGCAAACTTGGGTGCATTATACTTAATCCCATAGTTCAAAGTATTCAGTCGCATATTCATTCCTGCCTGTTTGGGGATTTCAGGATGTGAGTATTCTCTCCTGATATTTTGTTGTCCACCCAATAAAATATCTATATCGCCATTTCCTACTTCGTAAAAACTGTGCAGATAGGCTCTGTAATGCTGAATATGTTGTGATAAATCGGGGATTTTGTAAGAATTTAATTCTTTGTCTGAAACAATCGGACGGTTTTTAATATCATCGTCATTATCAAAGATTTGTTTTGTAAACTTTCGGGTAAGAGAATCGCGGCTACCGTCAGGAATACCTTGATGATTGTCGTACAATGTTAGGTTTAAATGTGTATATCCTTTTGAAGATTTATATCCTGCCAAAGCTGAAATATTTTTTTCATTAAAATTGGTCAGATAAACCCTGCCGTCAATGGGATTACGATAGTTTTTTGCCATTCGGTAAGAACTATTTAAGGCAAACAAAAAATGCTTGTTGGAATAATCCAACCGTAAACCGTTACCAATTAAATTGTTGTTGGTTTGATATTCAGTTAAATATTTTCCGTGCAGTTTTCCATCACTATTTTTAGGGATATAAGGAAATAGGCTTATTACTCCTGCAATGGCATCCGAACCATACAAAAGGCTCGCAGGACCTTTGATTACTTCCGCCCGTTCTATATTGTAATCATCAATTTCAATTCCGTGTTCATCACCGTATTGTTGTCCTTCTTGGCGAATACCATCATACAATGTCAATACACGATTGTAGCCCAAACCGTGGATGAAAGGTTTTGAAATATTAGGACCCGTTTTTAAAGCTTTTAATCCCGGTACATTTTTGACCAAGACATCAATAATATTGCTTTCAGCCGTTCTTTCAATTTGTTTGGCAGAAACAGGTGTTATCGCTATGGGATTTTCTCTGATTAAAGTTGCTCTTGTTGTTCCTGTAATGACTATTTCATCTAAGTTAGTAGAATTAGGTTTTAGATAAAAAATATAGTTATCTTGATTGGGCAAAATTTTCAAAGTGTCTGTCTCGTAACCCATACTTTGAAAAACAAGGTTGATACTATCATTGCTTGGAACAAGGGTAATCTTGAAATTTCCTTTTTCGTCTGTTAGTGTACCATTTTGAGTAGTCTCTTGCAAAACAGTACAAAACTCAACTGGTTGTTTGGTGTCAAAATTCTTTACAGAACCTGTAATTGTTCGCTGTTGTGCTTGACCAAATGTAGCAAACATCATTAAAATAAATGTAATCGTTACTCTTCCCATATTTTTTTTGAATCTAATTTTCGCTTGCAAAACTAAAAAAGTTAGATTAATCTAACAAATTAAATTTGATAAATCTTTTTATCTTTGCAAAATGATATCACAAGCAGAAGAGAATTATTTAAAAGCGTTGTTTCATTTAACCAATGAAATACAGGAAAAATCGGAAGCAGGTACTAATGAACTGGCAGAAATGTTAGATGTTACGCCTGCAACGGCAAATAATATGCTTAAAAAGCTGAAAGAAAAAGAGTGGGTTGCTTATGAAAAATATGGAAAAATAACGCTCACAGATAAAGGAAGAAACCTTGCAGTAGAAACGGTAAGAAAGCACCGACTTTGGGAAACATTCTTGTACGAAAAACTTAACTTTACTTGGGACGAAGTTCACGAAGTTGCGGAACAATTAGAGCATATTCAATCTAATAAATTGGTAGAACAGTTAGAAAGTTTTTTGGATTTCCCTGAAACAGACCCCCACGGTGACCCGATACCCAATGCCAAGGGTGAGATTAAATTTGTGAAGCGGAAAACTTTATCTGAGGTTGAAGTGGGTAAAACGTATAAATTAATTGCTGTAAAAGACAATAGTTCTTCATTCTTACAATATGTTGTCAAGCTCGGTTTAGGTTTGAGTAGTAAAATAAAAATTGTCAGCCGTCAGGAATTTGATGGGTCAATGGAAATTGAAGTTAACAAAGTTCGTTCTTCAATCAGTAAAAAAGTTGCTCAAAATTTGTTCGTAGTTTGATGGTGTGTCGGGTCTGTTCGAGTTGCCGATAACGCCCGCGGGCTTTGCGAAGGCGGGGATTTTTAGGACAAAGCTCAATAGAATTACTGCTGTTGAATCTTGCACAAATGCTCAATAGAAGCAGTTCAACCCCGCTTTTGGCAAACCCATGTTATAAGCAGTGGTTCTTTGTCCATCTGTCGTTGTCTGTCGGCAAGTGCGTTGGCAGATTTAATTTTTGCGAAGAGTGGCAAGATTTTTTTGTTTTTCTGTCTGCGGTGGCAAAGCAAGCTCTTTGACAAAGCTTTGGTTGTAGCGTAGGCTTGTGTGGCTTTGGCATTGTGCTTGCTTTTAGCGTTGGCTTATCTGTCAGAACTTAAAATGTCTTTTTGCTCCTCTGAAAACTTCTGCATATTCGGGTATGTCGTGAATTTGTGAAGCCAATTTTCTTTCCCAATCTCGTTTAAATGCTGTTTCTTTACTCAATACTTTTTCCATAAACTTTTTCGGGTCTTGCTTTTTATGTTCGGCTTTGCTGTTAAAGGAATAAATGTAGTCAGAAACGTCTAAGCGTTCTATTTCTGTCAGATACCAAAAGTCGTATAAATCTCTTGGCTCGGTTCTTCCCATTAATGCAGCCATTTTCTCAATCAACACTTCGGCAAGCGAATAGCATTGCAACGTAAAATCTTCTTCAAGGTCAGAATAGTTGCGGTAAATGTTTCTGTGTTCAATTTTCGTTTCTAAAATTTCGCCTCTTGTAATGTCAATTTTCAAATCACGACTTCCCATATTTCCCTGCAAGGAAGCAACGTAGTCAATGTAAAATTGCGGACTTCCTGTTTCGTGGATTGTCCATTTCTTTTCATCAATGCGTAAATCAATATTTGCTTCTTCTTTGATAAAATCAAACAGATTATTGAACTCTGTTTTTATTTGTTCATTTGTTAAACTTTCATCAATCAATGTAAAATCCAAATCTTCCGAAAAACGGTAATCTTCAAAATACGCTTTTTTCAAAACCGTTCCACCTTTAAACACCAAAGCATTGTTCAGAGTTTTGTTTTTTGAAATTGCATACAGCACCCACGACAAAATATAATCCTTTTCAATTTGTCTGTCGTTTACTCGGTTTGCTGCCGCAACTTTGTTTATCTCCTTTGGTTCTATCATTTTCTAAGTATAAATCGGTGAAAGAATTGAATTGCTGTCAAGGTTTTGTTGAATTGCCCAACGAAAAATTGTTTTGCCCTCTTTTGGATATGACGGCTCTAATGCTACAAAAGAATTGGTTCGCAACTTTTGCAATTTTTCAATTACAGGATTTTCAATTTCTAATAACTCTAATAAAAATCCTAAACGCTTTATCACGGCTTGCGAATTGAAACGCTTTGCATAATCCAATAATTTATTGAAATCAATTTTGCCTTTTGATTTGTGAATGGCTTTTGCAATTTCGGTAATACCACCTGCATATTGCGGTTTGAACAAACAATCAATAAATGTTTTTTCTAAATCAGAACATTGCACTTTATTGAAACTATCAATCCACGTTTTTTTGTTGCCGAAAAAATGTGCTTCGTTGTGATAAATGAACTGAAACGGAACACCTTTTACCAAAAGGGTAGAAGGTTTGATTTGCTTGTTTACAACAATTTGCTCTTTCAAATTCGGTTGAGTTGTCAAACTATGAATTTGCAAAGCTGAAAAATAGCCAACATAATATTCCGCATCGCCAACAAGATATTGCGAAAGTAAATGCCAATCGGGCATAAAAGTTTCGGGGTCTTGTTCAAACGGAATAACGTAATAAAGTCCTTCCTTTACCCGCATAAGTAAGCCACGTTTTACCATATTGCCCAACATTCGCTTTACCGAATCTTTGGAAGAATCGGAAAGTAAGCTATATGCTTCATCAATGGTAAAGCACTTTTGGTTTTGTCCGTTTAGCTTATCTAACAGAAAAGCAACAGAGTAAGATAGTATTTTATCTTTTATAGCCATTTAGTGTTATTTGAAAAACACTACAAAGATATGAAAAGTAAATTCATTAGGCAATAGTAACCTTAAATTTTTGTTTTAAGAGTGCTTCTTGGGCTTCACAAAAAGCGAAAGAATAAGCCCAACAGCTACAACAACGTCCACGATGTTCCAAACCTGTCTGCCTAATGCAATTTTGAAAAACGGTTGAAAAAGCAAAGCAAGTCCTCCGTAAACAATCATTTCCGTTTGCTTATTTTGTTGGTTAGCTTGGTAGGCAAGAATTGCAAAGCCAACTAATCCCGAAAATCTTACAAGTTGATAAAAGCCGTAAGGCATATCAAGTAAGCAAAGGAAAAACAAAATTGCTAATGCAACTTTTATGATGTTATTCAAATTTAAGTTCATCAGTAAATTCTTGGTGCAACCCGTAATTGTTGAAATCCATAATAAAATCAACTTGATGCGGAAATTTCACAATCAATGTTTGTTCGTCTGTTTTCAATTTTGATTTTACAAGTTGCAAGAATTTTAATTCGTTTGTTTCAACTTTTTCATCAGCTTGGATTATGTTCAATACAATTTCCATTAGCAAAAGCTCCTGATGTTCGTTGAAGTCGTAACCTGAAATTTCCTGCAAATATTGATTTATGGCATTTTTCCCATTTGCTTTTATGTAATCAATATTGCTTTTTAGTGGTTCTTCAATATCATATTCCATAAAAGAAATTTCATTGGCAGCGATTTTTTTGATTGCGTTTATTTCTTCTTCCGCAATGTGTCCGTCACAAGCCATTGCCATTACTGCCGACTTGAAAAGGAAATTTTTAAAATCTGTATTTTTCATTGTATAGAGTTTTAAAGTCCAAAACCAATTCTTGTAGTTGCTTCTTTTTCTGCACCTCTTGGCAACAAGTTTAGCAAACCACTATTTATTTCTGAAAGTCGCTCCCAATTCTGACTTTCTAATGCGAAATTTCCTGCATCAATCAAACTCTTTGCTTGTGCTTGGTCGTTCATTCTTGTTTGATTGTTTTTGCACCATTGAAAAATATTTTTCAAAAATACAGGTGTTCGCCAACGAATTTTTGCAATAATGCTATACAATTCGTCTGACTTTTCCTGAATTTTCAAAGGGCTGTTGGTTGCAAAAGATGCACTCTCTTGGGCAACAATGTCGTTAAATGTTTTTCGTTCGTGGTCGTTGCCGTTTTGGTCTAACATTTTTAAGCACTCATCTTTTGTTTCGTAATACTGTGCTTTTACTTGTTGCAACCTTTTATTTTTAGTTGCGCTATCAATTTCCTGTGCAATCTTTCTTTTCTTATCTTCCAACTGATAACGTTTATCCGTTACGTCATCGCTTGTTAAACTTTCGGTTTCTTCTGAAACAACCTCCATTTCTTTTTTTAATTTTGATAATGCTCCTGCTGTTTCAAAATCTTCTTTTTCGGTTGCTTCTTCTATTTCTTGCTCCAACTTTTCTGACAAATCTTCAACTTGTTCTTTCAGAAACTCAATCGGTGTATGTCTTTCTTTTGGATTGAAAGTTTGTTTAAATTCTTGGTCTGCCATATTCAAATAGGCGGAAATAGTGATATCCCTTGATTCTGAAATGGCAAGCGTTATTTCAATGTCAGAACCTTTTGCAATATCTCTTTTGATTTGCGTTCCTCGTATTTCCATAAAACCAATTCCTTTGTTGGCTTCGGGTAATGCCAAATGAGAACCCTCTAAAATGTTGATGTAGATAAAATCATCATCATTGCCTTTTATCAAACCTTTGTTCAAAGGAAAACTAATTGCTTGTGAACGTAACGGTAGAATTGCATTTTTAAAGAAAATCGGTTTTAATCTTGTTTTGCCCGGATTATCATAATCGTCTACTTCTAAACAAATGTCCTCTGGTATTGGTTGTCCGCTAATTCCAAATCCGCTATTGATGCCAATAGGTTCAATGTCCGTTTCAATGATATTATTTTGATTGTCATAAACAGTAAGAGAAAAGAAGTTAAACGCTCCGTCCACTAATGGCAAATCTTCGCTTATTCTTTCTGTTAGCTTTTTCAATCCACTGTCAAAACCACCGTCTTGCCTTGTAATTCTATATGAAAGTCCGTCTAAACTTCCTGTTACTCTTGCTGAAAACAACTCCTCTTTTTCTTTTGATGCTTTGTTGTATGCGGTTTTGATTGAAATTGCTGTTTTCTTTTTCGCTTCCGATTTTTCAAACTCTTTTGGTTTTGTTGCTGCGTAGTATGCTGCACCAATCGCAACTGCTGTTGTCGGGTCAATTTCACAATTTGCAGGTATCTGTAAAACTTCTTCTACTCTGTTGCGGACATAAGGAATGTAAGTAGAACCACCAACCATTAACGTAAATTGTAGTTCTGCTGGTTTCAGCGAATTTCTTGCAAGGATTTGCTTTATCATTTCTATTGTTCCGTCAATGTTGGGTTTTATTAACTCGTTAAATTCGGAACGTGTAATTGTAATTTCAATATCAACTTCGTTACCGTCTTCATCTTCAAAACCATCCACAACAATTTCTGCCGATGTTTTTGATGAAAGAATAATTTTTGCTTCTTCCGCTCTACGCAACAATACATAGTATTTTGCATTTAGTTTTCCCGAAGCACTTTTCATTTCATTCTCCAAATTCTCAAAAGAAAATTGCTCGTTAATTTTTGGAATGAGTAATTTTTCAACTATCATATTGTCAAAGTCAGCACCACCTAAAAAGTTGTCGCCCTCGTGGTCTAATACTTTCATTTCACCGTCTTTGATATTGATTAAAGCAACGTCAAAAGTTCCACCGCCCAAATCATAAACCAACCATTGCCCCTCTTGTAATTCTTTTTCCTTTTTCATATTGGCATACGCCAAACTTGCCGCAATGGGTTCTTGTAACAAAACCACTTGTTTAAATCCCGCTTGTTTTCCCGCTTCTTTTGTGGCGTTTGACTGAATTGTGTCAAACGATGCAGGAATGGTAATTACTGCCGCATCTAAACTTTCGCCTGTGGTTACAAAAGTTTTTAGCTCCTTCAGCACTTGTGCAGAAAGTTCTATTGGTGTTTTGGATTCGTTTAACGATTTGATTTTAAAACTTTCTTTTGTTCCCATTTTTCTTTTGAAAACGCCAATAACACTTTTTGGGTCTTTTTCCAAATATTCTTTGGCTTTGTTTCCGACAGTAATTTTGTCTTTTCTGAAAGAAACAACAGACGGAAGCGTATTTCTTCCGTAGTCCTGCGGGTTTGAGAAAATGACTATCTCGCCTTTTACAAATTTTGTAATGGTGCTATTGGTTGTGCCTAAGTCAATTCCGAAGTTGATAGTATTGTCCATTTTTGTATGATTTTTTAATTATTTTAATGCTTTGCCTGATAACATATCTCTTAGAAATATGCGGTCTATATCTTGAATTGTTAAATCTGTTCTTGAAATCTTAGATGTTTTAGGAAAGTCTTTATTTACTATTGTGATATAGTGTTTAAATTCACTTTCTTCGTGTTCTTCAAAAAATAAAAAGAGAGATTTTGTAAATCTTTCAATAATATTTATATAAGCCAATGTTCTAATAAATATCTGATGCACAGCATTGGGGTCGGTTTGCAACTGTTGAATACTTTTCCCTAAAACACTACTGATAAAAGCAAATTTTTCAGATTCTGAATAATATTTTTCATCATAGAACGTACTAACTATATGCTTATGTAATTCTTTTTTTGTGGAAATATTCCGAAGCCACATATAAGCATACATAGCAATTTCGCCCTCTTTGTTTTTATTTTCTGGATTTAGATATATCTTTCCTTCACTTGCAAAAAACAATAAATCATCTGAATTTGGATAAAAAAAAGATGTCCCTTTAATATCAACTAATGTATCAAACATTATATCGTAAAAGTCCATAGAGCTTTTAGCTACAATAATATTTTTCTTAGGTCTTAAAAAATCAAATAGTCCCATATTTTTTTAGTTTAAAGATTTTGATTGAGCAATTACAATGGCAGGTTGAGCGATTGCTTTCATTACCTTTTCATTGTCTTGATAAGAATAGTAAATGATAGGTTTTATCACTTCAATAATTTCAAGGTTTTCGCTTCCAGTGCCTGATATGGTTGCTTCGCAATCCGTTCTTGTTTCGCTGTATGTTTCGCCTAACGGATTATGATAAGACAAGCCAATGGTTGTACTTCCTTTAAAAAATTCTTCTTCCATTATGCCTTTCATCTTGTTGATGTTTCGCTGAATGGAATGTTCCTCTTTCAGATTGCCCGCCTTTTTCTCAATTTCAAAAATCTGGTTCATAAAATCAAGATATGCCTGTGGCACTTTTACGGTTACTTTTTTTATTTCCTGCATATTGTTTTCGTTTGTGAATTAGTTATTAAAAAATGTTGATTGGTCTATTGCTGATGAAGAAGCGTTTCCACCTGCAACGGTGTAAAGTGTAATAGTTGCAATGGTGTAACCTCTGTCGCTATCTTCAAAATATTCTGTTCCGTCAAATTCAGAAAAATTCACGTCTGTTTCAAAACTTCCTTTTGTTCCGCAACTGTTTGTAAGACTTGGATTCCAATCATTACCATAGAAAACACGGATTTTATATGAACCCTGTGCAATGTTTGACATTGTGAAACTTGAATTTCTGCGGACATATTCATTTCTTATCGTTTTGCCTCTTGCAATGCTGTAAAGACAAACTATTGCATCAGAACTTCCACCGTTTTTAATGGTTAATGTTGCGTTACCATTGTAAACACCTTTTCCAAAACAACCGTCAAGCGGCGATGCTCCGTCTTTTAATTGATTGCCTTTGTATTTGCTTTCAATAGGCGGTGTATAATCGTAATTTGTGCTTGGTGGCGAATGAGAATTGCTGTTAGAATTATTGTCGTATGTCTTGGTTGGTTCTTTGTAATTGTATGTAGATTTTGGGGTATAATCACTATTACAAGATTTAATTTTTGCAATGGCAATCAATATTACCACACCGATAACAAGATAAAGTATTGTTCTATTGCTCCCTGAATTGCTATTGCTATTTGAAGTTGAATATGTTGGTGTTCGGCTGACTGTTCTTTGATTGGCTAAATTGATTTTAGCTTTCAATGCTGAAAGTTGTTGCTTTGCATCTTGTATATTTCTTGAAGTCTCAGCCGTTAAACCTGTAATATTATTGGCTTTGTCTATCAAAGAAATTGCTACGTCAATGTTAGAAAATGAGTTCCAAACTTCTACCGATAATGCTCTTAATGCTAATGCAATTTGATTTCGTATCTCATTAAAAACGCTTGGCAAACCGTTTATTTCAGAAGTTTGAAACGCTGTGTTTGCCCAACTTAGAACACTTTGCGGTGTAGTTGTTTTGTTTTTAATTTCATTCAACTTTGTTTTTGCTTGAATAAAATAACCTGCGTATTTTCTTAAAGTCGGTGCGTTTCTTTCCTGTTCAATACGTTCACGGTGTTTTTTATTTACTATTTTATAATTGTTCTCAAAAGTTGGCTTGTCAAGTCCGCTTATGTTTAAACTCAAAACGTGTTCAAGCAAATCGTTTGGAACTTGCGTATTATCAAAGTTGTCCCAAATTGCTAATTGCAGATAATTGATAGCTTTTGCAACATTCAAAATCTGACTTTGAAAATAATTTGGCAACACATTCAAAATATCGCTTGGAAAATTTTCAGTTACCAAATCAACGGCATTTTCAATACTATCGTCATCAAAATCGCTGATTTCATTTTTGATGTCGTTTTTTATTTCGTTGATTTCTGCAATTCTGTTTTGAATAGCGATTGAAATGCTTCTGTATGCAGTATTGATGTCTTTTTGTGCTATGAGAAACGAAGTTTTTAGAATTGCTTTTGTTTGTTGCAAATCTTCGTTTTCAAATGCCTGTAAAAGTGCTTTGTCAAACTTTGGTGCAAAATACGGACTGATGAAATTTACAAAATCGGGCAATTTAAAAATGCTGTCTTGCTTAAAACTTTCAAATACTTCGTCATTGCCGTTTATTAAAAACTCGTTCAGTTTTTTATTGCTTGATAAATACAAAAAGTATTCTTTCAAATCGTTGTTTGAAAGTAACTCAATAGCTCTTTCGCAATCGCCTTTTGTAAGTTGAAGTCCGTAATATTCGTAAACTCCATTGTCGGACAAGTCAATGTCTGCAAAGAGCTTTCTCTTTGCTTTTTTGATAACTTCGTTATCTATGTTGCTTGCTTCTGCAACATTAGATAATTCCAAAATATCAATAGGGTTAATGTATTGCATAAGTTATCTTCTTTTAAAACCTTTTAGTAAGTGAATTTCTGTTGAGCGTTGGCAAAAAAGTGGCTCTTTTGGTTTTGCGAAGCGTTGGCTTGTGTGTCGGGCAAAACCAAATGTGCCACTTGTGCGGTGGCAGAAAAACAAAAAAATGCGGATGGGGCAAAAATTAAATCTCTGCTTGTCGGGTTGTGTGTCGCCCAATTAGTGCTTTGCTCTTTGTCGCCTGTCCGTTTGTATGTGCCGCGTTCCGTTACCATTGCTTATAACGTTTCGGCAGCTTGGAGAAGTGGCGGAAATCGTAGTACAAATGTTCAGTTTTGCACAAGGGTTCAATCGAAGTCCTACCGTTGAATTTAGCACTGAACCCGCCATTTTGACAAACTGCCTGTTATGTGGCGTTATTTGTTTTGTCTTTTAATTTTTTTAGTTTTTGCAATAAATTCTCATATTGATAAACCGCTTTCAATATTTCTTTAGCAAATTCTAAGGATACTTCAATTTCTTCCTTGCCAATTTCGGAAAACGTCTGAGCTTCAATATGTGCAGCGTCATTTCCTAAAAGTCTTAGCTCATTCATTCCATTCAATAGTTCATGTGGAATTAGAATTTTACTTCCTAAGTCTTCAAGTTTTTTGAATAAATTTTTCCCTGTTGCACCTCTGTCTATACAAATTTCCTCTAAAGTTTTTCTAATCATTATTGCCGAAGCAATAAAACAAGAGTTAGAATGACAATTGATAGCTTCTTCAAATGCATTCAATACCTTTTGAGGAATGTTTTCTTTGTCAAATGGAATAGTTTCGCTTGGCGAAGTCATTAAGACTTCTCTACTACTGTTTGCGATAAAAAAGAGGTGTCCTTTACAGTTTTCGTTTGGACATTTTCTTATTCCCAAATAATTAGAGATATGTTCTCCATGCTGCGAAACAAAATAAGTGTATATGTCATGTCCTGCCACAGGAACAAATGTCCCGAAATGTCCGCAATGTGGACAACGTGTAGCAATATTAGCAGTTCTGTCGTTTTTTATTCTGTTAAGTTCAATTTTCATGTTTTGATCTGTTTATAATGCCACATAACGTCTGGAAAATTGGCGAGGGTGGCATTTTTACCCTAAACCTTAAATCGAAGCAGAAACTTTGATTTTACTTAAATGTTCAATCGAAGACGTTTCTGCCACTCTTGCCAATTTTTTTGTTAGCACACGTTTTTATCTCTTTTGTTTTGCTTCATATTCAGGTAGTTTCTTCTTATATTCTTCAACATTCCAAGTCATACCCCAGTTCGAAACGTAATCTTGAATTGTTCCAAGTCCAACTTCTGATCGTCTTTTATCAACATTCTCAGGATCAATTAAAGGTAAAACATAGTATTCTCCTGTTTCTTGGTCTCTACCTATTTGACTACCGTAAACTTGCTTTTCTCCTTTTCCCAGTGCTACTCTATCTTCTAAAAGAGCCAGACTACTTGGATTTGCATTTCCTTTTTGAACTGCATCTCTCATCATTGGTAAATATTTTTCTTGAGTTTCAAGGTCAGAGTGTTGAATAACCAAGAATAATGTTAAGTTACCTTGGTTTCCAATTATTTTGGGACCAAGCCAACCACGTTCATCTAATATCTTTTTTATTTTAATTAAATTGATTGAATCTTTTTCGTTAATTAGACTCCAATGTGCTTGCATTTCTTTAGAATCACGTCCGTACTTTTCTTCTATTTCAGAAATCTGTCTTCTGTATTTTTGGTCTTCTTGGTAAATAGTATCAAGAATAGCAACAAGTGGTTTGTCTAAATCTTTTTCAGCTTCATCTTTGTTTGCTTTAACAATTTTTATGAGTTTCTCCCACTGTTTGTCTGAGTGAAGTGAGTTTAAGTCAGAATCGGTTGTTATGTGGGTATAATTGCTATATTTAATATTCGGATGTTCCGCAGAATAGAATAAATGGAAAAAAGCTTTTTCCGAATTGCCTGATAAAGCATATGAACAAGCAGCATTGTATCTATCGTTTGGATATGCTTTCCCGTCATTGGAATCAAATGCTTTTTGATATTCAATTGCAGAATTTTTAAAATCTTTTGAATTATACAACGAATCAGCTTTACTAATGTGTAGGTTGTATTCGGTCATATCTTTCTGGCCATAAACAAGGTTCGAGATTATTCCGATTAGAGCGATTAAAATTATTTTTCTCATACGTTTTGTTTTAAAATGTGTGCTAACGTGCCGGGGCTTTGCGAAGTGGCGGAAAATCGAAGCGAAAAGTTTCGATTTAGACGACACGTAGCAAAAGCCAATTCTATTTGCTAAAATAAGAAATAAAGCCAATAAAATTGGCTTTTGCGGATTACGAAGCACAAACTTTCGATTTAGCAGTTACTCCGCCATTTTGCAAAACCCTTGATGTACGAAGTCCCGTAGGGCTTCGTACGTCGCAAAGCCCCCGGGCGATGTGAC
>CAZCTQ010000003.1:113124-142111 GCA_964501555.1 uncultured Aureispira sp. | reverse complement strand
TGCGCTGATGGGTGTGCAGGAACACTATTTTAATAAGTGGTACAGCAGCAGCATGACCGTAGGTGCCAAGCATTTAGCAACAGATCAAGATTATATTCAAAAGTCTCAGTTTATCGTAACGGACGATCCAAATCAGGGCATATATTGGCCTGATCCTATCATCCCACATGATAAGGAATGGTTTGTAAAGAGAAGTACGCTGCTAACACCGCGTGACTGCGAGACCAGCGCACCAGGCAATGAAGACCCACCGCAAAGGCCGGGTGAGGATGCAGCTACAAAAAGGATGTACACGGCAGCCCGGGACTACCTGATGGAAGCGGATGCAGCGACGGAATCAACACCACAAACCGGAGTAGTAACTGCCGCCAACAACGTCCGCTATATCATGGATGTAGCTTTGGTTAATGATATTATCCAAAAGGCGATTCCATTTGAAAGTTATAAGCAGGAGCAGGACGCAGGCAGCATCTGGCAGCTCTATCAGTTGGTACAGGCGGATTCGGCAGGCTACAGCACCTGTCCCGGCATAGAAGCCTTCATGACGGCATACGCACCGACGCTGGGCGTGCTGTATGGGGCAGCGCGTACTATATCGGGTGTGGGTCATTATGCAGTGAGCGGGCAGCGCAGCCATGCCCGGGTCAGCAGTGCGGATTATAGCTTAGTGGCGGCATCGGCGGACAGCCTGACCGCAGCCATCTACGCGACAGAGCAGGTGCAGCATCATCAGGACATCCATGCGGCACTGACAGCACTGCAATCCTTGATACTGACAGAAGCACCTTGGCAGCACCAGCAGGCACTGCTGACGGTACTTGGGAGGTGGATGCTGACAGACAGCTTGAGCGGGGCGGATATCAGCACCCTGTCATGGATAGCGGGTGCCTGTCCGCTGTACGGCGGCGAGGCTGTCTATGGTGCGAGAGCGGCATTAGAGACGGTAGCGGGAGAGGCTCATTATGATGACCACGCACTCTGCCAGCAGGTAAGCCAGTGGTCATCAGACGCAGCAGGTGTCACTACCCTAACCATAGCACCTAATCCGGCATCGGACAAAATTCATATTTCCGGCAATAATATTTTTACTGTTCGGATTTTCACTACGTCCGGTTATCTAATGCAGGATGTGCATACTGGAGGCAATGTGTCAAATCTTGATTTAGATATCAGTCAGCTACCACATGGCATATATCTGGTTAGTATTGAATATGACAATATGCACACGATAGAAAATAAGAAAATAGTAATCATGAGATAATATGAAATGGGACAGCATATATAATATAGTCATAGTTTTTTTGATATTTATATTACAATCCCGTCCATTCCTCCCCATTCCTATACACAGTCCCTTTAAATAAGGCCACTGTCTGATCGTGCTGATTGGTAAGCACTACTTCGTAAATACCGAGATGCCGCGTCAGGTTTTTTTCTACGGCTTTAGCGCAAATCGTATCTCCGGCATAAATTAGCTTAGTATGAGAGATTGAAGTCTCTATTGATACTGCCTTTATCCCGTGGCTATTACTTGCAAATGCGAGCGCACTGTCAGCCAGCGCATAAGCTATACCACCGTGAGCGATAGCAAAGCCATTGAGCATTTCGGGGCGAATAGTAGCTTTTAACGTACAGAAACCCGGCTTTAACGATGCGATTTCTATACCCAACCATTGAGAAAACGCATCCTTTTCAAGCATCATCTTTCGCACGATGATTTGAGCCTTTTCTTCGGGTGTCATTCTTCGTACAGTTGATAAATATCTCTGAGATTCCGACCTTTACCATTATAGTCTAAGCCATACCCTACCACAAATTTATTTGGGATCGTAAAACCGGGATATTTCACATCCAATTCGTGTTTGTGTGCATCGGGCTTGACCAAAATGGACGAGATTGCGACACTCGCAGGATGGCTTCTTTCTAATTCCGGTAGGAAGGCAGCCATTGTATTTCCGGTATCGATAATGTCTTCAAGGATGATGATATGTCTGTCTTTAAATTCGATATTGGGTGGCATATAAATATCTACTTTTCCGGTACTTTTCGTACCATGATAAGACTTGATACGTATAAAATTCAATTCACATGGAAAATCCAGCTTACGCATCAAATCTGCTGCATATATAAATGCACCATTCATCACCACCAGCAACATAGGATATTTGTCATGATAATCTTCGCGAATAGCATCCGCTATTTCTTCAATTTTTTTGTCTATCTCCGATGCACAGATATAACTCACAAAACTCAAATCGTCAACATATACTATCTTATCCTTTTCCATACGCTATTTTAAACCATAGTTATCAATTAAATATACTAAGCTGGCCATCGCAGCTGCTCCCAATTCGAGTTCCCTCTGATTGACCTTACCCATATTATCCTCTACAGAATGGTGAATATCAAAATATCGCTGGGAATCCGGCATTAAGCCTATCAAAAGGCCTTTTTGAGATTTTAAATGCCCTACATCGGCACCAGACCCACCTTTTACAAACTGTAAATCATACCCTTCCAATAAAGGCAGCCATTCATTAACTTTCTTGTAATACGTTTTAAAAACGGATGTATCTGCCTCAAAACTAAAGCCACGCGGTGTGAAGCCACCGGCATCCGACTCGATAGCGGCTAAGTGAAATTCTTTTTGCTCATTAGAAACCTCAGCATATTTTTTACCACCGGCTGATCCATTTTCTTCATTGGAAAACATCACGCACCGCAAGGTACGCTTAGGTTTATATCCCAATTCTGTCAATATCCTTAAAACTTCTAATGACTGGACACAACCAGCACCGTCGTCATGCGCGCCTTCGCAAATATCCCAACTATCTAAGTGCCCGCCTACTACGATGATCTCATCCGGAAACTCAGACCCCTTAATCTCGCCTATCACAGACGGTGCGTATCGCATACCCATGGACTTGCAATCTGCCTTATAAAATCCAGTAACCCGACCTTTTTTTAGCAATTCGCTTATCACATCTGCATCTTTTGCGCTCACAGCCAGAGCCGGAATCCGATGAAATGAGTCTTTATAAACCGTCACTCCAGTATGTGGCACGTCATCATTCAAGGTAGTCATAGATCGAACAAAGGCTCCAATCGCTCCATATTCTGCTGCCCTAGTTGGTCCCCAGACCCTTTGATCGACAGCACCACCATAGGCATAGAAAGTGCGAACCTTTTTAGGATCCATCGGCCGATTAAAAAACACGATTTTACCTTCTAACTTACTTCTGCCCAATTCTTCTAATTCGTCAAGCGAATGCACTTCTATTATCTCTGCCTGAATACCTTGCTTAGGTGTACCTATAGAGTTACCCAAAGCGAGGCCATTGATATTTACCCTTTTGCCATTGCGGGCGACAATATAAGCCTCTTCCTTTTGTCCCCGATGCCAGTATTCAGCATCACAATCCTGCAGATAGCTTTTTACACCAGGCACACCGGCTATCAGCATCTTCATATGTTTAGCTGCATCGACATAAATATCTGATCCCGCTATCCTCCCCGGATACTTTTTACAAAGATTATCTAACCAGCCATAAGTTTTACCGTTTGTTAGTGCCTCGTCATATATCTTTCTAATCATAGCTGCATCGTCGTCCTGGGCTTGCAACAAAAGTGGCAAAAATACGAAAACTACAAGAAAAATGCTCAATTTTGATTGGGTACGCATAGTGTTTTAATTGAAGTAACAAAACTAATAAATAATATGATATGTACCAATTATTATCCAAAAATAACGCCAAAACAATAGATTGTCCATGTTTTAAATAGAATTACTTTAATGATTAGACACTTGCCTTCCTCTATTTAATCCACTTTAGCATCCAAGTATGCACATCCTTAAAAACATCCTGACGTATCGATTCATTCAATATCTCGTGTCTCATGTATTTATAAAGCTCGACATCTACATCGTTGAAGTTATCCTTTTTCAAATCTTCTACAGACTTCTGCACACCTTTGCCAAAACCTCCAATAGGATCATCCGCACCACTTACAAACAAAAAAGGTAGCGACTTAGGAATACGGGTTGTCCAGCCCTTTTGTGTAGCCTGACGATAAAGTGAGAACAATCCCAAAAAGCCATTATTAGTAAAGGGTTGACCACATAAAGAGTCTTTCTCAAAGTTGATTCTGTTTTCAGGATTGAGGCTCAGCCAACTTGTTGGGCTGTAATCCTTATCTCTGCTAAAACGGATATTGTTGACCTTGCTAAAGAGGTTATTAAAACCTGGTCTGCGATGTGGATTCAAGCGATTAGCCATCAAAAAATAACGCTTTATCAATCCGATACCCACCAATGGCCCGCCTGTACCAACGATAACCGCACCATCAAAAGCACTGCCAGATTGCTGCAATAAACACCTTGTAATAAATGACCCCATCGAATGCCCCAAAACAAAATGGGACACCTCCGGGTATCGCTCTTTCAAAATATTTTTCATCTCATCAGCCACAGATATAAGTAGTCCATCCGGATCCACTTCCCGAAAAAAGCCCATCGCTAAAGCATCAGGTACAGACTTACCATGACCCGGATGATCGTATGTCAAAACAGCAAATCCCTGATCTGCAAAATACAGGGCGAGAGCTTCGTATCTACCCGAATGCTCCTGCATCCCATGTATCACGAGCACCGTAGCCAGTACCGGTTTTGTTTCAGGTGTAAACACGGTATAAAAGACGGATTGCCCATCACCTTCATTAATTTTATGATCGTCGGATTGTATTTGGACAGGTATCATACGTAAATTATAATCGATTTAAACCGCAAATATCGTAATTTTTATGGTAACTTTGAGCCATTCTTGTAGATCAATTTACCACAATCTAATTTTACAAAAAAGTCCATTATGATAAAAGAATCCTGTGTAGAAACCGTGGAAGAAGCCATCCTTGCGGCCAATGCCGGAGCCGACCAATTGGAATTATGTGCCGATCTAGCATCTGACGGCTTGACACCTTCTGAAGATATGGTCACTGAAGTACTTAACAAAGTTAATATCCCAGTCAAAGTAATGATCCGAAGCCGTAGTGGTGATTTCTGTTTTACCAAAAAAGAAATCCAAGACATGGCAGATGTTGTAATGCGCTTAAAAAAACTTCCGATTGCCGGAATAGTATTTGGCGCGACGATAAAAGGCAGTGATGAACGATTCCATCTGGATATTATATCTATCAAAAAAATAGCGGCGGCGGCAATGCCACTTCCTGTAACTGTCCATAAAGCGATCGACCTTTGTACAGACGTAGTCTCCGAGATTATAGCATTAAAAGCGATACCCAATATCAAATTTATCCTTTCGTCCGGTGGTAAACCTACCGCAGCAGAAGGCATGAAAACCTTAGCTGTCATGCAGCAAATGGCTTCGCCGGAAATATCAATCATTGCCGCAGGAAAGATCACACATCAAAACCTACAATATTTGCACCATGATTTGAATCTCTCACATTATCATGGAAAGAAAATCGTCGATAGTGGAGATGCTTAAAGCCCTGATAAATCTACATGAAATATAAAAGGCAAGTGTCATTCAATTATAACACCTGCCTCCATCTATGAATCCTTACCTTACCCAGATTTTACTGGATAAGAGACTGCAATTTCATCGCAAGCCCCATATCACCTTTTATCTTTACCTTGCCTGACATCACCGCCATCATAGGGTTTAATTCGCCATTTTTCAATTTCGTAAATGTGTCCGTATCTGTGATAATCGAACAAGCTGCATCTGCATCCTCAGTAGATACAACATTACTGTCGCCGCTACCGTCTATCAGGATCACATCCTCACCAAGGACAAATTTAAGCTTTGCGCCAAAAGGTGCAACATTGGCAGCCTGTGCTGTTACAGCAGATAATATCGTTTCAAAATTCATTCTAAATTAGTATTTATGGTATTAAAAAAATTAAAAAATCATTGCATCATCGCCTTCCAATAAGGTTAACTTGTCTTTACTCAGTAAAGTTTCAAGGCAGGCAGAAGTTTTAGGCATTTCATATTTAAAATAAAATCTCATTGTATGAATTTTACTTTTATAAAAATCATTAGTGTAGGTGGTATCGCCCTTTTCCAAAGCTTTTTGGGCTGCCAATGCCATCTTTAACCATTGGTGTCCGATAATAACCGTTGATGCCAATTCCATAAAGATATTGGCATCCGCCAGATAATTTTCAAAATCACCCTTAAAGGCATAAGCTGTCAAATATTCTAAAGCTTTCTGTATCTTAGCCATGTGCTGGCCGAAGGCGGTAGCATAAGGCGAAAGATTATCATGTTTGGCTGCTTCCTGCATGGTTGCCATCATCTGCGCTGTCAGCAACTGAGCGGCTTTTCCGTTTTCCATAGGGATTTTCCTGCCTAATAGGTCAAGCGACTGAATACCGGTTGTACCTTCATAGATCGACATGATACGGATGTCTCTCAGGTACTGTTGCAGGACAAAATCTGTACAGAAGCCATATCCACCGAGTACCTGCAAGCCATTGTTGACAGCTATCCGGCCCATTTCAGCGGGATAGGTTTTGGCCATAGGTGTCAAAATTTCAGCTAACAAATGGCTGTCACGACCATTTTCGGTATCATCACAAATAGACAAATCATTGTATATTGAACATTCCAGCAATAGTGACAAAGAACCTTCAACCACTGCCTTTTGCAGCTGTAACATACGCCGTACATCAGGATGGTTAATAATCAAAGTTTGCTCTTCGATTACATCTTTTTTACCGGAATTGAGAATTTTTCTACCTTGTGGTCGTTCCTTAGCATATTGCAGGGATGCATAGTAAGCAGCAGTAGCTATAGATGCAGCAGACAAACCGACATCGATACGAGCACCATTCATCATTTGAAACATATATTTAAGGCCTTGATTTGCCTCGCCGACTAAAAATCCCTGACAAGTATCTTCCTCGCCATAGACAAGATGTACTGTGCTATAACCACGTTGACCCATCTTCTGGAAATCTGCTACCGCTTTTACATGATTATATTCTAAATGCCCATCCTGCTCTACTCTAAATTGAGGCACGACAAAAAGCGATATACCCTTAGTCCCCGCAGGCGCACCTTCTATACGCGCTAAAGTAAGATGGACAAAATTATCAACACCTTCATGATCACCACCTGAAATAAAAATTTTCTGACCTTTGATACTGTACACACCTTCGCTTATTAGGGACGCAGAAGTTGTAATATCAGACAGCGAACTACCACTTTGGGGTTCGGTAAGTGCCATAGTGCCTGCCCATTTTCCGGCAATCATCGGTGGAATATAGGTTTGCTTCAGATATTCACTGCCAAAGGATGCGATCAAATGCGCTGAACCGGATGTCAATCCCAAATATCCGGGCAAGTGATTATTAGCAGCTTCGAGGATGTGGAAGGCAGCATTTGAAAAGGTGAAAGGCAATTGCATACCACCATCCTTTTCATCAAAATACATACCGATCCAGCTATTGGCACCAGCTTCCTCAAATATCTTCCTGACGGCAGGATGTGTATGAACTTTTCCGTCTTTAAAATAAGCAGGTTTTTCATCCATCTCCCTGTAAACCGGATAAAAATCCTGATCTGCCCATGCTTTGGCACTGTCTAAAAGCATATCCAAAGCTGCCTTATCAAAATCTTTGTACCGCTCATATCCGAGCAGCCTTTCACCATGATGAACATCGTACAACAAAAACCGGAGCGTATCCATACATACATACTGTGCCATAATCAGAGGATTTTTAAATATTTAAACTCAAAGTTAAATTTTATTATTTTAATTTTCAAATGAAAAATTAATTTTTAACAAAAATTCGATATAATCAAATGCAATTGTAGTTATATAACACAATTCGTGCAATTTAAGATCTATAATTTGATCAAGTATTTGATGTTTTCTACAACACTATTTGTATTTTTGCGTTACATTTTAGGAAGATGTGCTTCCTATCAATTTTTAATTTTTTAAATAATAATATAAATGAGTAAGGTTACCGTCATCGGTGCTGGTAATGTTGGTGCAACAGTAGCCAACGTATTAGCCCATAAAGACATAGTAAAAGAGATTGTTTTAGTGGATATAGTTGGTGAATTGGCCAAAGGTAAGGGATTGGATACCTGGCAGCAGGCACCTATAGACCATTACAGTACATCTGTCACAGGTACTAGTGACTATAGGGATACAGCCAATTCGGATATTGTAGTTATCACTGCCGGTATCCCGCGTAAGCCAGGTATGAGCAGGGACGATTTGATTTCTACCAATGCCAATATCGTTACTTCTGTAGTTAAATCCATCCTGGAATATTCTAAAAACCCTATCATCATCGTCGTTTCCAATCCATTGGATGTGATGACATATGCAGCTCTTAAAGCTTCAGGATTGGACAAAACCAGAGTATTTGGTATGGCGGGTATTCTGGATACAGCCAGATATCGTGCATTTTTGGCAACAGAATTGAATGTGTCACCTAAAGATATTCAGGCATTACTGATGGGCGGCCACGGTGATACGATGGTTCCACTACCACGTTATACAACTGTAGCAGGTATTCCGGTAACAGAGCTCATCGACAAGGATAAACTTGATGCTATCGTTGAAAGAACAAAAGTAGGTGGTGGCGAATTAGTAAAACTTATGGGAACATCTGCATGGTATGCACCGGGAGCTGCTGCTGCACAAATGGTAGAAGCTATCGTTAAGGATGAAAACAGGATTTTCCCTGTTTGCGCTAAGCTTACCGGAGAATATGGACTAAACGAAGTATTCGTAGGCGTACCCGTAAAATTAGGTATAAATGGTATTGAAGACATCATAGAAGTTAAGCTCAACGATGACGAAATGGCGCTGCTTAAAGATTCGTCAGCAGCCGTAAAGAGTGTCATGGATGTCTTTGACAAAATGTAGAATATTCCCGTAAAGAAGCATTTTAATAAAAAAAAAAGCGTTTGCTCAATATGTTGAGACCAAACGCTTTTTTTGTGATTTTAACCCCAATTTTCGCATTAGATCCTTTGACTATTGTTATAATGGAGTAGCCTTTGACAAGTATTTGAAACAGGCAAAATTATAGTGTTGAATACAGTTGTCAGCAACGCCCGATTCTTTCAATTTTTCAGAAAAAATTTCCAGCAATGTTGATTTTCCAGAACGGCGGAGCCCTGTAATAACCTTGATTATATGCTCTCCTTTTAACTTTTCTAACTCCGATAAGAAATTTTCCCTAATAACTATATTATTCATATTCAAATATCTATGACTTACTTTATCAAAACTTTTAAATTTTAAAACTTTTGACAAAGTTCATAAAATAATCTGAATATCAAACGCTTTTGAAGAAAAATGTTTTTAATGCCTGAATTTGCTAACTTTGCACCCGGTTAAATGGTTCATAAATATTGCAATTTTTAGGCGGCACACAAAATGAGTAATTTTTACCATTCCGAAAAGGTGAAAGATTTCTTTCTTCTCTTTTCTGATAAAATCATTTCAAAACACATAGAAGTTGCATTTATTTCAGCAATTCATGTTGAGTAATTTAAAAAGGAAGAAAGTTTTACCTGCTTTTACTTTTGAAAAGCTCATAGCTCACACCTAATGAAAGACCAAAATTTGCATCCGTGATACCTCTTGAATAGAGTGTAAGGAAAGATTCAGTTTCAGGAATATAAAAGAGGCTCAAATTATAAGTGAATTTTTGAAATTTGTTAGAAAGTATAAAATTAAGATTAGGTATTATATTATTTTCTATATCTCCCACTATAACTTCATCTGTAAAATCAGCTAAGATTTGTGAATTTATCTTATAAAATATACCTCCTCCTGCGCCAATCTTGATATTATCAGATAGCGCATATAATAATCCAATATTAAAATTCATGTCTTTGTTGACAAACTTGACACCACGATACATTCCAGAAAAATTCTCTTCTTTGTTAGAAAATGTATTTTTCCTAAAAATATAACCAATGCTGGTATGCAAAGCAATTCTTTGCGTTAAGTTTACATCCCCATTCAGGTCTAAATATAATTCAGGTGTTCTGTGTTTAGAATAATAAGATAGTTCGTGAAAATCATACGGCCTGTAATTTAGTCCTATTTCAGGCGAGATACTGACTTGACCCATTGCGTTAAAAGCACTAAATAAGAATAAGAATGTGAGTGTGATATTATTCTTCATGATTCATGATTAAGTAACATACAGTAAGGTGCAGATGGACACCTCACTGTAAGTTAAACTGCTAATTTATTTTAAATACCTTTTGAGACTCGACAAATCTGCCTGCTTTGTCCCAGTAGGTATAAACCCATATTTGGGGGCTTCCGTGAGAATCGATGCCCTCGTATATATAAGGTGCAAAGGTGTGTACCTCGTCACACCGATCAACAGGGGGAGGGCAATTGTCGCAAGGCCCCGGTATAGCTTCTATATCTTCGGTATCGGTAAAGATCGTAAAGCCACCGTCCACCACCTCAATACCCTTGTAGAGCTGCTGATAATACCCGTCAAATAACCGGCTGGCATGGCTGCCTGTGTACCGGAAAGTGATATTAGGGTCAGATTTGACGGCATTGATGAAAGTAGTCCAGCCTCCGATATCTTCTAAGATAAACGGATGAAGGCTGATGATGCCGTCCCGCTCATCATCTATAAAGTAGGTGTATAACGGATTAGAGTTAGTCATGTTCTGTATCGTCTGAGTTTCTGACGATACAATCCTCTTTACCGTTGATAACATTAACATCATTAGTAACTTCAAGAGTAACTTCAGTTTGTCCCCAAAGACTAAAGGACAATAACAGGGGTAATAAAATAAATAACCTTTTCAACATTGTTAATATTTTAAGGTGTTATAAAAATTAGTTTCAAACTGTATATCTAAACCAGATACTACGATTTGCAAAACTAGCAAAACTATTTTTACAAACAAAATAAATGGTACTAAATTACATATAAAATAATTTTATAATTGACGTAATCTTCATATACAAACTATTTTACATAAAAGAAGTGAACCTATAGATATATGCTTTCAAATCAATTAGAATCCTATGCTTGTAAAAGTATCAGGTTTTATACCCGGCTGGTTTGGATTGGGTATTGGTGTCGGTTTTAAGTAAAAAATTATCCGCCAAAGCGTTCTTCCTGACTATATTTCAAAACCATTTTCATCATTCTGTTTGTTACTGTTGATAGTAATACGTTTTTTACAGCAAAATGTATATCAATCAAACAATGGATACAAGGCATATACAATTATCAAAAGAATTAAGAGGGCTCACCGGATCTGTTTACGACCTTACATCCGATGACGAACACTATTTTTACAGTGCAAGTGGTGACGGATGGATCGTACAATGGGATTTGTCAGGAGCAGCGAGTGACGGTGTTTTAATCGCTAAGACGGAAGCAAAACTATTTAGCATTTGCCTGCTAAAAGACAAGAACACGCTATTAGCCGGAGATATGTTTGGCTCTCTGTTTTGGTTAGACATTGGAAAAAGAGAAATCCTCACGGTAGTCAAGGGACACCAATCTTCCATTTTTGATATATTCCAGACATCAGCAACCGAAGTAGTTACAGCAAGTAAGGACGGATATATTTGCTTTTGGAATATCGGCAGCAGACACCCAATACATTCCTATAAAATCAATCATAAAGGCCTGCGATGTATCGAATCCGGCCAGCAAGGTACTACACTCTATCTCGGCGGAAGCGACCATCATGTTTATATGTTTTCATTAACGACAAAGACTGTCACCTGCACTATAGAATCTGCCCATGAAAACAGCGTGTTTAGCATACTGCAAATAGATGATGAGGCTTTAATCACAGGTGGGCGCGACGCTCATATCAAAGAATGGCAAATAGCCAATCCTCCCCTACTCCTGCAATCATTACCAGCGCACTGGTACACGGTCAACAGCATCGTAGATATGCCGGATACAGGTATGATTGCTTCCGGCTCAAGGGATAAAACGATTCGCTTATGGGACAGGGACACCTTACAGCCCATTCAAAAAATAGACGTTCAAAAAGGCGGACATATCAACTCTGTCAATAAACTCCTATGGTCTAAAAAGTATCAAACGCTGATATCAGCAAGCGATGACAGAACGATTCGCCTATGGAAATTGACAACTAATGGGGAACAAATGAATTTAAACGGCGATTAAATGACGAGGTCATACTCTGAGGTTAGCCATTCTAAATTTTAATTAAAATGATAAATTTTTGTCAACTTAAAATCGGAAAAATAGGTTTAACCACTACTTTTGCGCTGAATTTTACAGATTATGCCACTTAACAAATTAAAAGTCATAGGCTTTGATGCGGATGATACCCTTTGGGTTAACGAAACCTACTTTCGAGAGTCAGAAGATACATTTTTTCAATTAATGTCGGGCTTTGCATCCAAAGATGACCTCTCCGGCGAATTGCTTACCACAGAAATTGCCAATCTTGAATTGTATGGATATGGCGTGAAAGCATTTGTACTGTCCATGTTAGAGACAGCGCTACATGTTGCAGGCAATGACTTACCTGTCCAGACTATCGGCCAGATCATAGAACTCGGCAGGCATCAGCTCAACAAACCGGTAGAATTACTGCAAAACACCAGAAAAGCACTTGAAACTTTGTCCCACAAATACAAACTTATTGTCATCACAAAAGGCGACCTTTTAGATCAGGAGCGCAAATTACAAAAATCAGGTTTACTCGAATACTTTCATCACATCGAGGTCGTCTCAGAAAAAACACCCGAAGAATATCAAAAAATAATGAGACTCTTAGATATTGAACCAAGTGAATTTGCAATGATTGGCAACTCTCTAAAATCCGATATCCTACCAGTTTTAGCCTGTGGATCTATAGGCGTCCATATACCTTTTCACAGTACTTGGGTGCACGAACAAGTAGATGTAACAATCACAGACGCTAATTTTTATCATTTTGAAGATATCATAGATATACTGACCGTATTTTAGACACTTTTGGGATATTAGTTAGATGGCTTCTTTTGTCAAAATAAAAAGCGGCTTGTCAACAAAAAGCTGACAAACCGCCCATAAATTAAATATTACAGTCTTATTTACTCAATTACTATCATCTTACCAGTCATAATCTGGCTTTCAGTTCTGATTTCGTAGAAATAAACACCAGATTGAGGCAATTCACTTCTGTTTAATTTGATTACATTGTGTCCAGCCTGATATTGATCAATAGTCGTTATCAACTTCTTACCGGTATAATCCTTTACTTTAAAAGTAACCATACCTTCTTTAGGTAAATCAAAGCTAATTTCAGCATTTGCGTTCCATGGATTCGGTGTAACTGTAGAAAGTACAGGCTCAGCTGTTGCTACATTTCTCCAATTAATACCGAAGTTAGATATATTATTTTCCACAGAATACATCTCTGGATGCATTTCCTGACCAAGGTGGATCATTTCACTCAATCTACCTGCTAAAGTTGCTTCAACTTCTATTTCAAACATAGTCTGACCAGAAATAATAGCGACACCCTCACCAGTAGCTAATGCCATTTTAACATTGTCCTCTGCAAGTAATGCATAATCAGCATTCGATACCTTCAAGGCTTTACCATAAATACCTCTAACTACAAGGCCTTTTGTCTGCAATTGCGCTTGTAAGCCAAGTATAGTTCCTGTCTGATTAGCGACAACTGGTATTCTTACTATATCGCCCTTAGACATAATCCTATCTTCGATTGCGATTGTGTAAGCAGATCTTGTATTTACTTCTCTTCCATCCAATTTAGTCGATACTGCATCGCCATTAATATCACCCACTTTTAATCCGATAAAATTAATATCCATATTACTTCTCAGATTGCTTACAGTATATGTCTCTGGTACAAATGAAGCCCAAGGATCATTAGCATCTGTAAATCTGTGATTAGCATCCACAAATCTCCAACTCGTATTATTAGGAAACTCATTATAAACACCCAAGATTAATTTCCTCAATTCTGTTAAGTCGGATGCAGAAATTGTCTGATTGTTATTGATATCAGCAGCAAGTAATTTATACGGCGACTTGATAAGCTCAAGACCTAGGATATGTCTCTGAATTAATACTAAATCATAAGTACTAACCCCATTCATATCGTCTCCATCTTTACCAGGAATTAAATTATAATTATTACTATTCCTTACATTGGCAAAAGCATATGAACCATCACTATTTGTTTTAGTAAAATCGCTTTCTGCACCGACAAGCTCTACATTGACATTTTCAATAGCATTATTATTTTCTCTAGCTACACGACCTGAAACAGTTGAAACCAGTGGGCCGGTAGGAGGGCAAAGATTTAATGGATCCTGAATATCTACAAATGTACTACAGTAAGCAGTATTTCCATTTTGGTCTGTCACCCATAGCTGGATAGGTTGTTTTCCAAGATCAGCACAAGTGAATGTCTTCAAAACATCCTTAGTGTCAGCTGAGAAACTCAACTCAAAACTATAACCACATGCATGTGAACTCTTGTTGTTAAATAACTCAGGTCTCAACATAACAAGTGGTGTATCTCCAATACCATCACCATTTGTATCCATCATTGTCAAAGAAGAAGACAATCCCTGAACGCATACAGGTGTAGCTGCTTTTGTCGTAACGACTTTAAAACTATATGAAGCTTTTGCTAAATTACCACATCTATCACCTACTGTAAATTCAACGCTGTAGTCTCCTACTTCAAATGTCCTAGTAATCGAACTAGTATTTCCACTCAAATAAAATGCTCCCGCCTTAGTAATCACAAAAGACCACTGCAATTCGTCAGACGGAGTACAATCATGAGCCTGAGCCCCGATGGTGATCTCGCGACTATCACAGCTTATGGTTTCAAATACCAGTTTATTTGTAGGAAGATTATCAAAAACAGGTGCGTCATTATCCATTACTTTAATTTCTTGCTCATAAGACCATGTCTTGTTATCTTGACACCAGTCAATGATTGTCCATGTTCTGATTATTTTATAACATGCACCATTAGTTGTAAATGGATATATCTGGTCATCATATCTTACTCCGACCATATCACAAGCGTCTTCAGTCACGATAGGATGTGAGGATGAATCTGGAAGTGCCTCCGGTAATAATCCATTCAGTGAGCATTGACCTAATGCTATATAATCCTTAGGCCAAATAACGTCATCATTCGGGTCATTAGGATTTGATCCATTAATATAGAATGGATCAGTATTGAGGAACGTAATCGTCTGGGTACATGACTGTGTCGTCTTACCATCCAATAAAACACCCATTGTTCTTACAACAGTACCTGTACCACATTGTGTACGATTATCCTTAAGCACATGAGAAATCTGAACATTAGATGGGCAGTTATCTGTTATTATCGGCGTACCAAAAGCATGATTAGCACCACTCTCAGACGGATCAAAAGTAAACAAACAGTCTTCGATAGTCAGATCGCCAGGACAAGTAATCGTAGGCTTGATTTTATCCTGAACTTTTACACTTACCATACACATATTGGTATTACCACCGCGATCCGTAACTAATAAAGCTATCATAGGCTGTGTATTAGCATCAAGACAACAAAAATCAACACTGTCATACCAACCCTCGTCCTGATCTGTATTACATGGATCAGTCATTCTTCTGATTTTTAGCGTTACGCCTCCACATGCATCATAGCTGCCATCATCTATAGACTGAGCAGTAATAAAGGTCTGACCATCTTCCCTTAAGCTGACTGTATTAAACTGATCGCAAATAGCTACCGGATCTGTATTATCCCTTACAGTCACTCTAAATGACATTTCACTCTGATTTAGACACTGGTCTAAAGCTGTATAAGTAACGGTATGTGTTCCTACACCCAATTCTAAACTTCCACCATTGTTTTTAATGGTTCCGTTTGGTTCGCCATCAGTAGTTACATTGATAATTACCTTTTTGATATTATTACAATTATCAGTAATATCTAATTGAGGTAAGTTAACTAAAGCTGAGCAACTTAATGCACTCGTTGTCACAGTAAAATTATCTTGTTGTGGGATAACCGGCGGTGTTGTATCTATAATGTCAATCACCTGAACAGCTACCAATAACTCTACAGCTGTACTGCACCACCATTCTGTAATAGTCCAAGTCCTAAGGATTCTTGTCTTACATGGCGTCGCAACCACCACATCATCTTTATAGTCAATAATAGAATTGCAATATACTAAATCCAACTCACTCTGTGGCCATAAATTTCTACCTTTAAAAGAAGGAATACCCGTAACATCTGGATGAGGATGCCCGTTTGCGTCCTTCTTATATGTAGCAGAACATTCTAAAGTATCATTTGATTTAGGTGGAATAATCCCATCTTTATTAGGTCTCTGTAAATAAATAGTTGATGTACAAGGGGCACTTTCATTTCCAGAAATATCTACAGCTTTGTACGTACGCTCTATCTTACAAACATAATCAGGATCACAATTTAAATTTATGATTTTTTCGTTTACTTTTACTATATTAGCACCACAGTTATCTTGAGCTTCTGCTGTAACTATTTTGCTTAAGTCAGTCAAACAATGCACAGCTGTGTCTCTACATATAACTGTAGGAGCAATTTTATCTTCTACTTTCACGAAACCATGACATAATAGATTTCCAACATGATAAACATTGAAAGGTAGTGTTTGACCAGCATTTTCACCAGTAAGGATATTACCTAAACTTGCACCGTTAGTTCCGATAATGTCGATACTAAATGCTCCTGGACATCCTAAATTAGGATTGCCTGACCCATCATTCCATCCTGTAAGTGCTTCGGTGGCTGCGATGGAACCTTTACAGTCTCCATCCAATGAAAATTCTATATTCTTACACCCAATTTTAGGATTAATATAGTCAACTATTGTAACTGTAAATGAACACGTGTCAGAATGATTGCCTGCATCATCTTCAGCATAAGCTGAAACAGTATGTACTCCTATTGGGAAAATATCACCATTACCAAGTGATGAAATATAATGCAATGTAACACCATCACAATTATCATCAACTATAGTCGAAAAATATAAAAGTGTATCACATTTGCCTTTAGATAAATTATAAGTCAAATCACCAGGGCATGAGATAGTAGGTTTTACAAGGTCGCGGACATTGATAATTATTGAATCAGCGCCAAAACAACTATTGGCATCTGTTGCACTTAAAATCAGTTTATAGCTTCCATAAACAGAACTATTAAAATTAGGATAAGCAAAATAAGGATTAGCTGATCCTGACCATACAAGATTGTATGGAGTAGTGCCTCCAGATACACCATAATCTATATGTACATCAGCATTTCTACACACATCACCTACTACAGGATATAATACCACACTAGGTTTTGGATTAGCATTCCAGTGGATAATATCAGCAAATACTGAGCCGGCACCATCACATCCTGATGCACTACATACCCTTCTGGACTGTATCCTAACCGTCTGTGTTCCCATCACTAAATGCGCACCTGATACATAAGGATACCATGTAGCACCATTATCAACCGAATATCTAATTTCATCAGTACAAGTTCCCGCACCATCAGTACCAGGGTTAATTACTGCCCATACTTCTGTACCTTCACATACATTCTCATCAGAATCATGGGAAGATGATTGTACAAGTGGTTGTACAGGATCTTTAACAACATCAAAAGTATAAAGTGCAGTAACAGGGTCACAACCAGGCTGCGTTATCGTCACGCCTACTGATTTATGTCCTGTTGATGACGTCCATGATCTAGTCGGATTCGATACTGCATCCGATGGATTAAAAGATTTAAAACAAGTACCCGTACCCGTACCATTATTATAGGCACACCATACAAATGTTAAAGCTGATGGATCACCAGTATAATCATAAGTTACTGAATACTGAATATTTTGAGCTCCTAAACATACATTACCCATAGGATCAGCTACGATTTGTAAATTGGTCAAAGGATGTAAGCAAAGTAAAATTAGAGTTTCCCCACTAGGAGCAATATAATAACTAAATGAAGGCGTAAAAGTATTTGCAGCAAGTAAGCCTTGAAGGGAACTAGGAGTACCTCCATTTAAAGCATTTGCGGTAAAATAATGAAAATAACTACCTGGAAAAAGATTTGACCCGTCAAATGTATTACCAGAGATACTATTACCTGTACCTCTCGTTCGTAACATTGGATTATTTCTGGAAGTAACACCATTAAAAGTATTACCAGTTATCGTATTATTATCAGAGTCAATCGTCACTAAAATATTACCCTGCTCCGAACATGAAGCTAATGGGTCTGCTGCACCACCTGCAGTACCACTTACCGTATTATTAGTAAAAGTTACATTAGTAGCATTTGGACTAATTACCACTAATTGCCTTGGTACATTAAATACCGTAAATTGATTACCACTTCCACAATCAGCAGGGTAAGTACCTACAAAAGTTTTACCATTAAATGTATTGTTATCTATAATAAAATTGCTTGAATTATATCCGTACTCTGTCAATAATCCAGCTTCTCCGACAGCAGTAATAGTACTATTCTTAATAGTAACATTGTTATTATTGCCTTGAATATACATAGCAGCATATTCTATACCAGGATCAGAATTGTCATATCCTATTAATTCAAATCCATCAATAGTGACATTATTAGTACTTCCGGCTATCCAGAACGTACCTAATTGACCAGGGCTTCCCTGTACTTTGGTGCCAGATACACCTAACAAGTTTACTGATTTGTTTATCTCTACGTTTTCGTTGTATGTACCAGCGTCAACATGGATATTATCACCTGTTACAGCTTGGCTCATAGCATACGAAATCGTTTGACAAGGGGAACCTGGGGACGAACAATCACCAGAGTTTGCGCCAGATGTACTGACATATCTGTTCTGACCATTGACCAATGTAGGCAAAGCCATAAACAGATACATTAAAAACAAACCTTGCATCCATCGCGTGAATAACGGTCTGTGGGTTTCTAATTTGTGTAAAATCGACATAATTAATTTTTTTATTTTGAGAAATAAAACCACTAATTACTGTTTAAGGGAAATATGACATACTACGAGACTATATCACCCCGCAAAGATATTATGCATTTTACATATTACAAATATTTTTAATATGTTTTTACATTATTCTTTAATAAAAAATACATAATTATTTTTAATAATATTTATTTATTTGATAATCAATACAAATTAATGTAGGTAGTTTTCAAAAAAAATATGATTATTTTAAAAAAAATATAGTAATGGTGTTCTCTTTACGAAATTACCTTTAAATATAATCTATTAGCATGAGTGTTTGACGTAAGAATTATAGGGAAAGTTGTCTATGTTTAACTCTTCAAATTTAAAGTGATGTGTAATTTGTGCATTTTAAGTAAGAAATCAAATTGCTTTGTACACATACCTTTTTCTTGTAGCGAACAAATATTAATATAATGAAAGGAATTTATACGACTCATACACTATGAGCAATAAGCCTGAATGCTGATATGCCTTCTATTGCTATCCAAAAAACAAAATTCATACTATCATAGAAGTCCTTAAAACAGTATGGACAAAGGTATCACCTCCAATATAGGCAATAGTCGTATTTAATAAACTACCAACTGCCAGTGCCACCGCCGCCAAAGCCACCTCCAGAGAAGCCACCGCCGCCGCCGCCAGAGAAGCCACCACCGCCTGATGATGAGGGTACACTTGAAAATGCACTTTGAATATCTCTAATGCCGCTGTCAAATACTTGGCCAAAATCTGAAGGCATAAATGTATATCCCGGCATATATCCACCTTGAGTAACATACCATTTTGGTGGTTCTAAAAGCAATCCATCAAATTTGCTACTCCATTCCTTAGCATATCCAAAAATCATAGCATATGGTAGGGTTTTTTCAAAATAATCAGGATCGTCTTTAAGCAGTCGTTCTATCCTATCCTTTTCTGCTGATTTCACAAACATTTTAAATCCGAGTACTTGCTGATATAGCTTTACGCCATATTCATTCTTTTTAAGCATATTAGCTGCTGCTATCATTCCTGCTATTGCACCCAGTCCTAATCCAACTGTCAAAATAATCGAGCCAAAAAACATACCCAGTAATACAGCAAGAATAGCCAAGATGACGGAAGCAATTGTCACATAAATCTGCATATGGATAGAAATAGGATAATAAACTCCCATACCTTCCACGTGTGTTTTTAGAGATGCTTTGCCTGACTTTAGATATTCGTAAAAAGTATTTTCTAGTGATGAAGTGGATACGGACTTTCGACCTTCAAATAAACCATTAAAAATAATACGCTCGTATGGTGCTGCCTTTTCATCCAAATCACTTATTTTATTTAGAATATGATCGTCTTTTGCCAGCCATCCTTTTTTAGGTATGCGCTCAATAGTGATTTTACCATTATTAGCCCAAAACGGCAATAAAGCCAAGATATCAACATCATCAGCCTTCTCATCAATGATGACACCTGCTTCTGAAGGGGTCAGTTCTTTAGGCGGTTGGAATTCTACTGCTTTAATTATCGGATAGTCCTTTCCATATTTACTCCATAAACGGTAAAACATTCCTGATATGAACAAAAACAGCAAGCCACCGATTCCTGCCAAGCCATATTCCTCAAAGAGTAATTCCCATTTTGAGGGACGCTTTACATAATCCAAAGGTAACTTAACACCTACCGTCACGCCCTCGCGAGGGTTTAGGCTTTTTGTAGTTTCGCCAGAAAACGTATTCAAGTAATAAGAAATAGTTGCATCTTTTCCACGTGCACCATAAGATCCAGTTGATATAAAATAATCTGTAGAATCCATCGGCATAGACTTATCCAATTGAATTGAATAACTTAGTTTTCCAATAGGTACATCGGCTTCATTTCCTGTTAGATTCCAGTAAAATTCAGTCCAATTCTCCATAAACATAAAACCTTTTTTTACCTTATAGGAGATATTGTAGGTTTGTATTCCCTCTACATATTCATCCGGGCTTCCGATTTTGACAATCAAATCACTACCCTGCTGATAAGTATTATATTGAAAACCGTTGACTTTGACATCATAGATTTTTATAGATGTTTCTTTATCATCTATACGATATATCGTAGGTATAAACCTATAGATACCATGTCTCGGCTCACTAAATGCAACTGTTATAGATTCTTTTACCTCAAAAATGCCTTCCGAGCCTAATATTTTGATATCTACCTTATAGTTATTTATAACATAGTATTCTGCTTGCATCATTACTGGCAAAAGCAATACTAACCAAAGTAAAATATATCTGGCTCTAAGCATAGAAATTAATCTTTATAATACTAAAAAATGGCCACGTGTCAGATTAAAACTGAACTACAGGATTGCTTCTCTCTGCATCATTGTCTATCTCAAAGAAGTCAAATTTCCCAAAATTAAATTGATTAGCAATCATATTGGATGGAAATGCTTCTACAGCAGTGTTGTTATCTCTAACTAAGGCATTATAATATCGTCGGGCATTACTCAGACTTTCTTCAATCTCACCTAATGTATTTTGAAGCTGTAGGAAACTTGTATTAGCTTTCAAATCAGGATAATTTTCAGCTAAAGCAAACAACGATTTTAATGTACCAGACAATGCAGTTTCTGCTTGTGCCTGTGCATTGATATTACCACTTCCGCTTGCTGTCATTGCCATATTGCGCGCCTGAATCACTTTTTCGAGTGTGCCACTTTCGTGTGCTGCATACCCTTTGACCGTATTTACTAAATTAGGTATCAAATCATAACGGCGCTTAAGCTGTACATCAATACCTGACCATCCTTCCTGAACTCTATTTTTGAGTGAAACTAATTTATTGTACAATGACATGACCCAAAAAGCCAGAACAAGTAAAATTCCTAATAAAATCCACATAATATTTATATTTTTTTAATAATGAAAAAACAAGAACTTTCAATTAATAGTTCTACTAAATTAAAATAACCGACAAAATAATTGATTTTAACGACTAAGGTATCCAATGATCTCCCTATCAGCGTCGTCTAAATCGATTATTCCATGATATTGTATTCTCTAATTTTGCGATAAAGTGTGCGTTCAGAAATTCCGAGTTCTTCAGCAGCATCTTTACGCCTATTATTAAATTTCTTTAGTGCTTTCCGGATCATATCCTTTTCCATCTCTTCGAGTGAGCGTATTTCTTCGACATCTTCAGAGTCGTGATAGGCAGATGCATCCTTACTATGTATAATAATGGGTTTGCCATCATCATACCTTGGGGCAGTTGCATCGTGCACGTTTTCATCATAACTTTTAGATGAAAAAATATCTGCAGCAAACGAAGCACTGGATTTTCCTTTCAGCTTTGTGATATCAGGAAGCGTCAGATTATTGGTACGTACCAATTCATAAAACAAGGACTTCATATCACTCAGATCATTTTTCATTTCTAAAAGAAATTTAAAAATGATTTCCCTTTCTTGAAATCCTCCTTCACTACTACCGCTAAAAATATTATTTTTGGAAGGAAGGTAGCGCTCCTTGATCTGAGGAACTAAGTCCACCAGATGTTCGGCATCTATCTCTTTATTTTCAGCAAGAACACTCAATTGTTCGACTACGTTTTTGAGTTCTCTGATATTTCCCGGCCACCTATAATTTTCTAAAATCAATTTAGCATCAGGCGTTAGAAAAATGGAATCTGTTTTGTATTTATCAGCAAAATCTCCGGCAAATTTTCTAAACAGCATATAGATATCTTCTCTTCGCTCGTGCAATGAAGGCACCCTAATAGGTACAGTATTAAGTCTATAATACAAATCCTCTCTAAATCTACCTGATTCGATTCTTGATTCGAGATTGACATTGGTTGCAGCTACTATCCTGACATCAGTGGTCATGACCTTTGACGAGCCTACCCGCAGGAACTCGCCATTTTCAAGGACGCGGAGTAAAAAAGCCTGTGTATCTAAAGGCAATTCGGCTATTTCATCCAGGAAGATTGTACCGCCGTTGACGGTTTCGAAGTATCCTTTGCGTTCGCCTACAGCACCGGTAAATGAGCCTTTTTCATGACCAAAAAGCTCCGAATTTATTGTACCTGGTGGAATTGCACCACAGTTTATTGCTATAAAATTATTGTGCTTGCGAAGGGACATATCGTGTATAATCCTGCTAAACACTTCCTTACCGACTCCACTCTCTCCCTGTATGAGTACTGTTAAATCCGTACCTGCAACCCGGACAGCAGTCTGAAGTGCCCTTTCCAGCAACGGAGAGCGCCCAATGATTCCAAATCTTTGTTTTACAGGTTGAAGATTCAAATTAACCAAGTTTTATTAATGGTAAATAAACAAATTATCTTTAATTATTGCTGTCTGGCCTATCAACGATAACGCCCTTTAATGAAGCCGATGTCGAGTCTGTAACCTTAACCCAAGTATAATCTCCAGCTTTAAGACCTGCAACTTTGGGGAAATTGATCATCTTATTTTGACTATTCCTACCTTTAAAATCCTCTCCTGATCTTTTAGAATCTCCCTCTATCAGCACTTTAAACACCTTTCCTATATCCTTGGCATTGACCTCTGTCGATAATTTGTTTTGCGTATCGATTATCTCTTGCAATCTTCGTTTTTTAACTTCTTCAGGTATATCATCCACCAATTTTTTTGCAGCGAGGGTTCCTGGGCGCTCAGAATAGTAAAACATGTAGGACATGCTATACTTTACAAAATGCATCATACTTATAGTTTCCTGATGTTCTTCTTCTGTCTCCGTACAAAATCCCGCTATCATATCAGACGATATTGCACAATCCGGTATTATTCTATATATCGCATTGACCCTATCCATATACCATTCACGATCATAGGTACGGTTCATGAGTTTAAGGATACGACTATTACCTGACTGTACAGGCAAGTGGATATATTTACAGATGTTTTCGTGCTTTGCTATTGTATAAAGTACTTCATCTGTGATATCTTTAGGGTGAGAAGTAGAAAACCGCACGCGAAGATCCGGGTGTATTAACGCTACACGTTCTAGTAAACCGGCAAAATTTACTTTTTCGGACTCATCGGGTGAAGTCCACTTATAGGAATCCACATTTTGACCTAGTAGTGTAATGTCTCTGAAACCACGATTATAAAGATCTGTTGCCTCTGCTACAATGCTGTATGGGTCTCGACTTCGCTCTCTACCACGTGTAAAGGGTACTACACAAAAGGTGCACATATTATCGCAACCACGCATGATAGAAATAAACCCAACAATACCATTGCTATCTAACCTCAATGGTGAGATATCAGCATAGGTCTCCTCTCTGGAAAGTAAAACATTGATACCCTTTTCGCCATCTTCAACCCTTGCAAGCAGATTGGGCATATCCCTATATGCATCAGGCCCTACGACAAGGTCCACAAGCTTTTCTTCTTCCAGCAACTTGGATTTGAGGCGCTCAGCCATACATCCGAGTACTCCAACCAATAACTCAGGTTTTTTAGCTTTAAGATTATTAAAAATCTTAAGTCTGTTACGTACTGTGTCTTCAGCTTTTTCTCTAACAGAACAGGTATTTATAAGGATAAGGTCAGCTGATTCCATATCTTTAGTCGGGCCATAACCTTCTTTTGCAAGAATAGACGCTACTATCTCCGAATCACTAAAATTCATAGCACAACCGTAAGATTCTATATAAAATTTTCTCTGACCGGTATCCGAGTAATCATAAAAAAGTGCTTCGCCCTGTCTGAGTTCATCATGCTCTTTATTCAACCCAATAAGGGTCACGTTGTCGTCATACAACTTCATCGTAATAATGATTTTTTTAAAGAATGCAAAATTACGATTTTTTATCCAAACGACGTGACAAAATGTCAGTAAAAATCAGAATTTCATACAGATAATTGATTCAACAAATGTATCATTCAAACCATAAAAAAAGATATATCAATAAATACAAATATATAAATCTGATTAAATACCATATTTTATACCCATTATATTTTTAAATGGTCCAAAGATTTAGTAGAAAAAATAGTAAATATCAAGGCAGAAAACGCAAATATAGCCTTAGCTATAATGAGGCTTTCTAACGCAGAGATTTGCTATTTTTTTATAAAGATTGGACTAATTTGAATATATAATGGGTATTAGAAGAATAAATTCAACTATCATTCTACAATCCGACTCTATGTAGTCCAAGTAGAATATAAAGATTTATAAAGAAAAATCTGACGTATTAAATCTTTAAAGCTATACCCACATAATAGGTTCTTCCCCAGTGTAGTCCTTGCTGGTTACTAGATTCAATATGGATACCATTGATATTATTGAGCTGTAATTCACGGACATTAAGGATATTTTTGACACCTACATTCAAGCGAATTTTATTATTTAAAAATTGGGTAGAAAGACCTGTATTTAATAAATTCCACCTATCTGTGCTTCCCTGTAGTGTTTTGCCGTCTTGATTATAAAAATAAGGTGTTTTCCCTGTAAGTTTGTGCCAGATACTCCAAGTAAATTTATTATCAAAGAAGCTGACAGTCAGATCATTAGTCATATCTATAGACCAAAATAAGCTTTGTCTGGATGCCTCATTATCTGTATTTGAACTATTAAATCCTGTATTGACCCACTCCGATTGTAGTTTCAACCAGTCCTGATACTTTATTTCGGTTTTAATGCCGCCGCCGACAGTCATAAATTTATCAACATTTCTGTATTCATAATGTACCGGCCCGAGCGCTGTCAAAATAATACGGTTATTGATGTTATTATAAAATCCAGTGAGACTGGTCTGAATTTGCCATTTTCGGTTTTTAAAAACATCCCAAGTCAATTCACTCCTCAGATTCAGAGATTTTTCAGGCTGCAAATTTGGGTTTCCGGTTACGTAATGATTGATATCGACAAACGAAAAAAACAATTCTTTAATAGCTGGCGACCTAAATCCGTAAGCCCAAGAAAATCTCCATTGTACTGGCAAATGTGGCTGCCAATGAATCCATGTAGATGGTGTAAGTGCCGAGCCGTAACGCATATTATACGTCCACCTTAAGCCTGACTGCAATGTCCAGTGATCGTTTATACGCCATTTACCACTGCCAAACAGCGCAAAGTCATTTGAAAAGGCTTTACCACGTTCTACACTGGTAGTATCATTTAATCTGGTACCTTTGGCTGTTTCATAATAGTTTTCTAAACCAAGTAAATAAGCCCATTTTTCAGGTGCTTGGTCATGTGCCAATGTAAATCTTGCCAGCAGTCCCTTAGATGATGAAGTATCTTGGAGGCCTTCAAGCAATTCATCATAATTTTTATCAAAATCATGTCTATACGAATTTTTAGTCCTGCTAAATGTATTATAACCTACAATACCTTGCACCAGGTTTTTGTTTTTTAACCATCGTTCGCCATGAAAACTAATGTCTAATTTATCAGTCATATAATAATCATCAAAAGCATAAGGTCTGAATTGTGGTCGCTTCAGGTCGCCGAGATTATCCACTTTCTCAGTTAAAACTTGACTGGTAATCCTTAGATCTGTTTTGTCATCCGGCATAAATCGCACCATTCCGCGTGCTGATTTTTGCTTTTTGGGATTCCAGAGCTGATCTCTGCCCATAGTCGAATCTTGCACTGGTGAGAAATCTTGAATATTGCCACTTGCCTGGATAATCCATTTATTTACAGCATAACCTAATGATGCTGTTACTTGGCGAAAACCATTATTTTCGTACTGTCCAGTGATCTCGGATTCGATTTTCCTGGCCTGACTCTTTTTTGTAATGATGTTTATCACACCACCGGATGCATCTGATCCGTATAATAATGACTGTGCTCCTTCTATGATTTCTACCCTCAAAATATTATTAAGTGGTAATTGTCCGGCATCCACACTGCCATTAAGCCTACCCAAAACAGGTACACCATCTATAAGTATTTTGAGGTTTTCGCCTTTAAGGCCATTGACACTCAACACACTACCTAAGATAGGATCCTGTGATACCCGGATATTAGTCTCTGTCTGCAATAACTCTTGCAAACTCACTAATGACCGCTGTTCAATCGTTTTTCTGCTTAATACTTTTACCGAATTAACCGTCTGCCGCGTATCTGTAGGTGTAAACTGGGCAGTTATAACAACCTGATCCAATGTATGATCATAATCTACTGTATCTTTTTGACCATAACAATGATGCATTGCAATAATCCATATCAATCCTACTATTATAACTACCCTTATCTGTCCAACACCCATTAATAACTGTTATCTCTTACTAACTTTATTCCTTAACGTACTTGATAAATGATTAAATTTTGACAAATTTCTGTACAAAGGATTGCTTACCATTATTTATTTGAATTAGATACGTACCTGACTTGAGATCAGAAGTATTTACTTCAAACACATTGAGTCCTTCCTGTACATGAATTATACTTGTTTTTACAACCTTACCTACCATATCAATAACTGATGTATTCATATCTCTTACACCATCTTTAGCTATATCCAATGTTATGTATAGGTTATCACTTGTTGGATTAGGAAAGACACCCGCTTCGACTCCATCGATCAGGCTTACAGATGAAGAACCTAATTTTGTTTTTTGGAATACCGCATTTCCCGTAGCGCTACCTTCAAAATCAATAAATACAATTTTCCAAATCGTATTATCGGCCATTTTTAGAAAATGAGCTCTATTCTTTTCAATAGCCCATGAGGTACCCAATAAAGTTTTCCAGTCAAAACCAATAACATCTAATCTATCTGAATATTTGTCGGCATAGTCTTTTTCTGATACTGTATTCACATCAACACCCTTAGCGACTGCTGTTTTAATACCAGGCCCGGTTAATACACCTGTTACATTATAATACTGCTGAGTAGTGCCGTTTGGATCTTGGGCCCAAGCAATATACCTACCATACATCATATCAAAACCGCCTTTAGGCAAAATATCTACAGTATTTTCAGTTGTAAAGCTATAGAAAATCAATTTTTGACCATAATTATCTGTTTGCTTGTTAATCGCCTTCGTAACAAGGTTACTACCATCTAAGTCTGCATATTTAAAATTATATACAATACCGGCTAAAGAGAAAATTTGAATTTTTTTAAATTTTCCATTTCTTAATTTTAGAACAAATACTTTATCGCCTGTAACGCTGTGACCCTGAGGATTGTACTTTCCCCAACCATAATCAAAAGGATTTGACAAATCACGACTTTCATTAAAAGCGCCATAGTTCCAGTTAATTTCGCTATTGTAAGTCTTATTATTAATAATGCTATTGATATCAATCACTGCGTCAAAATCATTAGACTTTGCATCATACAACTCTGTTTGAGGAAGGTTTTCTCCCGTTGTACTTGTAGAGGACTCATTGATAAAAATACCGGCATCTGATGTGCCAAAGGCCGTAAATGCAATATCCCAAGCGTCATTAGACACTTGCTTTTGTGTACCCTCTTCAAGTTTTACATAACTCTGAAACTTATAATTAGCACCACAACTGATTTCCTGAAAGGTTTGTGCCTGAACTGTTAAAGACAATAAGGAAAACCCAATTAATAATAATGTAAACAATCTATTCATTACTTATAACATTTTAAATTAGATCGCAAAGGTAGAGACATGACTTTCTCAGTGACGATTTTGTCTTGTCATTTTAATGTAATAATTTAAATAGCGCTATCTTTTAGTGTCACCTATGCAAAAAAAACACACCAGCGAGCCCTGAAAGGGCATAATATCACTGCATGGGGCATCTGCCCTATGCAAAAAGAAAAATCATGTATCCCAGCCCTGAAAGGGCATAATATCACTGCATGGGGCATCGGCCCTATGCAAAAAGAAAAATCATGTATCCCAGCCCTGAAAGGGCGTTATCTCACTGCATGGGGCATCGCCCTATGCAAAAACAAGAAACACTCAATTAGCCCTAAAGGGGCGTAATAT